>JBOHRF010000113.1:0-14495 GCA_050732575.1 Longimicrobiales bacterium
GGCTTGGCCCATGTGGTCAGCGTGCTGGAGGCTGCAGCAAGTGGCTATTTTCCTGGGCCGTTCGCTTGATCCCGCTACCGGGCGAATTGGGCGGCAGCGACTTTTCCAACCGCAATCATGGCACCCGGATCAAACACACCATGAGCGGGGCCCGCTCTGAAGATGAACGATGAATTCAGCCGCACCTTGCGCCTGGAGGCCGCGACCAACGATGTCCGCTTCTTCAAAGTCCACCGAGAGGTGGAACACCGCGACGGCAGCGCCCAGATAAAAACGGCTCCCGTCGGCAATACGATATTCCCTCAATCTGTTCTGTCTCAGCGCGCCGTATAGGTCATCATCATCCCCGACTCGAGATGCTCGGAGACATGGCTGTGTGCCACCCATGAGCCAGGATTCGAGATTTCGAGAAGTATGTCCGCACTACCACCGGACGGCAGCAGAAACGTGTCCTTCCAGGCCCAGATTGTTGTTGCGCACGCCGTTCTGCTCGAGCACCACGAAACGCTGGCTGTGGAAGCGAATCGGGTGCTGCATGCCATGCAGCGTCGCGCGCAGGTTGGCGATGGGGATCTTCAGGACATCACCCACCCACCCGAAAGTCCCACCGGATATCCATGTTGCGCCGTCCGGTGCCCGGCTCCTCGAGGATCTAGCGCACGTCGCTCGTGGTTGTGTTCCAGTTCATCATGGGCATGGTACCGCTCCACTCGACCGGTTGAAAGTACAGGATTCGACGCGGAGGAAACGGTCAACCACGAAGGGCAGATTCTCAGCCTCCATGCGCATGACCAGCTGGTGGTCGGGCGGCCGGTTGAAATGCTCGCGATTGCGGTCGATGTCGGCCAGCACGCGGCTGTGCCGATGCAGTGAGTCGAAGGCCACATCATGGTTGCGTGTGGCGCGCGCTTTCGCTGACCTGCACCACGCCAAACGTGGCCACCTGCGGAAAGAACCGGCCGAACGTATGGTCCAGCGCCAGCACACGATTCTCGAATGCTACCGGACCCGACCGCGCGAAGCGCACGTCCACGATGTAACGCTCCGCAGGCGCAATCACGATCCCGCGTTGGCCGCCAGGCTCGCGATTGCAAGGCAAGGCAGAGCAAGGAGCAGCAACCGCCGCACGCGGCGCGACGGTGCTGCCAACTTCGCGTTCCCTATCTCATCTTCGCGACCAGCCACTCAGCAATCTCCCCCATCACCTCGGGTCCGATCCTGCCGCTTGCAGCACGTGTGTATCCGGCCGGGTTACCGATCGGATCGGGCAAGAAGAGATGATTTCGATCCGGGAAAACTCGCACGGTTACGTCGCGATTCCCAGCCTGTCGCAAAGCCGCGCCCAGGGCTTCGGCCTGATCGGCCGTGACTTGCTGATCCGTTGCGCCCTGCAAGATCAGCACAGGTGACTTGACCTGCCGAATCGTGGGCATCGGATCGTAGGCGAGGAAAAACTTCATCCACGGCTGTTGCGCTGCCGCGGAATCGAACGCTGCCATGCGCGCGCCAAACGTGGAGTCGCGTTTGGCCGGAGCAACGGCCGAATCGTGATCGACACCGTAACGGATCTGGAAGTTGATGATCTCGCGGCCGCCCTTGGATGGACCGGCCATGAGCACAATGCCAGCCAGGCGCGGGTCGGATGCAGCGACCAGGGGTGCGATCAGCCCGCCTTCGCTGTGACCGAGCACTACGATTTTCGCTGGATCGATGTCGGGCCGCGCGCGCAGCCAGGCGATCGCGGCGCGCACATCATCAGCGAAGTCCGCTGATGTTGCGGCTCCGAAGTCGCCCGTCGACTCGCCCGTGCCGCGATCGTCGTAGCGAAGCACCGCAATGCCACGCCTGGCCAGTGTGTCCGCCACCTGGCGGAACGGCCGGTAGCCGGCAACCAGCGAGATGTACTCATCGCGATCCTGCGGACCACTGCCCGTAACCGTCACCACCGCCGGCACACGTCGGCCCGGCGCTGACGGCATGGTGAGCGTACCCGCAAGCGTGTGCCCGGAAGACGTCGGAAGCGTGACCTGCTCGGCGCGATACGGCGCATTCGCCGGCGCCGAATAGTCCGGTTTGCCCAGGGAGATTCGCGCTGCCGCGGCGCCTTCTACGCGTTCCACTACCAGACCCTGCGCAGGAGTCCGCGCTCTGACGATCTGCGTTCCTCTCACGATCAGGTGCGATTCCTGTGGACCCAGCTGCAACCTAATGGAGTCGCGCGTCACGCGCCGAAACGTCGCCGTGATGGTCTGTCCACCTGCAGAGAGCAGCACCGGAAAACTGGCGCTGTCCTGTTGTGCACCCAGACGCGCCAGCGCAGTCTCGAACATGGCCACGGAACTGTTCAGCAGAATAAACGCTTCCGCTTTGGTCGGCAGCTTCTGCGTCTGCGTCGCACTACCCGCCGTGCCTCCCGCCGTGATGTCGGCAAACACGGTGTCACCTACCAGCCGCATCTGGACGCGCCGCGACGGCTGGGCATCCGGACTGCTGTTGTTCGCATACACAGCCAACTCTATCGAACCGAAACGTCCGGGTGCTGCCACCATGGCCAGATACGTCATGCGCGGCTGACCGCGCATCAGCACCTCACCGGTCACCAGGTTCGAGCCGGTCGAGAACCGCTCCACGCCCAACGTGTCCGAGCCCACCAGGAACACGAACGCAGTCTGCCCTCCCTGCGCACTCGCCCCCGCCGCAAGCACCACCATCATGATGACGCTCGACACAGAAAGACGGAGCCAGGAATACAGAGACTCTTTCGATGTGCCCACGTTGCGGTTCTCCGCTTTCACGATTCCACCTGGGTCGATGATCCTCACCGTCGCCCATCCGTTGCGCGCCCTCGACCTCACCATCGCCCTTATCCACCGCCTCCACGTCCGCCGCGCCCACGCGCGGGCGCGCGGAACGTGCCGAACCCATCCACACGCAACTCGATGGGTCGGCCGCCGGAATCGAGCGTGAACGTAGCGAATTGGTTGGGTCCCGACAGCGCGCTGGCTGCTTGCCAGTCCAGACGGAAGGCATTGTGCTGTGACGGCTCGAGCCGGGCCACAAAGCCCGGGTGAAAACGCAGCGTCAGCGCGCCGTTTTCCACTGCGACTTTCATGTCGCCCAGAAGCGAGTCGCTGTAGGTAGCCGCGTATTGGTCGAGCGGCAGCGCGGGTGAGGCGTTCGCTTTCCGTTGCGCGTCCAGTGCCGCCAGTTGTGTAGCGGCCTGCGTCTCCGCTGCCTTCATGCGCGTAAACGCCTCGCCGTTCCAGTCCCGCTGCGAAAGACCCAGCGCCACGTCGAAGATGTGACGCGTGAGCGCCGTGTGCATGGTATGCGGCGATCGATTGGTCAGAATCACGATGCCGATCTGATCCTAGGGCAGGAACATCATCTCGGTCAGCATGCCGTCAATGGCGCCGCCATGACGGAGCAGCCGGTGGCCGCGATAATATTCGGTAAACCAACCGAGGCCGTAACCGAGCCCCGTGGTGCTGCTGTCCGAGATCACCACGGGCGTACCATTGGAAGTGATTACGGAGCGCATCTGGGCCACGGACGACTCGGACACGATGCGCTTGCCGCGGTATGCGCCATTGCCCAGCTGGAAGCGGAGATACTGCGCCATGTCACGCGCGGATGAGTACTGCGCGCCCGCTGGCGCGATGTTGCGTGTGTCACGATGCGGGATCACGGCGAGCTTGCCGCGCACCGGCATGTGCGGCGAGGCCACGTTGCTCTGGGGCGTCAGCTCCTGAGGATTGGAAAGACTGTTGGTCATGCCGAGCGGTGAGAACACCCGCTCGCGGACCAGCTCCTCCCACGGTTTCCCGGCGGCCGCTGCCGCGGCTTCGCCTGCCACCATCAACATCAGGTTGTTGTACATGAATCGGCTGCGGAAGCTGGCGGCCTGTTTCAGGTGGCGCAGCTTTTCAATGATTTGCGCACGTGTGAGCGGCGCGCCATACCAGACCAGGTCCGCGTTTTCCAGGTCAGTCCGGTGCGAGAGCAAATCGCGAATGGTGGCTTCACGACTGACGTATGGATCCGCCACGCGAAAGTTCGGCAGGTGCATCCAGACCTGATCGTCCAGCCGCATCTTGCCCTCGTCCACCAGCATCGAGATCACGGCCGCAGTCATTGACTTGCCGCTCGAGCCGATGGCGAACAGCGTGTTCTCATCCACTCGCTCGGGCTTGCCCAGTTCCTTCACGCCATAGCCCCTGGCCCATACTACCGAGTCACCCTGCACGATGGTGATCGCGAGTCCCGGTACCTCCCATTGCTGGCGCGCCTGCTCGATGTGCGTATCGAGCGCACTCAGCTGCTGCGCGGACAGGAACTTTACCGGGCGCGTGGCCGGTGTCCCGCCGCCGCGCTGCGCCCGTGCCGGAGCCGCGACCAGCAGCGCGGCCAACCAGACCAGCAACGCGTGACGCGTGACGCGTGACGCGTGACGCGAAACTGCATGTCGACGAGACCTGAAGTTCATGTTGACCTCGTTGAGTTCACCGCGCGTGTGTTTCCATATCCGAATCAGGCCGGCTTGCGGACCGGCCAGATCTCGGTCAGGACGCGCATGAAGTTGCCGCCCAGGATGCCGCGAATCTCGGCATCGGTGTATTTGCGCCGGATGAGGCCCCCGGTGAGATCGAACATCCGGCGCGGATGGTCCAGGCCTTCAATGTCGATTTTGGCGCGGAAGCGGTAGGTGTCCTTGTAACCGGCCTTGAGCTGCTGCAGCGCAGCCGGCTCCAGGTCGTCGTAGCCGTCCAGGTCCACGTCACTGCCCACACCCAGGTGCTCGACACCAATCAGCTTGCGTACATGATCGAAGTGATCGATCACGCTGTCCACCGTGGTCGGTTCCTTGTCCGACACGAAGTTGCGCACACCCGTGATGCCCATGACACTGCCTGCTTTACCGACGGCGCGGATGGCTTCATCCGATTTGCAGCGTGGGTGGTCACCGGCCAGGGCACGCACGTTCGAGTGCGTGATCAGCACCGGCTTCTTGGAGATCTCGAAGGCATCCAGCGTGGTGCGGTCGCCGCAGTGCGAAACATCGATGGCCATGCCGGTCGTGTTCATCTGATTGATGATGGCAATACCAAAGTCGCTTATGCCTTCGTCACGGCGTTCGGTGGAGCCATTGCCAATCAGGTTGCGGCTGTTGTACGTGAGTTGCGAAACGCGCTGGCCCAACGCGAAGAAGAAATCGATGTCGGCCGGCCGCCGGAAATGCTCTGCGTTCTGGATGCCCGCCAGCAGGCCGATCTTGCCCGACTGCTTGGCGCGGGCAAAATCGGCCGTACTGTCAATACGCATGAAATACTGCTCGGCGCCCGCTACCAGTGCATTGGTACTGCCGAAGTAGTTGACGGCAGAATCGTACGCATTGGTGCCGCCCAGACCGAAGGCGTGATGAAAGACGCTGATGCCCGATGAGCGGAAGCGCTGGGCATCGCGCTCCGTGAACGACTCGGGATCGCGCGCCCACTGCTGCCATTTGCCGCTGATGGTCAACGGACTCAGCATGTCGAACACAATGGCTTCCTGCATCAGCTTGAGACAGCGCGCCGAATACTCCTGTGCGCTCGCCGCAAACAGGCGATAACGCCCGCTATTGATCATGGGCGCGCCCAGCACGGCGCCCGCGCCCGCCGCCATTACGCGCAATGCGCTTCTGCGCGTAATCGCTTCTTTCGCCACGCGCGGCTCAACGTTGGTATTCCCGGGTTTCATCGCAGCACCGTCACCCCTCACGGTCACCTTTCCGTTCAGGACTTCGGAATATTGGGATTGTTGGTACGCTCCACCGCGGGCAGCGAGAAACAACGCTCGCTGCCATACGTGCCGCCGCCCTGCACGTAGGGCGCGCCAGGTGCCGGATCGAGCGCCAGATTGAAGCGACGGATGTCACCCAGACGATGGCCTTCCAGAAACAGCTCCCGCCGCCGCTCTTCAATGATCTGGTCGCGCACCTGCGTTGCCGACAGGCCCGCTTCGCTGAACTGAGGCATGCCGGTGCGACCGCCGCTGTTGCGGGCTGCATTGATGGCCGTAGCCGCGGCCGCCAGGTCACTTGCGGCGACGCGGGCCTCGGCCACGATCAACTGCGCTTCCGCATACTTGGCCAGCGCCATGGGCGTGGTAGCCGCCGGGAACTTGCCCGTCTGCCAGATCTGCGTGTTCGCCGCCGTGCCGACGCGACCGGAGTTGGTTACCGGTACGCGCGGATCGGGGCCCGTGCCCAGGGTCAAACCGCGGAAAGCCGGATCCACCGACGAGTAGAAGTTCAGCACGGTGTGCAGCCACACGAAGTTCTGTCGGCGCGCGTTTGTGGCATCATTCGACGTAGTGACCAGGAACGTTGGGGGAATGAGCGCCGCATCGGTGGCCGCGGCGGTCAGATTCCCGGCCCCGCGTTGCGCGCGCGCCCGCCCCAGCCGTGCCAGGTTCAGGGTCGTCTGGTCGTTCGCGGTCGTAGCCGCCGCAATCGCCTGGTTGAAGCGCGTGATGGCCTCGGCGAACATTTGCGCGGGCGTCAGCTCGGCGCTCAGCGCAATTGCACCCGTGCAGAACCCTTCGGCCAAGAGCACGATCGCGTAGCCGGAATACGCTGCCGACTGGCCGAGCAGCCGATTGCGGTTGGGCACTTCCGCATCGGTCCAGCCTTCCAGTCTCCGGTACGCTTCGTCGCCCGTGCCGCGCGCTGTGGACAGGCCCGTGTAGAAGCCGGGACTCTGCACACTGCCACAGCCGCCCGCATAGGGTGAATTGAGCGCCTGCGTCCGGCGATCCAGATCGTAATTGCCCGTGCTCGCAATGGCATTGGTCAGCTCGTCAATCAGGAGTCCGCTGCCCACGGCGTAGCGCATGAAGGAGCACTCCAGGTCGGCAATCACGCCGTTCACGAGCAGCTGCGCATTGGCAGGTGTGTAGACGGAGCCCGCGGTAAGCTGACCGGGGTTCTCCTGCTCCAGACTGAATATGTCACCGCACCCGCTGGCGGTTGCCGCAGCGACCAGCACGGTCATCAATCTCGCAAAGTGCCTGAGTGATGGTTTCATGGTTAGAACCGTACGTTGAAGATGACGTTGACCCGCGCCAACTGAGGCAAAACGGCCTGGTCATTGTTAAAGCTCGCGTCCGGATCCAGGCCCTTGTAATCGGTCCAGGTGGCCAACTCGCGGCCGACCACGGTGACCGATGCAAATTCCAGTGGTCGAATCCAGCGTTCCGGGATTGTGTAGGTGGCCGACACTTCGCGCAGCTTTATGTAAGAAGCATCCTCGATGTATTGAGTGATGAGACCCTGCGCGAGTGCGTTACCCACGGTTTGCGCCAGATAGACCGGAGCATAGCGATCCGGATAGTAGTTGGCTTCGCACAGCCCACCGCCAAAGCCGCCCGTGCAGCGCAACAGCTCGTTGGCATTGAACAGAACGTTGCCACCCTGATAATCGACCACGGCGTACAAGCGCAGCCGCCGCCGAATGGTAACCGTATTGGCGATCGCGCCCGTATAGGTGGGCGTGGTCGTGCCCATGAACAGGAAGGGCGCACTGGCACAGGCCACGGGAGCACCCTCACCGTTATCGCACATCACATTAGTGGCCAGGTTCGTGGTCGGATTGCGATCCGCCGATACCACCCGTTTGGTGAACCAGCCACCAATGGGATAACCTTCACGGTTGAGTGTGCCGACCGCTGCAATCGTTCCTTCCGGCTGGCCCACATCTTTGATCTCGTCCTTCACGGTTGCCAGAGTGGCCGTAACATCCCAGACCAGGTCCGGACGCCGGATGGCGTTGAGCGTAGTGGCCAGTTCCAGACCGCGCGTGTCCACGCGCGCCAGGTTCAACGGAATCGAGCCTGGGAAACCGCTGGAAGGCGCAACCGCCTGATTCACGATCTGATCTTCCGTCTTCTTGCTGAAATACGTGAAGTCCACGCTGAACCGATCGAACAACCCGGCCTCGAAGCCTGCTTCGAATTCCTTGCCGCGCTCCGGTCGCAGATCCGGGTTGCCCAGGTTGCCGGGCGTCACGGCGTTCGCGCCATTGGGACCCTGCACGGGCGAGAAGGTCTGCAACGCGGCAAACGCGTTGGGTGCCTGCCCTGACTCGCCGTACGCGCCGCGCAGCCTGAACGTGTTCAACTTCAACACATCCTTAAGGGGCGCAAAGAACGGCTCTTCACTCACTACCCACGATGCGTCGAATTTTGGATAGCTCACCCACTTGTAGTCTTCACCGAACGCGCTGTTGTTATCCACGCGCAGGGCACCGGTCACGAACAGGCGGTCGCGCCAGGCCAACTTCTCTTGAACGTAGCCGCCCACCGTTGTGTTGACGGTGATCGATTGTGTGGCTGTCAGCTGCGAGGCCGCGGCCGACACCGTATACACACCTGCGCCCGGGAAGCCGAGGCCGCCCAGGAAGCTCTGATCGATCTGATTGCGGAAGACTTGCGTGCCTACCGTGGTCGTTGCAGTCAGCGACTCCAGCAGCTGCGCGCGCGCATTGCCCGCATAGTCCAGCGTGAAGCGCGCGCCGTTGCGAAGTTGCTGGCCTATGCGTCCCAGCGCAGCCGTCGGTGACAGATAGACGGCCAGTGCCGGTGGCGCATAGCGCTCCAGACCCCGAAGGTCCTGCGCCGTGTAATCGATGCCCGCCAGCAGCCGCTGCGAAAGCCAGCTAGTGGGTTGATGGTTCACAACACCGCTGCCCGTGAAGCGCCGAACAAATTGCTGGTTGTCCCACAACTCCCAGGTGACTTCGGGCGGGAAATTGAAGGCAAAACCGCGCGAGTTCGGCCACAGTTTCGGGTGTCCGCCAATCGCGCCGAAAAGCGCTGAGGCGCCAATGTCCGTGCCCAAATGCCCGCGCACATCGACGTAGTTCAGGCTCGTGCTGAAGTCGACCTTGGGCGAGGGTGTCACGTTCAGATTGGCATGCAGCGAGAATTGTTTCAGTGAATTGTTCGGCTCGACGCCCGTGTCATCCTGAAACGATGACGACACGAAGTAGCGCACCTCATCCGCACCGCCCGACAGCGATGCCGTGATCGATTGGGCCCGGCCATTCTCAAACAGTGGAGTGCCGCGCTCTTTCTCCTGCTGCACTCCATTCCAGGTCACAATCTGTCCCGTCGCAACGTCGCGGAAGTAGTTCGTAGGAACCCGGCCTTCCGCATCGCGGAACCACATGGTGCCCTGCTGCAGCTGCAGCGCAAAGCTTTGACTGCCGCTCCGGCCTTTTTTCGTGATGATCTGAATCACACCATTGGAAGCTTCGGTCCCGTAAATCGTGGATGCCGCTGGCCCCTTGATGACTTCAATGCTCTCAATGTCTTCTGGATTGATGTCATTGAGGCGGCTGCCCACGCCGGCTCCCTGCCCGGAAAAACCGCCAAACGAGGGACCGACTCCCGACTCCGTGTTCATGCGCACGCCGTCGACATATATCAGTGGCGAATTGCCCTGACCGATGCTCGACCGCCCGCGAATATTGATGGTCGGACCCGCACCGATTCGGCCGGTGTTGAAATTGATCGTTACGCCTGGAGCCCGTGCATTCAGCAGGTCCTGGAACGTAGCGGGAGCGGCCAGATCAACGGCTTCCACGGCATTGATCTTGGTCACCGAGTTACCAATCGCCCGCAGTCGCTCAGCGGAACCGGTGGCACTGACCACTAACTCGTCCAACGCCACCGCCTGCACCGGCAAAACAAAATCTGCCGTGGCCTGAGCGCCGGAGACGCTCACCGTTTGGGTTGCCGGCGCGTAACCGATACTCCGGGCCGTGACCGTCTGAGCTCCGGCCGGAACGTTGGCAATCCGGTAGCGGCCATCCGTGTTTGTGAAACCACCCAGACGCGTGCCTTCCACCGTTACTGCCGCACCCGCGATCGGAAGCTGCGTGCGCGCGTCCGTGACTCTTCCCACCACCACCCCACCAGCGCCCTGCGCGTGCACGGCTGCACTGGCTGCGGCCAGCGGACCGACCGCAAGGCATGCCACGGCGAGCCAGCGCCAGCGCCTCGCAACCCGGTCGAGTGTCGTCTTCATAACTTCTGCTCCCATCGAGGGTGAGATACCGGCTGCCTACTGTGACTCGCCATGAGAAACACGCGCGCAGTGGCGCGGCGAGTTGATGGTCTCGGGTTGCAGCAAGAATCCAGCGTGCTGCTTCAACCGTCAGTGGATTGCACGCGTTCGAGTACAAAGAAAACGCGCCGCGCTTCGGCATCGCGACGCACGCCCGTTACCCTGTACCCGTTGGCCAACGCCCATTGAAAATACCCGCGCGTTGCCGACCGCCACTCATTCGCAATCCTCGCCGAATCGGCCACCACGGCCTGCAAGTCCCAGGGAATTTCGATCAACGCAAGCACAGGCTTCTGACCCGCTGCCGGCGGCTCCTCACGCGGAAACGCCGTCAGCACATGCCCACGCGCGGTATGACCGTTCGCCCGCGGCGCAGCCTCATGTCCGTTGCCATCGGTAAGGCATTCCACAACCAAACGATCCGTGCCCACCGCATGGTGCAACGGACTCTGGGAAGTGCCGTACATGTCGGTCACGTATTCGACCACGCGCACGCCCAGACGGTTGATGTTCAGGTGCGCATTTCGAGCCTGCAGCGGATCGAACGTCCAGTACATTCGTTTGATTCCGCGGCAAGAGAGGATCTCGCGCTGTACTTCCTTGAGCCGCCGCCCAATGCCCTGGTCGCGCGCGCCCGGCTTCACACCCAGCATGTGCGACCAGTGCGCGACCTCGCCGTCCTTCAGGCCGGTCAGTCCAAACACGAAACCAACCAGCGTTTCATCCGGACCATACGCACCTAGCGCCAGCGCGTCCACATGATGCGCCGCCAACATCAAGGACGCCGGCACGATCTCATCGAATTCGGCGCCCCAGATCTCCTGCTGAAGGGCTACGCACGTACGCAACTCGGCCAGCGTTTCCATGGGCCGCACGTTGACGGGTGGCGCCTGGACCTGCGTGGCCGGCTGCTCTTCGCTGGATGGACTGGATATGGTCGAATGCGGCATCGGCACCTGATCGTCGTGGAGAAGCCGCGCCGGCGAGGGGCGGCGCGGCCGTTGGGCACAGGTTCGTGTTCTCTTTAGTATACAGACCGTACCCCATGAACCGTCAACGCATTAGCTTAGCGGCGTCCTCGGCTCGGGTTACAACCGTGATGAGAATTGCCGTTTGCACCATCGGTGTGCTGGTCGCGGCCGGGCTGCCGCCGCAGGCGTCCGGGCAGCTCCCACCTTTTGTGGAGTTCCGTGTGCCCAAGGCGCCTCAGGTTGTGGCCGGAGATTCGGGCGCGGCCGTGGTCTACGAGGTTCATGTGACGAACCTGACGGCCAACGTTCTGACCCTGAAACGCATCGAGGTTGTGAACGAAGCCGACCAAAGAGTGCTCTATAGTGTGGAGGATAGTGCACTCGCGCGTGCTATGGCGCGACCGGGCGCCAACGTGCCCTTGGGCGAGCGTACCAGGATCGGTGGCGGTCTGCGGGCCGTGGTTTTTCTCTGGGTGTGAATAGGGCGGCAGCACCAACGGCGCTTGGGCAGCGGCTGACGTTCCAACGTGTGGCTCCCGACACGGGCGAGGCGATTCTCGAAGGCGCGTCCGTGCCCGTGAGTGGGGGCCCGGTGGTGATCGGTCCGCCGTTGCGCGGTGAGTGGGTGGCGATAAATGGGCCGTCGAATACATCAGGGCATCGTCGATCCGCCATCCCGATCAACGGTGTGGTGGCGATTGGCCAGCGTTTCGCGATCGATTACTTGCAGGTAGACGAGAAAGGCAACTCCTTCCGGAATGATCGCTCGGTGAACGAGAACTTCCTGGCCGAAGGTCAGGACATACTCTCGGTAGCGGCGGGCACGGTTGTGGACACGAAGGACAGCATCCCGGAGAATGTGCCCGGTGGTCGGGCCGTGCCCATCACACTGGCCACGGTAGCCGGCAACTATATCGTGCTGGACATCGGCGGCGACCGTTTCGCGCTTTACGCGCACCTCAAGCCAGGCTCACTGCGCGTGAAAGTAGGCGATCGCGTGCAGCGCGGTCAGGTCATCGGACTGGTGGGCAACTCGGGCAACTCCACGGAACCGCACCTGCATTTCCATCTGGCAGACGCGCGCGCAGCGGGCTCCTCGACCCTGGGTGCCGAAGGCATTCCGTACGCGCACGAGACGCTGGAGATCGTCGGGCGTTGTGCGCTTGTCACTGCGATTGGGCCCTGCACACGCGCGACCGTCACTGTGCGTAATGCGATGCCGTTACAGAATCAGATGGTTCGATTTCCAAAATAGCGGTCGCGTCGCTCTCGCTTGACGAGTGACTCAGCGGTTTGTTATTGGCTTTAGAAAACTGAGCCGCATCGCCACAACCTGGAGAACGCCAACCCCATGTTCTTGCCTGCGTCGCTGAGGTGCACCGCCCGCGTGTAAGCTTACCTCATTTTAGACGGCGCTAGACGGAGCTGTACTCGGATTCTCCAGGCTCTTGTAAACCAAGTCTGCCTTGCGTGCCCTGCAGAACGTGTCCAACCTATAGTACGTCAGAACGAGCGGCTGCGACAGCAGGCGTCGGCTGGCCGCATTGATCCCAAGGAGATTCGATGGGGATTCTCGGAGACACTCACCCGCAGCCAGGTGGGCCGCCTGGTACGTCACAATTCCCAAGTGACAGCGTACTGGGCCGCATTGCGCGCGGTAACTTCAAACCCACGGAGGCCGATCTCGAGGAGCTGCACAAACTCGCGCAAAACGGCAATCGCGCGGAGCGCCGAGCGGCGGCCAAACAACTGAATAAGCAGGGCATCGCTGCCCCGCCGGCGGCACCAAGGGCGCCTGTGGTCATGCCCGCTGTCGCGCCAGCCGTACCGGGCGAGGGTGGGCCCGCAGAGCCGCCTGCCCCGACGCGGGCTCAGGCGATGAAGCAGCGCTCCGCGAAGAAAGAGCCTGCAACCCAGGCTCAGGCACTAAAGCAGAGCGCGCCGCCCAAAGCCGCTCAAGGGAAGGCCAACACAAAACAGACCGCCGCCAAAAAGGCCTCGTCCAAGAAAACGTCTGCCAAGAAAGCCGCTGCGAAGAAATCTGCTTCTGTCCAACGCGCACCCGGCAAGGCGCAACGAAAAAAAACGCGCTGAAGAAGATCGCAAACCAGAAGGCGCCCGCGAAGAAGGCGGCTGCAAATCAGGTCTGCATCCACCTCGTACTTTGTCGCGCTGCCGATCGTTTCCGCATGGGGGTTTCGGAAAGTCCCCGCTTGGGAGCGATGTCATTTCTGGGCATTTCGCCCACCGGTAGTTCTATCGCGTCGGCGCGGGCTTTACCCTTTGGATCCGGAGTTTCGACAACTTGTAGCAAACCCTCCTCGAGCTTCTTTTTTACATCGGATGTAGCAAGAAATGCGACCCAGGCCTCGTTCAAAAAGGGCATTGAACTTCCTGGGGAGATCGTGACCCCGCCCGGACCGGTGAGGTACGGTTTCACGCTTACGTTGACAAGTTTTTTCATGATGCGCCGCCCTATCGTTTCAGACGCTGCCGAAGCAGCCCACAAAGATTCTCAATATCCGTAAGAAACTGTCGCTTGTGCGCCAGCAAATTCCGCTTGGACGCCGAGGTCAACCAGAGCGGGAGCACCGGGTCGGGTCGAAATTGGGCAAGGATACTATGGAGTTCGTACACACGCCCTTTCACGTCATCATCCAGATACGACCGATACTCTGTGAAGGGGCCATGATGAGATCGTCGCCGGCACATACGAGTCGCACGAACTCTTTGTCAGTAAGGGCCGCGAGGTCTACCTGCTCGTAGAGCATGCGGTAGGCCTCAAGCATTGCCTTCTCTTGCGCCGCGGCGTACCGCTGCAGAGTGTCAAGCCGTTTTGCCTTCTCGGAGCTTCTGCGTTCAACAGCCCGCTTCGCGAAGAACACGAGTATCGCAGCCGCGAGCAATACAAAGGGAATGGCCGCGGCGCCCACTCCGATCTGGTTGAGCACCTGCTTCAGTTCTTCCATCGGGATGACCGGCTGCTCGAGCTAGTAGTTGAAGAAGGTACAATACAACGACGCACGAGCCACCTAACGGATCAAGGGTAAGCTGCGCGGGCTTCGCGCCAAGGTCAAATCCAGCTGCTCTCACGCGTCAGCTTCACCCGCTGTTAGGTGCCGCCGCCGGGAAATGTGAATGCCCTATCCGAGCGCCTGTTAGCGAGTGGGTGTGCCTGAGCTCATTTGCATCTGGCGATGATGGTGGCCCCGTGGGAGGGACGATCGTCAAACGGCATTACACTTCCGTGGATCTTGGCAAGAGGAAAACCAGGGCCGGCCAGGCCCCCACGAAATCGAAGTGCTTGACCGACGAAACCCGCCTGACAACTTCACACGATAGGATGGACTCCTCCCGAACGAGACATAAGCTTGGATGGTCGCCAAACCAACCAAGCACTCGAAACGGAAGGAGCC
>JBOHRF010000114.1:0-14322 GCA_050732575.1 Longimicrobiales bacterium
CGATGAATGCGGCCCGAGTAATACAGGAAGCGTTCGGTCGTGGTCGTCTTGCCGGCATCGATGTGGGCCATGATTCCGATGTTGCGCAGCTTCTGAAGCGGTGTTGTCCTGGGCATGGCTCTATTCGTCAGGGCGACGGCGAGGGCGACGGCGAGGACCACATTGTCCTCAGTTGTCGCCACCGTACCATCAGCCCTCGCTTCTCTCCATTTTGCGACCCGGGTGTCGAGAACCCTCGCCCTCGCCCTCGCCGTCGCCCTTTCGGTTTACCAGCGGTAATGCGCGAAGGCCTTGTTGGCCTCCGCCATCCGGTGCGTGTCTTCCTTCTTCTTGATCGCGTTGCCTTCGTTTCGGCTGGCCGCAATGAATTCCGCAGCCAAACGCTCCGCCATGTTCTTGTCGCCGCGCTGGCGCGCGTACATCACCAGCCACTTCATGGCCAGCGCGTTGCGCCGCTCCGGCCGTACTTCCACCGGCACTTGATAGGTTGCGCCGCCGACCCGCCGGCTCTTCACTTCGAGCACCGGCTTCACGTTGTTGAGTGCCTGCTTGAAGACGTTCATGGCCGGCTGGCCGGTCTTCTCTTCCACCAGCCGCATCGATTCGAAGAAAATCCGCTCGGCCAATGACTTCTTGCCGGTCAGCATCAGGGCATTCACGAACTTCGACACCGTGGTCGATCCGTACTGGGGGTCCGCCGGCACATCACGGCGAACGGCGCTCTGTCGTCGGCTCATCGTTATTTCTTGGGCTTCTTGGTTCCGTACTTGGAGCGGCCCTGATTGCGGTCGCCCACCCCACTCGCGTCCAGCGTGCCCCGGATGATGTGGTAGCGCACACCCGGCAGGTCTTTCACACGACCGCCCCGAATCAGCACGATCGAGTGCTCCTGCAGATTGTGTCCTTCACCCGGGATGTACGCAGTCACCTCGTACTTGTTGGTCAGGCGTACGCGCGCAACCTTGCGCAGTGCCGAGTTCGGCTTCTTGGGCGTGGTCGTGTACACGCGCGTGCAAACTCCGCGTTTTTGCGGGTTGCCCTGGAGCGCAGGAGCCTTTTCTTTCTTTTCAACCTTTTGCCGGCCCCGACGGACCAGCTGGTTGATGGTCGGCATGTTTGCTTATTGCCTCGGCGAAATAATCCCATAACGAACAAAACGGGGACCGCAGTCCCCGCTCAGCCGCAGGTGGCCCTGTGGCCGATGCCTCAGTTTTTCTCGTCGCGTGTCCGTTGGAACGCCTGGATCGGCGACAGACATGGAAAGGTAAGGCACAGTAGCGGAGTGGTCAACCGGCGGTGCCCCCCAGTGTTAAGGGCGGCGAGGAACGGATGATTACGCCCATTCGGGAGCGGCAAACATGGGCGCCACAACCAGGGCCACTGCCCCACGCAGCCGAGGGTGCTCGCTGCCCGGCTCAGGGATGATCGCGGTAGCGGCGGCCGCCGCCGTGAGTGCCCGGCGCTCCAGCTCGGACCGGACGGTCGCCTGCAACAGATCCCCGGCTTCGGCAATCTCGCCGCCCACAATGATTCGGGCCGGGTTGAGCGCGTTGACCACCGAACCAAGCCCGATTCCGAGATAACGAGCGCTCTCCTGCAATGCATCATGCGCTCTGTCGTCAACGGCGGGCGGGCGCAATCAGATCCGCAATGGTGAGTGGACTCTCTCGAATCAGATCGCGGGTTTCCGGCTGGGCCACATCACGGCCCAGGTAGCGCGCGATCAGCGCCGCGGGCTCAGGGCAACATCACTGCCGGAAAAGGCGAAATACGGCCTATACCTGCGCGGTTACGCACGGTCGCCCATGCGCGACGTCCGCCTGACGGACTGCACGTTTCGGCAGGTGGCCAACGCCAACCTGATCGAGCATGTCAACGATTTTGCGCCTCGAACGCGTACACATCAATAGCCAGTGGAGCCGCACCCAGAACTTCAAAAACAACAGGGGCCGGAGAGTGCTCCGGCCCCTGGATGTTGCAAACTCGAGTGCGCGTCAGTCAGCCGGCGAGGCCTGCTTCAATCCACCCGGGAACAACTCACGCTCCTTGGCGGCAAACTCTTCATCCTCCTCGCTGGGCGCCAGGCCCATATCGACCTCGAATTCGACATCGTGGTAGCGATAGACGCCCGTTCCGGCCGGGATCAGATGGCCGATGATGATGTTCTCCTTCAGGCCGATCAACTCATCGCGGGCGCCGCGCACCGCCGCATCAGTGAGGACGCGTGTGGTCTCCTGGAACGACGCAGCGGAGATGAACGACTGCGTTGTGAGGCTGGCCTTGGTGATGCCGAGCAGCAACGGTTCCGACCGCGCCGGCGTTCCACCCTTGGCCAGAATCCTCTGGTTGGCTTCGCGGAAGGTACCGCGATCGATGTGCTCGCCCTCCAGGAAGTCGCTCTGACCCGAGTCGGTGATGCGCACCTTCTGCAGCATCTGGCGCACGATCGTGCCGATGTGTTTGTCGTTGATCTTCACACCCTGCAGGCGATACACCTCCTGCACTTCGTTGAGCAGATATTCCTGTACCGCACGCGGCCCCTTGATGCGCAGGATGTCGTGCGGGTTGACCGGTCCCTCGGAGAGGCGATCGCCGGCGCGCACCTGGTCGCCTTCGTGCACGCGCAAGTGTTTGCCCACCGGGACTTCATACACACGCTCCGGCCCGGTGGTAGGCAGCACGATGATTTCGCGTTTGCCTCGCTTGATGTCGCCAAAGCGGATCGTGCCATTGATTTCCGTGATGACCGCTGGGTCCTTGGGTCGGCGCGCTTCGAAAAGCTCGGCCACGCGCGGCAGACCACCCGTAATGTCGCGCGTCTTGTAGACCTCGCGGCTGATCTTGGCCAGCGTGGTACCGGGCTCGATCTTCTCATGGTCGCGCACGGTGAGCTGCGCACCCACTGGTACAATGAACTCGCGCAGCTTCTCCTCACCCTTCTTGTCCCAGATTTCGATCATGGGGTGCAGGCGCTTCTCACGGTCTTCGATAATGACCAGCTGCCGGCGGCCCGTTGACTCGTCCAGCTCTTCGCGCACCGTTTGTTCTTCGAGAATGTCCAGAAACTTCACGATGCCGCCCTTGTCGGCCACGATCGGCTCGGAGTACGGGTCCCAACTGAAGAGCAGGTCACTGGCTTCGATTTGCTGATCTTCAAGCGCATGGAGGGTGGCGCCGTACGGCACGGCCAGGCGGCTGCGCACAACGCCTTCCTTGGTGCGCATGACGATCTCGCCTTCACGGCTGGTTACAATGCGGTCACCGCTTGGCGTATCCACGGACGTGATGCGCTCAAACGAGGCCTTGCCGTCCACTTTCGACTTGCGCTGCGTCTGCGCGGCAATGCGGGCAGCCGTACCGCCGATGTGGAAGGTGCGTAGCGTGAGCTGGGTGCCTGGCTCACCAATCGACTGCGCGGCCAGAATGCCCACCGCCTCGCCGATATCGACCATGGCCATAGTGGCCAGGTTGCGGCCGTAGCACTGCCGGCAGATTCCACGCTTGGCTTCACAAGTCAGCACGGAGCGGATCTTCACGGCCTGGATACCGGCGTCTTCGATTGACTCGGATTCTTCTTCATCGATCAACTCGCCGGCCTGCACGATCAGCTCACTATCGATGGGATCGTAAACATCTTCGAGTGCAACGTTACCGACAATGCGGTCCTTGAGCGGCTCGATGATGTCCTCGCCTTCCTTGAGCGCGGTCATCTCGATGCCCAGGATGGTGCCGCAGTCTTCTTCGGCCACGGTGACGTCCTGGGCAACGTCGACCAGGCGGCGAGTCAGGTACCCTGCGTCCGCCGTCTTGAGCGCCGTATCGGCCAGACCCTTACGGGCGCCGTGCGTCGAGATGAAGTACTCGAGCACGGTGAGGCCCTCACGGAAGTTGGACTTGATGGGGCTCTCGATGATCTCGCCAATGCCGCCGGTCAGCTTCTTCTGCGGCTTGGCCATCAGGCCGCGCATGCCGGCCAGCTGACGCATCTGGTCGCGGTTACCGCGCGCGCCCGAGTTCATCATCATGTAGACCGGATTGAAGCCCGAGCCGGAACGCTCGAGTCGCTTCACCATGGCGTCGGCCACGTCGTTGTTGGCGTGCGTCCAGGTGTCGATCACCTTGTTGTAACGTTCGCCGTTGGAGATCACGCCATTCTGGTAGGCGCGGGTGAAGCGTGCGACTTCTTCTTCCGCGTCCTTCAGGATGGCGATCTTGTCTTCCGGAATCTCGAGATCGACCAGGCCCACCGAAATGCCGCCCATGGTGGCGTAGCGGAACCCGAAATCCTTGAGTGAGTCCAGGAACTGCACGGTTGGACGCAGGCCCACGGTGCGATAGGACTGGAAGATGATTTCACCCAGTTCCTTCTTGCCCATGGTCGAGTTCCAGAAACCCAGCTCAACCGGCACTACCGAGTTGAAGACCACGCGACCCGCAGTAGTCCGCACCCATTTACCGCGCGGCGCATCATCGCCGTCCCCCTCCTCGTCGGTGCGACGCTCGACCCAGAACCAGGTTGGCGTGTTGAACTTTACAATACCCAGCGCGAGTGCCATCTCGACGTCGGAATGGCGGCCGAAACGGGGCGCTTTGCCATACGCTTCGTCGAGCTGTTTCTGCGCAGCTTCCCGACGCTCACGTGAGGTACGCGGCTGCGCCAGGGTTTCCTCGGCATCCTGCACGCTGAGCGGTGCTTTGGTCAGGTAGTAGCAACCAATGACCATGTCCTGCGAAGGGGATGCGACGGGCCGCCCATTCGAGGGCAGCAGGATGTTGTTACTCGACAACATGAGCACGCGCGCTTCGAGTTGTGACTCGAAGCTGAGCGGCACGTGCACGGCCATCTGGTCGCCATCGAAGTCCGCGTTGAACGCAGCGCAGACCAGCGGATGAATGCGGATGGCCTTACCCTCCACCAGCACCGGCTCGAAGGCCTGGATACCCAGCCGGTGCAGCGTGGGCGCACGGTTCAGCAGAACCGGGTGATCCTTGATGATCTCTTCCAACACTTCATAGACCTTGGGATCATCGCGCTCCACCAGCTTCTTGGCGCGCTTCACCGTTTCCGCTTCACCTCGCTTTTCCAACTCGTGAATGATGAACGGCTTGAACAGTTCCACGGCCATGGCCTTGGGCAGGCCGCACTGGTGCAGCTTCAACTCGGGGCCGACCACGATGACCGAGCGGCCCGAGTAGTCCACGCGCTTGCCCAGCAGGTTCTGCCGGAAGCGGCCCTGCTTGCCCTTGAGCATGTCGGACAGGGACTTGAGCGGGCGCTTGCCACGGCCCCGAATGGCCTTGGCGCGGCGGCCGTTGTCGAACAGCGCGTCCACGGCTTCCTGCAGCATGCGCTTCTCATTGCGCAGAATGACCTCGGGCGCGCGCATCTCCATCAACTTCTTCAACCGGTTGTTACGGTTGATTACGCGTCGATACAGGTCGTTCAGGTCGGATGTGGCAAAGCGGCCACCATCGAGCGGCACCAGCGGACGCAGATCCGGCGGGATGACCGGAATTACGTCCATGATCATCCAGTCGGGCTTGTTGCGTATATCCGATGCGCCGCCGCTGTTGCGGATGGCATCAATGACCTTGAGCCGCTTGAGCTTCATTTTCTTGCGGTGCTGCGACGTCTCATTGGCCACTTCCGTGCGCAGCTGTTCCGCCAGTCGATCGATGCCACGGCCGTCCCGGTTGCGCTCCGGAATGTGTTTGTCGCTCTGATCGAGTTGCCGCAGCAACGAACGAATGGCATCCGCGCCGATCTCGGCCCGGAAGTCGCCATCGCCTTCTTCGCGCGCTTTGACGCGCAGCTCGTAATACTCGTCCTCATCCAGCAGCTGCTGGTAGCGCAGATCCTGCCGGCCGGGATTGGTCACGACGTAACTGGCGTAGTAGATGACTTTCTCCAGATCGCGCAACGTCATACCGATCAAGTAGCCCATCTGGCTGGGCAGAGTCTTGAAGAACCAGATGTGTGCGACCGGTACCGCCAATTCGATATGACCCATGCGCTCGCGCCGCACCTTCGACAGTGTGACTTCGACACCGCATTTGTCGCAGATGTGGCCGCGGAAACGGATGCGCTTGAACTTGCCGCAGTGGCATTCCCAGTCCTTGACGGGACCGAAGATGCGCTCACAAAACAGACCATCACGCTCCGGCTTGAAAGAGCGGTAGTTGATGGTCTCCGGCTTGGTGACTTCGCCATACGACCAGCTTCGGATCTCCTCGGGCGAGGCGATCTTCAGCTGGATGAAGTCGAAGTCGTGGGACCGCTGCTCACGGGCACGCGGGAAATCAATCATTTCTGAACTCTCCGGGCTTCTCTATGAGCCTGTTCGAGTATCGTTATGCGAACTTTGCCGGGCGAGGGCGCCCTATTCTTCACGACCGAGCGTCACAGACAGACCGAGCGACTGCAATTCCTTCACGAGAACATTGAAACTCTCGGGAATGCCGGGCTCGGGCAGATTCTCACCTTTGACAATGGCCTCGTAGACGCGTGAGCGTCCGGCCACGTCATCGGACTTCACGGTCAGGATCTCCTGAAGCGTGTGCGCAGCACCGTAGGCTTCGAGCGCCCAGACTTCCATCTCACCGAAACGCTGGCCGCCGAATTGAGCCTTACCGGCCAGTGGCTGCTGCGTGACCAGCGAATAAGGTCCGATCGAACGGGCGTGGATCTTGTCGTCGACCAGGTGAGACAACTTCAACATATAAATCACGCCCACGGTAACCGCGTGTTCGAACTGCTGTCCGGTTCGGCCGTCGCGCAGCCAAACCTTACCCGCAGGTGTCAGTCCGGCGGTGGTGATGAACTCGACGACCGCGGCGTCAATGCCCTCTTTGACGTCCTTCTTTTGAATGGCTGCGGCAGCCGGAAAAACCTCATCGACCGGACGCCCCGCTCGCTCCGCGATTTCCGCGGTAGCGGCGGCCAGATAGGCACGGACCGCCTCAATGCGGCTGGTCAGAGCAGTGGCTGTCTTGAAGTCGTCCAGTGAGCGACCCAGCTGCTGCGCACCCGCGGACTTCTTGCCATCACCCGCGGATTTGAGTCCGTGCGCGGCCATCACGACGGCACGCGCATCTGCTTCACCAAACGTGGGGAACTGCGCGCCCGTGACGCCCAGCGCGTAGTGCGCCCACTTGGCGCCGCTGATCTTGAGCAGGGCGCCGATTTCATCTTCTGAAGCACCCTGGAACACGGGCGTCTTGGCCTCGAAACCGAGCAGATGGCAAACCCAACCGAGTGTGGTTTCCAGGATCTGCCCCACGTTCATGCGGCTGGGCACACCGAGCGGGTTGAGCACGATCTCGACCGGCTTGCCATCAGGCAGGAAGGGCATATCCTCTTCCGGCACGATACGGGCAATGATGCCCTTGTTGCCGTGCCGGCCGGCCATTTTGTCGCCAACGCTGATCTTGCGCTTTTCCGCGATATAGACTTTGACCAGCTGCACCACGCCAGGCGACAACTCATCGGGCTGGAAGACCTTGTCGATCTGTTCTTCGGTCTTTTCCCGCACTCGTTCAATGCGCGCCTTGGCTTCCGTGATGAGGCGACGAATGCGCTCATTGGCGTCACGGTTCTGCACTTTGAGCGTGGTCAGATCGACCTCACTCAGATTCAGCCGATCCAACGTCTCCTTGTTGAGATCGGTACCGTCATCCAACACGGGTTCCACGGTACCGCGCTTGAGCATGAGCGTGACGACCTGCCCGGCGAGCAGCAGACGCAACTCCTCGTCACGGGCCTCGCTGATGCGCTGGATCTCTTCCCTTTCCACCGCACGGAATTCACCGATCCGCTCGCCGCGCTCTTTCTCAAGCAACGGATCGTCGATGCGGCGGCTGAAGATCTTCACATCGATAACGGTGCCTTCCATACCGGGCGGCACCTTCAGCGAGCTGTCCTTCACGTCTTTGGCTTTTTCGCCGAAGATCGCGGTGAGCAGCTTTTCTTCCGGCGAAAGCTCGGTTTCACCCTTGGGCGTGATCTTACCGACCAGGATGTCGCCCGACTTGACGCGGGCACCGATGCGCACCACGCCCCGCTCATCCAGGTGGGTCAGGCTCTCTTCCGCTACGTTCGGGATTTCACGCGTAATTTCTTCCATGCCGCGCTTGGTGTCCCGGACGTGCAGCTCCAACTCCTGGATGTGAATGGAGGTGTAGGCATCCTCCTTCACCAACTTCTCGCTGATTACGATGGCATCTTCAAAGTTGTGACCGTACCAGGGCATGAACGCCACCATCACGTTGCGGCCCAGGGCCAGTTCGCCTTGATCGGTAGACGCGCCATCGGCCACGATCTCGCCCGCATCGACCTGTTGACCGAGGTGCACCAGCGGACGCTGGTTGATGGCGGTGTCCTGGTTGGTGCGCCAGTACTTCTTGAGCCGATAGCGGTCGAATTGCGCGAGTTTGGCCAGTGGCTCATCACTGTGCGCACCGCCGGCCGTGCCGGTGTCGATGATGATGTCGTCGGCCGTGACGCGCTGGACGACACCACTGCGCTTGGCCAGGATGACGGCACCCGAGTCGCGCGCGACTTTCTCTTCCAGGCCTGTGCCCACCAGCGGTGCGTGCGGGTACAGCAGCGGAACGGCCTGGCGCTGCATGTTGGAGCCCATGAGCGCGCGGTTGGCGTCGTCGTGCTCGAGGAACGGAATCAACGCCGCGGCAACCGACACGAGCTGGTCCGGCGCTACGTCCATGTAGTCGATGTTCTCAGGCGGCGCGAGCGGAAAGTCACCGCGCTCGCGGCAGAGCACAAACTCGTTTTCGAACGATCCGTCGGCCTTGATGGGTGCGTTGGCCTGCGCGATGGTAGCCAGCTCCTCCGCGTTGGCGTCCAGCCAGACGATTTCGTCGGTGACTTTGCCTTTTCGTACCTTGCGATAGGGCGTCTCGATGAAACCGAGATCGTTGATGCGAGCAAAGCAAGTCAGCGATGTGATCAGCCCGATGTTCGGACCTTCCGGCGTTTCGATCGGGCACATGCGACCGTAATGCGAGTAGTGCACGTCACGCACTTCGAATCCGGCGCGCTCGCGGGTCAGACCACCCGGACCCAACGCGGAAAGACGCCGTTTGTGCGTCAACTCGGCCAACGGATTGGTCTGATCCATGAACTGGCTGAGCTGGCTCGAACCGAAGAACGCCTGGATGACGGCGCTCACCGTGCGCGCATTGACCAGGTCATCAATGTTGATCTTGTCCACATCGGTCGTGATCGACATGCGCTCTTTGACCAGGCGCGCCATGCGCGACAAACCGACGGAAAACTGGTTGGCGATCAGCTCACCAACGCTGCGTACGCGCCGATTGCCCAGGTGATCGATGTCATCCACGAACCCGCGGCCATCGTTCAGTTCGATCAGGTAACGGATGATGGCAATGAAATCTTCCTGCGTCAGAACCGTGTGGCTGATGGGCATGTTCAGGCCCAGGCGCTGATTGATCTTGTAGCGACCCACGCGCCCCAGATCGTAGCGCTTGGGATTGAAGAAGATGCGCTCCAGCGCCACGCGCGCCGTCTCCATGTTGGGCGGCTCACCCGGACGGAGCAGCGAGTAAATGGCCTTGAGCGCCTCCTCCTCGTTCTCGGTCGGATCCTTGCGCAGCGTGTTCTTGAGCAGCGGGCTCTCCCCGCGACCCGGCTGTCCGCCCGTGAACACCTTGACTGACTCCAGGCCGGCACGCTTCAACCGATTGAGCAAGTCGGGCGTGAGTTCACTGGCCGTCTCGGCAATGACCTCACCGCTTTCCGGATCGGCCACATCCTCGGCCAACAGTGTACCCAGCACGTCGCGACGCGGACCCTTGGGATCGATGTCACCCGTGATATCCAAGTCACGCGTCGTGTAGAACAAGCGCAGGATGTCTTCGTCCTTGCTGTAGCCGAACGCGCGCAGCAAAGCGGTAGCCGGAAACTTTTTCTTCTTGTCGATATGCACGAAGACGACATCATGGATGTCGACCGTGAATTCGACCCAGGATCCGCGGAATGGGATGATGCGCGCACTGTGCAGCTTGGAGCCGTTGGGGTGAATGGTCTCTTCGAAGACCACACCCGGTGAGCGGTGCAGCTGGCTGACGATGACGCGCTCCGATCCGTTGATGATGAACGTGCCCAGATCGGTGAGCAGCGGCAGATCACCGAGATACACTTCTTTCTCGATGATGTCCTTGGGTCGCCGCTCGCCATCTTCCAACTCCTCCCAGATCACCAGGCGGAGCGTGGCCTTGAGGGGCGCGGCAAACGTCATGTCACGCTCGATGCATTCCTCAACGCTGTACTTCGGCTCACCCAGTGTGTAGGACACGAACTCGAGCGAGAACTTGTCGTTCACATCCGTGATGGGAAACACCTCATTGAACACGCGCTCGAGTCCAATGTCTTCGCGCTCCTCAGTGTCCGTGGCGGTCTGCAACAGCCGCCGAAACGCGCGGATCTGGACGTCGAGCAGGTTCGGCATGCCCATGCCGGTCGTGAGCTTGGCAAAGCTCACAGCAGGCAGGGTACCTTCACGGTGACCGTTCACCGCACCGTTAGTCTGCGTAGGCAAGGCCTACCCCCCTTGAAGTGACGGGTGACGAGGGACGAACGGCGAGTCGTGGCGCTCGACGCTCGGGTAGAAAAATAAGAAACCCCGGCCGCGCCCAATGGGCAGCGGGGATTCAGCAACGAACAGATTGTTGTAGGTCGGTCGGAGCATGCGCCCTCGAGCCTGAGTCGTACCGTGCCTCCGGACTTGGGGTTCCAGCCGGAGTCGATCGCGTCGAGCGCGAAGGAGCGAGCCAACCCGTGACTCGTCCTTCGACACTCGCCACTGCACGCTACTTCAGCTCGACGGTCGCGCCCTGTTCTTCCAGCTTGGCCTTGACCTGGTTGGCCTCATCCTTCGAGATGCCTTCCTTCACCGCCTTGGGCGGATTGTCTACGAGATCTTTTGCCTCTTTCAATCCGAGACTGGTGAGCTCGCGGACGACTTTGATGACCTGGATCTTCTTGGCACCAGCTTCCTTGAGAATCACGTCGAATTCGGTCTTCTCTTCAACGGCGGCTGCGCCCGCGCCAGCGCCACCAGCCGGCGCGGCCATGGGTGCGGCGGCCATGGCCGTCACGCCAAACTTGGTCTTGAACTTCTCGACGAACTCGGACAGCTCGAGGACAGTCATGTTGCCGATGGCATCGAGCAGCTGTTCATGGTTGGCCATTTCTACATCTTCCTGGTTAAGGCCTGGCGGCCGGTTCAAAACACGATGTTGTAGTCAGCGCGCAAGCACGGCGTGTTTTGCGCGCGGGCGCCCGCATGGCTATTCGCCGCGTTGCGCCTTGAGCGCTTCCAACAGGCCCACCGTCTCCTGCAACTTGGACTGCAGGCAAAACAGTAGTTGGGCCATAGGCGCCTGCATTGCGCCCGCCAGCTCAGCAAGCAGCTGCTCGCGCGGCGGCAATTTGGCCAGTCGATCGATGTCCTTGGTGCCGACCGCGCGTTTTTCGACAATGCCGGCTTTGAGCGATGGCTTGTTGTCGTTTTCACGTGCGAAATCCGAGAGCACCTTGGCGGCTTCCACCGGATCCTGACGACCGATCACGACCGCGGTTGGGCCCTTGAAGAACTCGGTGATGTCGGGCAGACCCAGCTCGACCATGGCCCGCTCGGCCAGCGTGTTCTTGACCACGATGTATTCCACACCTGCTTTGCGCAGGCGGGCGCGCAGCTCGGTCACCTTCTTCACGTTCAACCCCGTGAAGTCGGCCAAATAGAACGCCGTCGCCGAACTCAGCTTCTGGCTCAGCTTATCGACGACCGCCTGCTTCTTCTCCTTGACGTTCATCGGGCCGCCACTCGACGATAGAGGTTGGGATCGATGCGCACGCCTGGACCCATGGTGCTGGATACCGTGATACTCCGGATGTAGGTCCCCTTCGAGGCGGAGGGCTTGGCGCGCACTACGGTGTCCATGAAGACACCGAGGTTCTCCGCGAGCTTCTTCTCGTCAAAGCTGACCCGTCCAATGGGCGCGTGCAGGTTACCCGTACGATCCACGCGGAACTCGATTTTTCCGGCCTTGATTTCGCGCACGGCTTTGGCCACTTCGAACGTCACGGTGCCGGCTTTGGGCGAGGGCATGAGGCCGCGCGGGCCGAGCACACGGCCCAGCTGCCCGAACTGCCCCATCATGTCCGGCGTGGCTACTGCGACATCGAAGTCGAGCCAGCCGTCCTTGATCTTCTGAATGAATTCAGGACCCACAAAATCGGCACCTGCATCCTGTGCTTCCTTGGCCTTTTCACCCTGGGCGACGACCAGGACGCGCACGGATTTACCGGTACCGTGCGGCAAGACTACCGTGCCCCGCACGACCTGGTCGGCGTGTCGGGGATCGACGCCCAAACGGACTGCGATTTCGACCGTCTCGTCGAACTTGGCAAACGCATTCTGCTTTACCAGCCGTACGGCTTCATCCGGGCTGCCCACCGGATTCTCGCGGCGCGGAAATATCGAGGCCGCTTTGACGAATTTCTTTCCGTGCTTCGGCATCAATCCACCACCTGGATGCCCATGGAACGGGCTGTTCCTTCGATCATGCGCATGGCCGAATCGACGCTCGCCGCATTCAGGTCCGGCATCTTGAGCTGCGCAATGTCACGCACCTGCTTGCGTGAAACCTTGCCAACTTTGTCCCGGTTCGGCGTGGCCGCACCTTTCTCAACGCCCGCCGCCTTGCGCAGCAACACCGCCGCCGGCGGCGTCTTGGTTATGAACGTGAAGCTGCGATCTGAAAAAACCGTGATCTCGACCGGGATGATCATGCCCGGCTGCCCCTGTGTGCGGGCGTTGAACTGTTTGCAGAACTCCATGATGTTCACGCCGTGCTGACCCAGGGCCGGCCCTACGGGTGGCGCCGGATTGGCCGCACCCGCGGGAACCTGAAGTTTTACGAATCCGGTGACTTTCTTAGCCATACCATCTCCGCAGGTGACGGTGCATGGTGACGGTGAGGAGTTTCACCTTTCACCGTGACCGTCGCCTTTCAGTATCCTTTCAACTGAGTGTAGTCCAACTCGACTGAGGTGGGGCGGCCGAACAAGCTCACCTCCACTTTGACCTTTCCTTTGTCGTGATAGATCTCGTGGACCGTACCGGTAAAGTCCGTGAATGGACCCTCGGTCACTTCCACTACCTGGCCGACCCGGAACGGAATCTGTTCCTTGGGCTCGATCTCTTCTTCGACCGGTGCCAGGCCCAGGATCTTATTGACCTCATCGTCACGCAGAGGCTGTGGCTCGGTGCCCGCGCCCACAAACTTGATGACGCCCTGGATATTGTTGATCACGTGCATAGTGCGCTGGTTTGCGCGCATCTTCACCAGCACGTATCCAGGGTACAGCCGACGCGTGACCATGACGCGCTTGCCGTTCTTGATCTCCACCACATCCTGCGTGGGTACGATGGCTTCCTGAATCTCCTTGATCTCTACAACCTCGCCCGCCTCCTCCGCGATCCGATGCTCGATCAACTTCTTGACCTTGTTCTCATGGCCCGAATACGTCTGGATCGCGTACCAACGCGCCGTTTCGCCCATGATCAGCGACCCAGGAGGTTCATGATCAGCCCGCCCGGGCCGACGATCAGCTTCACCACCTGGTCCATGACCCAGATGATCATGGAAACGATGACGATGAACACGAGGATGACGAGAGTTGCGCTCTTGAGCTGCGGCCAATCCGGCCAGGTAACCTTCTTCAGCTCATCTGCGACTTCCGTCGAAAAGTCTTTTGTCTTCTGTATGATTTCGACTGCCATATTTCGCCTTTAGCGAAAGGGGCGGCGTTTCCCGGTCGAACGACCCCGGGTGATAACCGTCAACGACCCGGCGCGCCTCCGTTTATTTTGTTTCCTTGTGCGGCGTGTGCTTGTTGCAACGCGGGCAGTGTTTCTTCCACTCCTGGCGTTCCGGATGCTTGCGCCGGTTCTTGGTCGTGAAGTAGTTCCGTTCCTGGCACGTCGTGCAGGCCAGAATGATCTTGTCTCTGGGCATCTTGTTCTATCCGTTACGTTCTCGTTCTCGTTTTCGCTCTCGTTCACGCTCTCGGCTATTCCCGGCTCGTTTTCGTGAATGAAACGTGAGCGAGAACGAGAACGTGTACTGCCTTCTACAGGATCACTTCGGTGACGACGCCCGCGCCCACGGTGCGGCCGCCCTCCCGAATCGCAAAGCGCAGTTCCTTCTCCATGGCTATCGGGCTGATCAGCTCGATCACCATCTGGATGTTGTCCCCCGGCATCACCATCTCCACCC
>JBOHRF010000115.1:0-14171 GCA_050732575.1 Longimicrobiales bacterium
GCCCACACGCACGCGCCGGATCAAACCCGCGTGCTCCAGCACATCCAGGTGTTTCGAGATGGCCGGCCGCGAGATCTGAAAGGGCGCCGCCAGCACACCTACAGTGGCGGTACCGCGCTCCAGCCGGGTCACGATCGCGCGGCGTGTGGGATCGGCGAGCGCGGCAAAGATGAGATCGAGCTTCTGCGAACTGGTAACCATTTAGTTACCAATATCGGGCGACCAGCTGGCCGTGTCAAGCGCGTGGAGCAACGGCCGCGGAAGCGCGGCCGTTTGTGCTTCACCTCGACGAGCAGCGCACGGGCACTCAGGTGGTGGCTCACCCGTTGATGGTTACCAGGAAGGAGCAAACCGCAGTCGGTCGAACGTAAGACTAGCCGCGCTTCTTCAGGTCGAGGCTCATGGCCACGGACTCGGCTTTTGGATTCATCTGCATCCGCGCGGACCCGTTCAGTGGCTCGGCCTTCGGCTCGACCGACCAGAGTGGCGAGAACCAATCGGCGCCGGCCGGAGGCATCTGCGCGAAGGGGTCCGTGTTGCTTGGACTCTTTCCGCCCTGGAGCATGTAAGCCTCGCCGATGCCGGAAATTCCGGGTGTCTTTTTCTGCTCGTAGCCCCTGTTTGAGCATAGCGAAGCCGTGGCCGCCTTTTGCATAGGCGTGCAATTCCGCGGGCCGACCCGCCGCGATCCATGCGTTGTAGGTTTCCGTGCACGCCGCGGCAGATACCAGCCGGTCGTCCCTGGCCACCGCAATGAATGCTGGCGGCGCCGACGCGAGCGGACGCATTTGGGGCGGCCCGTACGTGTACAGCAAGGCCATGGAGTCCGGATTGGGCTGGTCAGGCGGGCCGATGACCAGGGACGTAATTATCCTGCTGCGCGCCCTCCGCACCACGCTCCGGCGCGCCAGTCCGTCCCGGTCCGGACGCGCGCAGTTCGGCGCCGTCTCCTTCCGGCACCGCTTCGGCTCCGCCCTCAACCCACATTTCCACCTCCACGAGGTCGTCCTCGACGGCGTCTTCTCCGAAGAGCCCGACGGCAGCGTCACCTACCACGAGGCGACCCACCTCTCTGCCCACGACGCCCACCGCCTCCAGCGCACGCTGCAGCGCCGCGTGCTGCGCCTCTTCCTGCGTCGTGGCCTGCTCGACGACGCCACCGTCGCCAACATGCTCACCCTGCTCTGCACCGGCTGCGGAGCCCCGCTGCACATCCTCGCCTTCCTCACCGCGGCCGAGCCCGTCGGGGCCATCCTCCGCCACCTCGGCCTGCCCACGACCCCACCACCCCTCTCCCCTGGACGCGCTCCGCCCCACTACGACTTCGGCTTCGACGCCGACCCCGGCCCCGACATCGATCAGACACCCAGCTACGATCCGACCGAACCCGAGCCCGTCCCGGACGTCGACTTCAACCAGAGCCACGGCGCCTGAGGCCGGGCCGCGCCCGCCAGCCCGCTCCGGCCCCACCGCCGACCCATCTCCCTATCGCCTCGAGCCCGAACCGCCAGGGCAGACCTCTTTCAGCCAGTCCCGTTGACGGTCCACCGTCCGCCACCGTGCCGAACATGTCGTTTGGATTTCCAATCCCCTCATTGCACGGAGGGATTCGGGGCTGGGGCATGTGCCCCAAACGGCAGTTGTTCGTCCGATTGGGAGACGGTCCCATGCGAAAGCGCGAACGGTTTCTGCTATAATCACATAAACAATTGCTGGCATACCATAACCCATCAGCAGTGCTGCGATTGTTTGTGTTCGCCTTGGGCGGGGGATTCTCGGAATATTGTTGGTGCGATGGTTACGACCCATGAGCACGAAACAAAATGACTTGATATTTGAGGCCGAACAGGATGACGAACCAAACGTTGGAACAGGTCCACAGAAGGCACCGTATCGAAAACGTGCATCCCGCTGCGCGGATGGCGTTTACAATCCAAGAGTCGAACGTGGCGCGCGAGTCATTTCTCCACCAGGTCAGCGAGCAACCGCGGGGTTGGAGCGAGCGTTTCAGTTCCGGGAATCACTCGTTGAGCGGGAAGCCGATGCGCCGCGGACGAAGGTGCGACGACGAAGGCATAGCGGCTTATTCGAGAACGAGCCATGCGGGATAACAGCGGTGCCACGCGCATGAGGGAAAACGTGACCTGGGGTGCACTACTTCCGAAAGGCTAATCGTGGTTGAGGAAGGAACGTCACCGGAATGTTAATGATAAAGAAGCTGCGTGCACCTCTCGTGCTGGCCGTAATGCTCAGTACCTCTTGGGCGCCGCCTCGCATCGTGATGTTCCACGGTGGTTTTCTGGAAAACCGGATCTACCTGACCAACTTGAATGAAAACCAGCTCTTCATCGCCGCACTGCATCACGCCGATGCCGTGGACGTTCAGAAACTGAAGGAAAGACCTTACGCTGACGTCACCTTCTATTGGCTGGCGGTACTACGAATCATTCGTTCGGGACGGCGAGGCTGGTCTCAAAAAACTCAATCCAGACGGTCCGTTCTCCCGGCAGGCTCGATACTACCCCGCCTATCGAAGCGCCGCGCCACTTCTGGTTTTCAAGACGTCAGCCAGGTCAAGAGACAGCCGGACTCGAAGTATCGATCATGTGGGACTCGAGATTCTTAGGAAGTACGGTGTCACGATGGGCAAATGGTAAACGCCCCGCGGCAGTTAGCACAATCTCAGGATGCCGGACGCCCGCAGGCCTTGGTGCACATCGGCACCCATCACATGAGGAAACTGATGCTGCCGGCCGTTTCTAAATCGTCAGGGGCATTCGGTGCCACTCTCCACCAAGGGGGAGCCGCGCGGCAATGGCCCATCAACGTCCGGTATCCGGCGCCACTTCCGTTCCGGACGAATGCGATGCGAGAACTTCCGCCTTGCGCATGATTGGCCTTCATCAACTGTGGTCCGCTGTGCGATTGCAAGACGATGGAGCTCGTGCGAAGAGTTGAAACCGACCGCCGCGCACGCGCTTGACCTCGGCACGCGTGGCCTGCCCACCGCACCGCCGCAGCGTATGGTAATCGGGGTTTCTGTTGTGGTGAGGTAACGCGACTACGATGTAGCCCTCAACGCTGGCGCGCTGCCGCGTACGCAGTCCCACCCCAGCCGCGGTGATCGCGCAGCATGGGTGCCAAGGCCTGGCGGAACAGCGCGGTGGCGCGACCGTCGGGAGCTGACTCCGCATCCCGGGTGCTCGAACGGGTACTTCGTCAGCGAATGCCCGCGCGCACACCTGCCGGCTGCGTCTCCGGCCGCGCGCGCGGCGCGACTTCGTCCAGCGTACCGGCATCATACAACCGTCCGTTCTTCATGACGTAGCGCATGTGAGCGGATCGCGGTCCAGCACGAGGATGTCCGCCAGCTTGCCGGCTTCGATGGTGCCAATGTCTTTGTCGAAGACCAATGGCCTCCGCACCGTAGATGGTTGCCGCGCGCAACACATCATGGGGCGCCATGCCACCGGCGCCCGTGGCCCATACTTCCCCGTGATAGCCGAGGCCCTGCAATTGACCGTGGCTGCCCACGGCGCCGCCCGCGCCCTTCTCGATTACGAGGTCAGCGGAAGTCTCGCTGGCGGCGGCATGGGCGTGGTTTGCAAGTTCCCGCGACCCAGCGCTCGATACTTTACTGAGTTGCTAGACCCAGCCGGCTGACTCGACTCACCGATCGGCCGCTGCTTAAGGGCCAGGCGCAACTCGGCGGGGTGTCGTGCGCCGGGAACAAGCTGAGGCGAATCATAGTCGGTCGGATGGGGCGGTTCCATGGTTGGTCAAGACACCTGGCGCGTGTCGTCAAATCACGCGACTCCAGGGCACAGCCAGCACGCGTTTGGTCAGCCAGAACGTTTCCTCACCCGTGTACATCAGCAACGCGGCAGCCGCGCGATCCTGGTATTCATCGAGAAAGGTTTCCAGGTGCCGGGCATCATCCAACCCCACTTTGCGTGCTGCTTTGACTTCTACGGGCAACACGCAACGCGGTGTTTCCACCACGAAGTCGACTTCCGCACCACTGACGGTGCGCCAATACAGCACGCTCACGGGCTCGTTTTGCAGCGCGGTCCAGGCGTGCAGGTCTGTAGCCACCAGGTTTTCCAGCTGTGCGCCCGCAGGTTCCGGACTGCCTGCAAGGTGCAGCGCGAGTCCGGTATCCGACCAGAACACCTTCGGTGCTTTCACCAGTCGCTTCGTGCGGTTCACGGAATAGGCGGGCACGCGCACGAGTTGATACGAGACTTCCAGCAGGTTGATGTACCGGTTCACCGTTGATGTGGGCAGGGCGAGGTCGCGAGCGACATCGGCCTGGTTGAGCAGCTTGCCGACGCGTAGCGTGAGGGCCGTCATGAGCCGACGCAGATCTGCAAGATTCTCGATCGCTGACAACTGTCGGAAGTCGCGCTCGAGGTACGTCAGCGTGTATCCGTCGAACCAGTCGCGCCGCTGCGAGGGACTCGACAGCGCGTACGCGGGAACAGGATACCCTCCGCGCTGCGCCAACTCCTCCCACGGCTCATCGGGCGCGACCTGTGCGTTCAGCACGTCCGGCCAGTTGCGCGCCTTTTCAGCCAGCAACTCCGACCAGGCACCGGCACTGGCCAGTCCCAACTGCTCGCGGCGGGTCAGCGGCCATAACGTGACGTAACCGGCCCGGCCAGCCAACGATTCCGAGATTCGTTCCATGAGCAACAGGTTGGCCGAACCGGTCAACACGAACTGGCCGCGCTCACTTCGATCGTCAACCGCCTGTTTGACGGCCAGCAACAGGTCGGGTACGCGCTGCACCTCGTCCAGGGCCAGGCGGTGGGCCCGACTGAGCAGGCTTTCCGGGTCACGCTTCGCCTGCTCGCGCAACAGCACATCATCGAGCGTGAGATACAGCCTCTCACCGGTCACGTCGGGCTGCCGCACCAGTGTGCTCTTACCGGTCTGGCGCGCACCGGTCAGGACTACCACGGGGAAGACGTGCAGCAGTTGATCCAGGCGCGCGGCACTGGCCCTGGGGAGGAGTGGCGGTGGCTGCATTTATCCCACATTATGGGATATATACAGCCCCGTCAAGGGAGAATATCTGCCGGGTGAGCGGCAGCCAATTCGATGCACGCAGCATCCCGGCCTGGCACCCCACGAAGTCAGGCATTCTCGAAGATGCCGCAGCGCCCTGCCGCGGCCGCGCTGTTTGCTGGGAGAAGCCAAGTTCAGTTTCTGGTCGGCCGAGGCGGTGATTCAGGGGTGCGGTTGGCCCGCCGACGACTTCCTTCGATTCGGTGAACGGTCCGTCCTTCACCGTCCACCTTGCCGCCGTTGTACCGGACGGGCGCGCCCTTCTCGGGCGGCGTAAGCCCATCGAGTGCGAGGAGGACGCGCGCCTTCGCGAGCTGCTCGTTGTACTTCATCATCTTCTCCACCGCGTCGGCCGGGGAGGAGGCCGCCGCCCGCCAGCCCGCTCCGGCCCCGCCGCCCACCCATCTCCCTATCGCCTCGAGCCGAACCGCCAGGGCAGACCTCTTTCAGCCAGTCCCGTTAACGGTCCACCGTCCGCCAGCGTGCCGAACATGTCGTTTGGATTTCCTATCCCCTTGGCGTGCGCGGTGCGCAAGGCAAACCGCCGCCGGAGGGTGTGGCAGGCGGACCTGCCGGTGTATGTGCCGCTCCCAAGCTCATCTCATATCTCACGCAAGATGCAGGATCCAGTCTGCTGCCTCCGCGCGAAGTATTCATGATCGAATTGTGGTGCGGCGCCACTCTGCGCACAGGTGAGGGACAAGCAGTGCGCAGCCATGGAGAAGTCGCTGAGTCGTGTGCTAATTGCCGGCTGATCCTGCCAACTTTGCTCTGCCGGAGTCCGGCACGCACGTAGACAGCACTCGGTCGCAATCGCCGCGCCGATCTTCTGTGTCCCACGCAGACGGCAATGCGCAACCGCCGCACTGCCAGGCCCGATTGTGCAGATGACCGCGCTATGCGCAGGGCATCCCACAGTGACAGGGCACGCCGGGCGCCGTTGTGGAGTCGCCATCTCCTGGCGCCGTGAATTGCGCAACGAGCTGATCGCACGTTCCGCTACAGGGATCCAGTCAGCCGGGGTGGACAGTCGCTTTGACGGTGACGTACAATCACTGGACCCTTCCCCTCCGCAAGACTCGCCTGGATGCACTTCGCGCCGAGGTGGTGCTCGTGAAAAACAAGCCGCGCCGCATCGCAACCGTGGCCGGGCCGCTGCTCATTGCCGGCCTGACATCCGCATGTGAAGTGCTGGGCCTGGGCGAGGAGGACTGCCGGCCGAATCCGGCGCCGGTGTTCACGCACATGTTTCACGGACCTGAGTCAGGTCCGCTCCATCGTGCCGCTGGGCACGCCATCGTCCGGCGGCGAGATCAAGGAGCGGCACCAGGTGCAGGTGCTGACCACGACGGCCGGAGGCCTGGTGACCGGGCGCAACGCGCCCGTCAGCGCGGCGGCCGAAGGCAGGATCCTCAATGTCCGGCACTACCGGTCGACTTCACCACCGGCGCCGTACGCAGACGATTACTACGGGCTGACCTTCGAGTTCAGCTGCGAAGTAACGGCGCGCTTCGACCACCTTCGCACGGCGAGCGAAAAGCTGCGCGCCGCGGCGGGCTCGAGAATCTCGAACACCTTCGAAAAGCCGGAGCGGTCCACTCGTTTTGCTGCGGGTGAGGTCATTGGCCACACCGATGGCAACCCGCCCGCGCCAGCGAGTGAGCCGCGCACGTTCGCTTTCGATTACGCGCTCTACAACGCAACGCACGAAAACAGTTTCGTGAACCTGGACCGGTACCGTCAAAACAGGCATCTGCATCTCAGTCTGCGCGCGGTGTGTGGTGGGGAGTACTACTCGGGAAGCCTGCGCGCCCAGTTCAACACAGCGCTCGGCTACGGCAATGTCAGCGCGGGCGGGGACTGCCGCAGCGCCAGTCGCGACGTGGCCGGCGCACTGGCGGGCAGCTGGTTCCGGTCGGGATCCGCAGCCGATGTCGATGGCTGGCGGCTGGCCATCGCCACGGAAGTCGAAGGTGCGGTACGCCTGGCCATTCACCCATTCTCCGCGTTCTTCTTCACGCCCGTGCGCACCACGGGCGTCGTCAACATCGATCCCGCGCTGGCTCGTGGCACGACACCGTACTGCTACACGGACAACGCGACGGAATTCTGGTTCCAGCTTTCATCGGATGGATTGCGCCTGTCGATGTTGCAGCGTGCCGGTCGCTGCCTGGGACCAGCGCCCACGACGTACATGGTGCAGTGGGAGCGATGAGCGATTCGTTTTGGCCTGACCATTGACCCCAACCCCACAGGGGTGCATATGCTCAGGAAGCTGCTTGGCGCGGTGGTAGTATTGTCCGCTTGCTCTGGCGGAGGCGATGCAGCACGCACGGTTGAAGCGGAACAGGCACCGCCGGCGGAGCGGACGCGCTTCACCATGGAGCCGTTTCGCGGCCTGCATTTCCTGGCTGGAAACCGGAAGGGGACCATGGCGAATGGCTCGCTCTTCTTCGGGAGCTACCACGTGTATCAGCTGACGCGACTACCGCGTCGTTGACAGTGCGTTCGGGGACGTGCAACCCTGAGCCGGTCACGGGACGTCACAAATCTCAAATCAACAGGACAGGACTTACTTGTCCCTTTGGGAGCCTGATGAAGCGCCTGCAAACGATTCCAGGCATTAAGGGTGTGGCCGCCGCGGTATTGCTCGCGGAAGTTGGATATGACATGGGCAAGTTTCTGACGACTGGCATCTGGTGAGCTGGGCCTGTCCCTGCCCGGGCCAGGATGAGAGTGCCGGCAAACAGCGCTCCACGCGAACCCGCGCAGCCCAGTGGCTCAAAAGCAACTCTCGTGCAAGCCGCAGGGACCGCGGCCTTAACAGCCTGGCGGGCGAGCTGGGGGCGAATTCCGGCACGGGCCGCCGCGCGGCGTACTTCCGGCTCCGAACTTGGCCCGCTGGATCGGCGTACTTCCACAAGAGGGCAGGATGTTAGCCTGCGTTCTGGAACGTCACCTCGACTAGTTTGATGCGTGGCCCACCCGTCGCATCGGCGTCATACAAAATGGGCCTTCCGCGATTGGTGAAGCCAAAATGAATTCATCGAACACATGAGCGGCCAGTATACCGCCCGATTTCCGGTCGAGAGCGAGCAGCACTCCATCAAACCACCTGTGTGGTTCGAAATGAGAAAAGTTCGCCTTGTCGTGATGAACGTCGAACTGCCGGAGCGCTACCAGCAAAACATGCCCTGCATCCGCTACCGCCTGCGGTCCCGTCGGCAGCTTCGTCAGCACCGCCTTTTGGCTCGCCTTCATCTCGTAATCTGCCGGGCTCCGCGTTTCGCTCTGCCACCAGGCGGGCTCCACCTGAAACCGGCGAATGCGGTTTGTGCTGGCAGCGTCCCACGGCTCTACGGTGAATCCGTTTGGCTCAGGTTCACGCTAACCGCCTGATCCTGCAGCCTGAAAGACTCTATGTACGGCCCTTTTGACCGAACTTGTGGAGAACGTAGCCGGAGGCGCGGGCTAGCTGGCGAATCCGCGGTTCAACAAAAACGACTTGTTGGTTGGGAAGCACGAGCATTCCCGCTGGAGCTCCTACCATCGTCTGAACACTTCGCGCTTCCGTCAACTGGACTGTGAAATAACTCAATCGCTTCCCGTGAAAAACAAGCAAAGTGTCGCCTGCCGGATGTAGCTGCACCACATCGGCATAGGTGAACTCGCCAGGACCAGCACCGCGCTTGTCAACGATTGTACTTATGCCACTTGAGAGCGAGAACCGGGCGATACTCGATCGCGCCAGGTTTCCCAGCGCCCAAAGCGTATCCTCGATCTCGAAGTAGAATCCGGCTGGCATCACATGATCGTCGTTCTCACGCGATGCCCACAGGGTGCGGAAAGCTAGCCTGCAGTCGCCGCAGGCCACGGATTCAGAAATCTCGCGATGTCGCTCCGAGGTCCGTGCACAACCTCCACGCAACGAACTCAGTGCAGCGCACATCAGCCACAACCTGTGCGTGTTGGGCACCTTCCATCCGACGAGGCCGAGATGCCGGATCGTTTCCGAGATAGTTCTGCTTAGCCCACGGGATCCTGACCAGAGTTGGGAACTCTGTCAGCAACCAGACAGCAAGGATATGGCGGATGTTGCCGCCGTTGTATCAGACGCCCTTCTCGGGCGGCGTAAGCCCATCGTACTTCATCAACAACATCATCAAGATGGTCGACCTTCGGGCCAGCTTCGAAGGCATGGGCTTTAGCGCGGTCGAGAGGCACCTCCAGAGCGGCAACGTGGTGTTCTCCGGCCAACGTGGAGATGTGGTCGCCGGGTGCGTTGTATGGTTGCCGGCCGCGGGCGCGTGGCCTGGATTGGACTACCGTGCAGCCTCGCGGTAGCGAGCGGCGTCGACCGGCCGAGCCAGCGCTTCGTAGAGACTGGCCATGCGTTGCGCGCTTTCGCGTACGCGCCAGTTGCCTGGCCCGAAGCGCGCCGCGATGACGCGGTGCGCGGCCAGCGCGAGCGATTCCGCTTCGGCTGCTCCATCGAGCCGGGCCAGAGACAGGCTCAACACCAGGCGCGCTTCCGCGACGCGATAGTGATCGCCGGAAAAGCGATGCTCCAGAATGGCCACGGCCGCGCGCAGCAGCGGTTCGGCCTCACGCGCGCGCGCCAACTCCACCAGCAGCTCGCCGTAAGGGACCAGCGCGGCCGCCAGATCCGGATGCCGGCCGGGCGCACGCGCGCGCATGGTTTCGAGACTGCGGCGGAACATCCGCTCGGCAGAGTCGCGCTGCCCGAGCTTCACCAGTGTGCGTGCCAGATTGCGCTGCTGGTTGGCCCGGGTGATGTTCTGTGCGGAATCTCGTTTCGCGTTGCGCCGGATGGCATCGATCAGGTAATCGCGCGCGCGCGCATGCTCGCCGCGCAATAGCGCACCGGTACCAAGGTTTCCCAGCGTCGATTCGACCTGCGCATGGGCATCGCCCAGCGTGGCTCGAGTCAGCGCGAGCGCCTTGCGCATGAGTGAGTCGGCCGCGACGAGATCCCCCCATTCCATCTTCAAGATGCCCCAGTCGCTCAGCGTCTGGGCGACAAAGCGGCTCTGCTCGCCGAAGATGCGGCGGCGCAGCGCGAGTGCACGCGCAAACAACGTGTCCGACTCCTCGAACTTGCCGAGCGCAACCAGCAGCAGGGCGAGGGTATTCATACCCGTCACGACATCATAGTGCTCGGGGCCCAACACCTGTGCGTCCAGCCGCAAGTTCTCGCGCTGCACGGTTTCAGCTGCGCTGTAATCGCCGAGCCGGTAGAGCACGTCGCCCAGGTAGAATGAGTTGTCGCGGACTTTAGGGTGCAGGTCGCTCAATGAATCACGAAACACGCCGAGTGCGGTCCGGAACAGGACCGCGGCGTTTTCGTAATCGCCCCGAAAAAGGAGGGCGTGAGCGAGCGATGCACGGGCATCGGCCACCTGAATGCTGTTCGTTCCAAACAGCTTCTGTCTGAGCGCAAGGGCGCGGCGATAAACGGTTTCCGCGCTGTCGTACTGAGAGAGCGAATTGAGCACGTAGCCCAGCCGCAGCATGGTCGTGCCGACCTCTTCGTTCTCACGCAGTGCAGCCTGCTGGATGCCGAGTGCTTCGCGCAGCAGCGCCTCGGCCTGCGCCGGCTGGCCGCGCGTAACCGTGAGTTCCGCGAGCGCGCGCGCACTGGAAGCCACATCGAGGTGATCGTTGCCCAGCAGCTCTCGCCGCCGTTGCAGCGCGCGTTCCAGGAGTGGCAGCGCCTGGTCGAGATAACCCAGGTCATGGTAGACATCGCCGATCACCTGCATCATGGCCGCCTGCACCTCAGGCTGGCCGACCAGTTCCGTCTCGATGCGCTGTGCGCCCCGATCGAGCAGCTCCCGTGCGGTTACGTCTCTGCCTTCCGACTGTTCCGGACCCGAAACCTCGAAGAGACTGCGCAGGAAAGAGGCGACTTCGGCGGCCTTCTGCGCTTCCTGTCGCGAGCGATTCCGCTCCACCCGCAGTTGCGTCACGTAGAGCGTGCCGAAAGCCGCGAGCGTAGCCACAACCGCAGTGGCGGCCAGTGCACCGGTGCGATGGCGGCCCAGGAATTTCTTCAGCAAATAGCCAACGGAGTCGCGGCTCGCTCGCACGGGGCCGGCCGCTCAGATGCAGCAGGATGTCTTCACGGAGCGCTTCCACCGAGGCGTAGCGCCGCTCCGGTTCCTTGCGCAACGCCATCAGGCAGATGTTGTCGAGATCACCCGTGAGCCGACTGGCTCGCTCGCGCGCGGACTGGCGGGCGGCGTCGCTGGGACGCGCGGGCATCGTGGAAAGCACATCCGCTTCGAGCGTGGCGCCCGTAACACCCGCACGGTAGGGTGGCTGGCCACACAACAGCTCGTAGAGGATCACTCCCAGGGAATAGACATCGGTGGCCGTGGTGACCGGTTCGCCCCGAATCTGTTCCGGCGATGCATAACGCGGCGTCATGGCCCGCACACCCACTTTGGTCAGCGCGGTCTCGTTGCCGGCATCTTCGGCGATCAGCTTGGCTATCCCGAAATCGAGCAGCTTTACCGTGCCATTCGCTGCGATCAGGATATTGTTCGGCTTGAGGTCGCGATGCACGATCAAACTCTTGTGAGCATGGTGCACGGCCGCGCACACATCGGCAAAGAGTGCGAGCCGCTGCTGCAGCGACAGCGCGTGCGCTTCACAATGTTCGGTGAGCGACTGCCCCTCGATGTACTCCATGCAGAACCAGGGGTCGCCTTGCTCCGTGGTTCCGCCATCCAGCAGCCGCGCGATATTCGGATGCTCGAGCCGCGCCAGGATGCGACGTTCCTCCTGAAATCGGCGTGTGAGCTCGGCTGAGCCCGGGCCGTAGCGGATCAGCTTGAGCGCGGCGCGCTGCGCGAACTCGGCCGTGTCGCGTTCCGCCAGATAGACCGCGCCCATGCCGCCCATGCCGATCCGTCGCACGACGCGCCACGCACCCACGCGCGCTCCTTCCAGCAAATCGGGGAGGGACTGCATCGCTTCGGCAGCCACGCGTTGCAGGCCGCTCTGGGCGTGAATATCCGCGGAAAGCAATGCGACGAGTTCGTCGTGCAGCGCGGCATCCTCTGCCTGCAAACGTGTCAGGAATGCGCGGCGCGCGGCACCGTCCAAACTGACGGCTTCCTGAAACGCCGAATCGAGGCGCTGCCAATCAACCTGCTTCATGAGTCGTGCGCCAGCGTGTCTGCATCGTATAGGGTGGGCGGCCGAGCAGTGCCGAGTCCTGAATGTGGCCCGCGCCAGTCCGTTGGGCGGATCACGCTCGGCCAAGTGTAGGACCCCGCGCCCGGCCCCGCCAGCCGCTTTAGCCCAACAAGGCAACGGCCCGCAAGCGAAGTCAGAATTATCTCTGCACATCTGCCGGCGAGGGTGATGCTTTGCGGACCGGGATGCGCTGATCGCCCTGAAGATGTTTGATCTGGGAAAAGCAGCTAATGAAACCTCCATGTGGACCAGAGCCTCGATGAGTTGATTGCAAACGAAGCCAGTTCTCGATCATCTGAACGTCAGCGGCGGGCCTCGGTCATGCGGCGTGGCAAAGTCCTCGTAATCGCGGCGCTACCTCTTCTTGCGGTTTGCTCGCTCGAGGTTGCTGATAATCTGAGGTGGCTGGTCGAGCCCGCTGGCGCGGCCAGCTTCAACGCAGGCATTCGGAACGATCACATCCGCGAGGTGCGTTTCTCCCGAGTGGGTGTCTACTCGGTTTCAGCGCAAAGCGCCGCGTGGTGCGCGCCATCGTACGGTGGTAACACCCTGACCGTGGAGGTCGTTGCCAGGTTGACAGGAGGCGCGGCGTGCGCGGCGCTCAAGTAGTCGAGCGAGAGAGCACCTCGCGTCCGGCCTTTCTTCATGGCAATCGATCACGCCGGACATCGCCGAGTCCCTGCCGTCACAAGCAGCAACCGTTGCAGCTCGAGCTGGCGCGGTTACGACTGGCGTGATAATTCCTTCCACGTGGCACGCAAGTGGGCGGCGCTGCGGCCGAGTGGCGCTTTCGGCGGTCGACCTCGGCGCGCGCGCGCGCCCCGGGCGTGTGGCCGCTACCTGCGTGCGTCATTGCAGGTCGCCTATCTAACGACTTCGACCGTGATGCCTGCGCGCCGTTTCCAGCTTGGACGCGCGCTGACCTGGATACGCACCTCGGAGCGAGGTGGTGAGAAAACGCTCGAGTCGTTCCCTGTTGAAGCGCTCCAACTTGCCACGCATCAGATCCGATATGTCGGGTTGCTTCACACTGAGCTTCTCAGCCGCCTCGGACTGGGCGAGGCTGCGCTCGCGGATGGTCTTGCGGAGCACGCGCGCCAGTTCCGCCCTGGCAAGACGTTCCTCCGCGTCGGGCATACACTGGCAAACGCAGCCCTGTAAAACCGCTCGAGAACGTGTCGCCGCCGACCGGCCAAGCGAGAATGACTACGACGTTCCGCGGGCAGCGGACGTCTTGACGTCATGACGTCATAGCGCTATCGTGGCCCATGCCCTCTGCAAAACGTGCTACCGTCTATTTCGATCCTGCCTTGCATAAGGCGCTGCGCATCAAGGCCGCAGCGACTCCTGGGCGTGCTGAGCGCGGAACCCGTGCGTGTCAGCGATGTCGAGCAATTCGATCGACCCGACCCGCAGGGATCGGCTTGTTTGTACGCGGTGAAGTCGCAGTCGGGCGGCGAGCCTGGTCTGGTTGCAGTGGGCGTGCTGCTGGATGGTACAACCGTCCTGGAAGCCGGACTCGGTGCATCCTTCTCCGAGCAGGGAGTCGCCGGATTGGGAGGAAACGACCATGCGGAACAATCGAAGAGCCGCTGGGACTGGACCCGCGATGTGCCGGGCGGCGTGCTCTCGGCCGCGCGCCAGGGTCACGTTGCGATCATAACCAATGTGCCCGCCTGGGGCGTGGCGGATGAACGCGTGGACAGCCTGGCCGCCGCGATCATCGACCGTATTCCCGACCTGCCTTTCCGTGAGGGAAGTGTTGCAGTGCGCAACTCGAATCCCGATCCGTGTGCACTGCTCACACAGACGGAAGCCGAGGCCATATTGGGAAAACTGGTGGTGGCACCGTACCGCTCGCGTGAATCCACGCCCTT
>JBOHRF010000116.1:0-14159 GCA_050732575.1 Longimicrobiales bacterium
GTTCAGGGTACCAGCTATGGCGGTTACGCCACCAACCTGCTCATCACGCAAACGGGTCGATTCAAGGCTGCCATCAACATCAGCGGCAAAGTCGACATGATCAGCTTCTACACGGACTCGCCGCGTCTCGGTGTACGCAACATCCACGCACCTGAGAAAAGTCAGGATCGCTTGGGCGCCACACTGTGGCAGGCACCGCAGAAATACGTCGAGCACTCGGCCATCATGGCTGCCGATCGCATCAAGACGCCCTTACTCATTCTGACCGGACGTGAAGATCACAATGTGCCCGAACGTACCAGCATGGAAATGTTCTACGCACTGCGGCGCCTGGGTAAGGACGTGGAGTGGGTCAGCTACACCTACGGTGGTCACGGCATGCCAACCAACACCGTCGAGGAAGTCAAAGACTATCACGCGCGCATTCTCGGCTGGTACGAGAAGTATCTCAAGAACGCCAGGAAAGTGGCCGACCAATAGAACTTTTCGCAGGACTCAATGACGCTCACGAGCAAGGTACTCCTCGGACTGGCAGCCGGATTGGGCGTTGGTATTGCGATTTCACTGTCCGCGAGCCCAACGCTGCACAGTATCCCTGGTTACATCGAGCCCATCGGCACGCTTTGGGTCAATGCGTTGCGCATGATCGTTTTGCCTCTGGTGGTTTCCGCAATCCTGATTGGTGTTACCTCATTGCCGGATGCGCGCACCATCGGCCGCCTGGGCGGCCGCGCGCTGCTGCTCTTCGCCGTCGTGTTGGTGGCGGCTGCTGCATTCGCGGTGTTGGTTGCGCCCCCGATATTTTCGTTGTTGCCCATCGATACGGGCGCAGCGCAATCGCTGCGTGCCAGTGCGGCGGCGGCGAGCGGGCAAGCGGTGGAAAATGCCAGTCGCATCACGGGCCTGCGGCAGTGGCTGATCGATCTGATTCCCACCAATCCGATCCGATCGGCAGCCGATGGCACAATGTTGCCGCTGATCGTGTTTGCCATTGTGTTCGGACTTGGCCTGACGCGCGCTTCACCCGCCAATCGCCAGACCTTCATGCGCGCGGTGAACGCGGTCATGTCTGCGTCTCTCACGGTCGTGCGCTGGGTTCTGGTAGCGGCACCGGTTGGCGTGTTCGCTATCAGCGTGGCCCTGGCCACACGCCTCGGATTGGCCGCAGCGGGCGCCGTGGTCTACTACATCGTGGCGGTCAGCCTGATGTGCGTTGTCTTCATGGCGCTGCTCTATGTTGTGGCAGTCACACTGGGCCGGCAGCCATGGCGCCAGTTCATGCGCGCCTGCGCACCCGCTCAGGCCGTGGCCTTCAGCTCGCGTTCATCACTCGTGTCTTTGCCGGCCATGCTGGAAAGCAGCCAGGCCGTCCTGGGACTGCCCCTGCCCATTCGCAGCTTCTTCCTGCCGCTGGCTGTGGCCACGTTTCGCGCTGGCGGCGCCATCGGCATACCTGTGGGCGTGCTTTTCCTGGCCCGCCTCTACGGCGTGTCGCTCGATGCTCAGCAACTGGCTACCGTGGCACTCGTTTCCGTGATCACAACGTTCAGCGTGCCCGGTATTCCGGGCGGGTCGATCATCGTGATGGTGCCCGTGTTGTTGTCCGCCGGACTTCCGGTTGATGGCGTGGGGTTGCTACTGGGTGTGGACACGGTGCCGGACATGTTTCGCACCACGACCAATGTGACCGGTGACATGGCGGCCGCCACCGTGCTGGCGCGCAATGAAGTTGCTGACGCGTCCGAGCCATTGCCCGGGAGCGATCATCCGGTCGAAGCGCATCCGGATGGCGTCACAGCGACTGCTCGTCGGTAAAAACTCAGGAGCCCGTCAAATGGCCATGCAAATCAGCAGCAGCGCGTTCAAGAACGGCGGCAAGATCCCGCGCCAACATACGTGTGACGGCTCCGATGTCTCGCCGCAGCTCGAGCTTGGTCACGTGCCGGCGCATGCACGGACGCTTGCCCTCATCGTGGACGATCCGGACGCACCACGCGGTGATTGGGTGCACTGGCTCGTCTATGACATTCCCGTGGCAGTTCAGTCTTTTGCGGAAGGCCAGGCGCCGGCAGGGGCAACGCAGGGTCGCACGGATTTTGGCAGGACCAACTGGAACGGACCGTGCCCGCCACCCGGCAAACCGCATCGCTACTTCTTCAAGTTGTATGCGCTGGATGCGGCGCTCGAGCTGCGTGCCGGCGCAACCAAGAAAGATCTGCTTGATGCCATGGCAGAGCATATTATCGATCAGGCACAGCTCATGGGCACGTACGAGCGATGACGTGGCATGAAAGCGGGCGCAACGTTGCATGACAAACCATCGTCGGCATGGATGAGCGAATGAACGATACGCGGGAACAGGCTACACTTGCAGGCGGCTGCTTCTGGTGCCTGGAAGCCGTCTACGATCAACTCGAGGGTGTGCAGGACGTCGTATCAGGATACATGGGCGGCCAGCGCGCAAACCCGACCTATGAGCAAGTCTGCTCGGGCGCCACCGGCCACGCCGAAGTAGTGCAAGTCACCTATGATCCGGCGCAGGTCTCTTTCCGCGAGATTCTCGAAATCTTCTTCGCGATTCACGACCCGACTACAATAAATCGGCAGGGCGCCGATGTGGGTAGCCAATACCGCTCGGCCATCTTTTATCATTCAGACGAGCAGCGCCAGGTTGCGGAAGATTTGATCCGTGAATGGAACCAGGCCGGGCACTGGGATCGGCCGATCGTAACGGAAGTCATTGAATTGGCGCCGTTCTACGCGGCGGAGTCGTATCACCAGGAGTATTTTCAGCGCAATCCGAACGCGGGCTACTGTCAGGTAGTCATCGCGCCCAAAGTCGCCAAGTTCCGCTCGAAGTTCCTGCAAAAGCTGAAGCGCTGAAGCTCGCAGATTCAAATGCACGAGGGTTACTGCGCTACTCACAGGAAGTGCAGGTAGAGTCCGTACCCTCCCACCACGGCGCCACCAACCATGAGCAAGGTACCGGCATCACCGCCAATGATGGCACCGGCCAGGAATACGGCACCGCCAGCGATCATGAGAGCCACCGATTGACCGCGCGCGCCCGCCAGGGACGGCTGAGCCGGTCGTTTCGACTCTGCTTTCACTGCCTGCACGTTCCAGCGCGGCAACGCGTCCAGTGATGACGGCCGGGCAGGCGTCAATCGCTGCTGCAAAGACAAAGTCGGCTTTCCGTTGTCCTGAGCTGCCGCTTCGGCTGAGAGCAGGAGCAGCAAAAGACCAGTGACAGCAATCAGGCGACCCATCGTGCGTCTCCTTGGCAGGCACGGCAACGGGAAGTGCGCGCAAGATCGAGGACCGCCGCGGACCGGGCAAGAGGAGCTGGCTCCGTACATCCCCGTAGTTGACGGATACCGGCCCGCGGCTTACCAGTTTGAGATGCACTCTCATGGCACACAGAACAGATTCCTCACTGTCAGCGGGCTTGTCCTGCTGCTGAGCCTGGGACTCGTCGGCTGCAACGATCTGACGGAAGCGCTGCCGGAGATCCAGGGCGTCTACGCATATTCGTCCAGCAGCCTCGACTCCCCTTCGCGCAATCGCTTCGGTACTCTCACGATTTTCGATTTTGACCGGCGCTCTGCGCGTTTCGAGGGCACGTATCAATACGTTACGGCCGGGGGCACGAGTATGACCGGCCAGCTGATTGGTGCATTCGTCGAGCGCGAGCGCATTTGGTTCCGTTTTCTGGATGAGCGCCAGTTCTTCCACGAGGGCGATTTCGTTTTTGGCAACAGCTCGGGGCAGGTCTTCTTTCTGGGCCTGAGTTATCGACCGACCAGTACAACATTTTCACTCTTCGTACGCTGAAGAACAGCCAAACCCAATCCAATAAGCAGGGCCGCCGGCGCACACGTCAGTAGTACGAACGTAATGATCTCGGCAGCGGGTCCGGGAGCAGTTCCCGCCAAACCGGCCAACGCGAAGAGCACGCAAGCGGCAAGTGCGCCGCGTGTGATCCAGAGCAGACTGCGCCGCGCATCTGCGTCACCGTTCAAGTAGCTAGCACGCAGGCATGTAATGGCTATGGCTACTCCCAGAACGAACGGCAACCACAAAAGGTTTTTCCAGGGCATGCCGCGCAGCAGCACGCTCAGAATTGCCGCTGCCCATGCCGCCACCCAAACAGCGACCGGCTCCAGCCAGCCGCTGCGCAGGGCGTTTTGTGCCAGGTGACGGAACAGCATGCCGATATCGATCCCGGCGCCCGGTACCTGGCGCATGAGTCCCGAGCGATCGTGACGCCCGCTCGCTTCCACGTCGGTCACCGTGAGCCTGGTCGGGAACTGGACGGCAAATCGAAGCAACGCGGCCAGCGCCAACCACAACGCCCAGTCTGGATACCCGAACGCAATCACAAGCGCGCGCCGGCTCATACCGGCTTCGAGTAAGAGCCCCGTCAACCACTCCTGAACCGGGCCCGCGTAACCCGTGCTCGAGAACGCCATGGCATAGGCCATTTCGCCAAAAAGCAGGAACAACGCAAGCGCTCGCGCAGCACGCGAAACGGTGGGTCTACTCAGCAAAAGAGCTACCAGGGCCAGGCCGATCAGGCTGCGCAGACCCCGGGTCAGTTCAAAGAACAAAAGCAATAAGACATTGCCCTGCTCCTGTAACGACCATTGCCCGATCAGCATGGCGGCAACATCCACGGCCAGTACGGGCTGCAGGGCCACGTAGAGCAGGAGCGGTAGGACCGCCAGACGAAACCAATGGCTCGAAGTCATGATCAAAAATCTGGTGACGCGTCCATTTTGACAAAGCTCACGAGTTCAGACCCCTGCGCCTGGCACTCCCACATGCGCGATGCTTTTCGGTTTTTGTCGTGTAGCAACTTGACGGCCATTTTGCGAAAGGCAATGCGCCCAGCCGAGCGCGCCTAGACCAATCGAAAAGTTGGACCGGGCGGGCCCCGAGGATCCGCCATGCCACGGCCCATGCTTTGCACTTTGACCGGCATAACCATCAGCTACCGCGCGTTTCCGCAACTTTGAGAGAAAAAAGTTCTATGAGACGGTGGCAACTCGGACTTCTGACGATCCCCGCAGCGGTGTTGGTATTCGGTGGCTGCCGAGAACCCCAGGCCAATGCAGCCCAGACAGGCGCTACCCGACGGGCGGACATTGCCCAGGCCTCGCCCGGCGCTGAGGCGGTCCCTACGCCGCCCGAATCACCGCAAGCGCGCGTCAAAGCACCAGCGCAGATCCGCGGCATCTACCTCAATGCCTATGCAGCCGGCTCGAAAACACGACTACCAAAACTGATGGCCATAGCGGATAGCACGGAACTGAACACCTTCGTTGTGGATGTGAAGGACGAAAAGGGCGTGCATTATCCGACCCAGATCCCGCTGGCGCGAGAGCTGGCGCAGAAGGGCGAGATCACCATTTCCAACCTGAAAACATTCACGGATACGCTGCACAAACGCGGATTGTACGCGATTGCGCGGGTCGTTGTATTCAAGGATCCCATCCTGTCCAAAGCCAGGCCTGAGTGGTCGATCAAAACGCAGAGCGGCGCCCTCTGGTATGACAAGGCAGGATTCTCCTGGGTGAGTGCGTGGGATCCGAATGTCTGGGAATACAACATCCAGATAGCGGAAGAGGTTCTCCAGGGCGGCTTCGATGAGATCCAGTTCGACTACGTTCGATTCCCCGAGCCATTTCCGAGCCTGCCGCCGCAGGTGCACAAGCATGCCAAGGGCGACCGCACGGACGCCATAGTTCAGTTCCTGGCGAAAGCCAAGCCGCGCATTCACGCCAAGGGCGGGCTCATGGCAGCCGACCTGTTTGGTCTTTCACCCAACGATCCGAAGGACGTGAACATCGGTCAGCAGTGGGAGCGCATCCTGGCCATATCGGACCATGTTCTGCCCATGGTCTACCCTTCGCACTACCTGCCTACACATCTGCGCGGCGTGCCGACACCCAACAAGATGCCGTACGAGACCGTGTTCAACTCGGTCGGCATTGGCGTCATGCGCATGCAGAAGCTGGCTGAGGCGGGCGGCAAGGTAGCCCGCGTGATCCCCTGGCTGCAGGCATTCAACGCGCCCTGGGTCAACAAGAACTACCCGTATGGCCCTGAACAGGCGGGCGCTCAGATTCGTGCCGTCTACGACACCGGACTCGAAGATTGGATCTTCTGGAACCCGAGCTCGAGATATGAGCAGGTCATGAGCACATTCGCGCGCACGACCGAGAAGGCCGGCCGCACGTTTCAGCCCTCAGCCGTCATGACGGAGACCATGAAGGTGCTCGAACGCACGGGCCTCAAGGACGCCCGAGTGAAGGCGGTCCGCTAGCGTCGGACCCGTTTGCAATTCTGCATTTCTTGCGTCCTGGCCGCTGCCGCCATGACCCTCCAGATTGCGGGCATGGCGCTTGTGCAAATCGGCCATCCGCCAAGCAATACAAACAAGTCCGACGAGGTGCCCAATGACCCCGTCCCGCCGCGATGTTCTGCGCACCGCCCTGGGTGCCGCCGGCTTATTGACACTGCCGCGTGAGCTCTGGGGCCACGCGTATGTCCCACCTGACTATCTCGATTGCGCAGTGCGTGCGGAACGCTGGATTCGCACCGCGCGCGTGCCTACCGAGCGGGGTGTATTGTGGCCGGCGGACCCGAACGACGCCAAATCCGTGCAGCGCGGTCTGTACAACGGATTTCCCGGCATCGTCGTTTTTCTGCTCGAGCTGTTCCACGCTACGGGTGAGCGCAAGTACCTGGAGGAAGCGATGGCGGGTGCGCGTGAGCTGGTGGCGGGTCTTCCCGGCTCGGCCGATGCCGTGGGAGACGCCGGGCTTTACACGGGGCTGGCCGGTATTGGCTTCGTGCTGGAAGAGGCGCAGCGCGCGTCGCGTGATGCCAGCATGCGCGGGTCAGCACGGCGCGTACTCGAGCTCATCAAGCAGTCTGCCAGGCCGATGGGCGCAGGCGTCGAGTGGAGTGAATCGACGGACATTATCAGTGGAAGCGCCGGTATTGGGCTTTACCTCCTGCGGGCCGCCCGCGTGCAAAAGGACCGCAGCGCAGTCGAATTGGCTGCAAAAGCAGGGCATCGACTGCTGCAGCTCGCTCAACCCGAGCAGGGCGGACTCAAATGGGCCATCTCGCCCCGCGTGACCAACCGCTATCCCAACTTTTCTCACGGTGCTGCGGGCGTGGGCTATTTCCTGGCCACACTCTATGAAGTCACTCGTGAGCCTGCCTTCCTGGACGGTGCGCTGGCGGCCACCCGTTACCTGGATGCCGTGGCTCGCAAAGAGGGCAATGGCTGGATGGTCTTTCATCACGAGCCTGGCGGCGCCGACCTGTTCTACCTGAGCTGGTGTCACGGACCGCCCGGAACCGCGCGCCTTTTTTATCGGCTGAGCCAGGTCACCAGGGACCCGCGCTGGACGGAGACCATGCACCACTGCGCACAGGCCACCATGGCCACGGGCATTCCCGAGCAGCGCACGCCCGGGTTCTGGAACAACATGAGCCAATGTTGTGGCAACTGTGGCGTGGGTGAGTTCTTCCTGTCCATGCACCAGCTGACACCCCGCGCGCCATACCTGAGCATGGCACAACGTTGCGCGGCCGACACGCTGCAGCGCGCCGTGAGTGTTGGCGAAGGTTTGCATTGGATTCAGGCGGAACACCGTGTGCGCCCTGAGCTGCTGGTCGCGCAAACAGGTTTCATGCAGGGCGCCGCCGGCGCCGGCACGTTCTTCCTGCACATGCACGGCTTCGAACAGCGCCGCAAAGCGGCCATTGTTTTTCCGGACAATCCGTTTGCGTGACGCGTGACGCCTAAATCAACGCGTCACGCGTCCCGCCAACTCGGCTTCTGCAGCAATGAATCCAAAGGGCGCCCAGTTGCGGGCCTCCAGGATGCGCTGGAACAGGGTGACCGCTCGCTCGCGCTGACCGTTGTACAGGTACCAATTCGCCACACCGTAGCCGAAGGTGGCTACCTGCACGGGATCGGGATTGTCGAAAGCCAACAGGCTTTCTGGCGTCAGCTCCCCTTTGTACATCAGCAGTCGTTTGTGGTATGCGTCGTTTTCCAGGATGCGCATGTCCTTGTGGATCGGCTCCAGCACTTTGGCCGCCTCCGCGGTGCGGCCCAGTCTGCGGTATGTCATGTAGAGCCAGTCACTGGTGGCCACGCGCATGTCGTCGTTTGTGGACACGACCATGGCTTCGCGCCAGGCGGACAGCGCCTTTTCAAAGTCGTGTTTCAGATAGTGGGCAAGGGCCAGGTGATACCAGATGTTTGATTGCAGTGTGCTGGTCGGAATGTTGAATCGATTGGGTGCTCCGTCCGGCTCGATCTCATCGGCTTGGCCGCGCTCGAGCGCAGCGGCCCGTTCCAGGTCGCGGATTGCATTATCGAGTTCGCGCACCGTGATGTAGCGATGGCCGCGGTGACGGTACATGCGCGCGTCGTTCGGGTGTTTGCGAGCCCCCTCCGAGAATGCGTCGATGGCCTCGCGATAACGTCCCAGATAGGCCAGGCGGCGACCCAGCCAGATGATGGCATCGGCCTGATCCGGACTACGCTCATAGGCCGCGCGTGCGTCGGACAGATCTTTCTCCAATCGGGTCCGGGTTTCGGCCGCAAGCTCGGGCCGCATGAGTGGCTTGCCCAACAGCGACGTTGCCTCGCGCCCGTCATTTTGCCCGGCAGCGCCCGCCACCTGAGTCAGAAAAACGAGCATCAGCAAGTGTTGTTTCATGACTCTCCTGCGGAGTGGCTGTCTGTGTAGAAGCGATCGTGAGGACACGCCGCCAGTTCCGTCAACAGCTGCGACAGACGCTTCGTAATGGCCTGGAAGAATTGCTGGCCTGCGTTGGCCGTAGCACCTGCAGGATCGCCCACACCCGTGTCACGCGAGACCTGTGTCCAGCGGCGCGGCGTCCAGGCCCAGCCCTCGCGCAATCCCTGAATCATAGGAACCAGTGTCGCGCCGTTGCCGGCTTCCGAAAGCGGCAGCACCAACGATGGATGCAGATGCTGCATCATGGCCGTTTCCAGCGCACCAGCGTGATCGCCCGGTTCCGGTAGATAGCGGTCGGCCGGCTCGATCTGCCAACAATTGACCACTACGATGAGCAGCTCGTGCGTACGCTGCAGCTCGCGCACGGGTGGGCGAAAGTCATTCCCACCGTGTCCATTGAGCAGCACGAGTTTGCGCAGGCCCTGCCCGACCAATGAGTCGGCGATGTCACGCAACATCAGGGATTGCGTCGATGGGTTCAGATTGATGGTGAGTGGAATGTCGAGCTGGCCCGTATTCACGCCAAACGGAATTGCGGGCAGCACGGTTACGCGCGCACCCTGCTCCCAGGCCAGGCGCGCGGCCTCGACTGCCACTGACTCGGCTTGATAGACGTCGGTACCGTACGGAAGGTGATAGTTGTGGGCTTCGGTCGCGCCCCAGGGCAACATAGCCACCTGATAATCGGTGCCGCGTATCACACTCCAGGGTGTCTCTCTGAGCACGTAAGGCCGGCCGGTCATGGTGGTTTATTCGTCTTTTTGCGCCGGGCCTGCGTGCGACAGCAGGCGATACACGGGCCAACTGAGAGCCAGAAGTGCCATCGAGTATAGCGCGTGTCTGGTGTCTGCGCTGACCGCCGCGGCCAGGAAGGCCAGAGAACCAACCAGCACGATGCCGGTAGTGAATGGGTAGCCCCAGGCGCGATAAGGCCGATGCAACAGTGGCTCTCGCCGCCGCAGCACGAATACCGAGAAAAAGGAAAGTGTGTAATTGGCGACGAAGAAGAAGGCGGCCAGCGCTATCACGGTCTGCACCGTGCCGGTGGCAATGAAGGCAACCGTTACCGTAGTGCTCAGCCACAATGCCACGGTAGGTGTGCCTCGTGCATCGGCTCGTCGCGTTGCTGCCGGTAGCCCGTGGTTTCCCATGGCGTAAATGATCCGCGGCGCCATGAGCGTCAGCGCATTCACAGCGCTCAACATGGACACGAGCGTGAGCCAGCGGATGATCTGGTCACCGCGCGGGCCGAACACTTCACCGGCTGCACGGGCCGCAACCAGCGGTTGGCCAGCCATGGCGGAAACAGGAATTACGTACAGGAATGCCAGATTGGTCAGGACGTAGATCCCAATCACCGAAAGGACGCCCCATACCATGGCGCGCGGGATGTCGCGACCCGGATCACGCACTTCCTCTGAGAAATAGATGGGGCCGGTCCAGCCGTCGTACGTGTAAATCACGGCCTGCAGCGCCAGCACGACACCCGTTCCCAGCGGGATGACGCTGGCCACATCGACACTGGGAGGCCGCTCCTTGCGCAGCAGAAAACAAGCGGCAATGAGCAGGAGAAACGCCAGCGTCTTGGCTACGCTGGTAAACACTTGCGTGCGACCCGCCTGGCGCGCACCGCTGAGGTGCAGGGCGGCAAACAGTAACGCAGCCATCAAAGCCAGAACCGTCTCCACGGACACGAGCGAGGGAAAAAGCGCGGCCGCATACTCGCCTATCACGAGACTGACCAGCGCGGTGCTGGCGCACGTCGAAATCCAATCACTCCAGCCGACTGCGAATCCCGCGTATCCGCCCAGCGCGCGGCGCACAAAAACGGTCTGGCCTCCGGAACGCGGCAATGCTGCACCCAGCTCGGCCAGAGAGACAGCGCCCAGCAGAGCGTACAGTCCGCCCAGTAGCCAGATGCCCATGAACCACACTGGGCCTGGCACGTACTCCGCAATCTGACCCGGCGTACGCAGAATGCCTGCGCCAATGGTGTTGCCAATGGCAACGGCAACACCGAATGCCACGCCAAAAACACGCAGCAGCCCGAAGGCACTGGCTCGCGCAGGACGGACCTGGGCGGCGGATTCGGTCATCAGTCGCGCAGCTCGTAGGGGTATCGAGTGAGGATGAACGGGCTCAGAATGTCAAACCTCAGGACACCAGGGCAAGAGAGCCGCCGCCTGAAAAACCAAGGACTTACCCCCGCACACGCGGGCCGGCGGCCCGCCGCCTGAATCTTTTCACCAGGGATCAGCGTAGGAAAAGGACGGGACCTAATGGGGATTCGATCATGAGCTTTGCGGCAAAAGCGGTAGGCGGTGGTATCCTGGCCCTTCTTGGACTGGCACTCGTCAAGTTCATGCTGGGCATGTTTGGAGCAGTGCTGGGCTTCATGATGTTCTTCCTGGTCAAGATCGTGCCACTCATCTTGATCGGCATGTTGGTCATTTGGCTATTCCGCAAGCTGAGCAACAACAAAAAGGAAAGCACCGCCTGACTACCTGCGTGCGCCGGAAATGCGAAACGGGGAGCTCCCAGGGGCTCCCCGTTCGTATTTCTGCCACTGATGTTTTGTCGAGCTACTTCAGATGGCGGTTCACCAGCTTGGTCATCTCGAACATCGAGACCTGCTTCTTGCCGCCGAATACCGGGCCGAGCTTGTCGTCCGCGTTGATCATCCGCTTGTTGGCCTTGTCCTGCAGACCCTTCGATTTGATGTAATTCCAGACGCGCTTGGTGACTTCACTGCGCGGGATCGCGTTGTTGCCAACGACCGCGCCGAGCTGTGCACTGGGCTGCATGGGCCGCATGAATGCCGCATTCGGCGTGCGCTTCTTAGCCGCCTTCTTGGCCTTCTTGGGAGCCGCCTTCCGCGCTGCGGGCCGCTTGGCCGCTTTCTTGGCAGCCTTCTTCGCGGGCTTGCGCGCGGGCCTTCTCGCCGCAGCCTTCGACTTGCGTGCCGACTTCTTCTTCGCTGGCATAGACGCTCTCCGAATGAAGTTGTACAGGGCGAACCGACGTTCGCGTTGCGTCGGACGCGCCCCAAGTTAAGCGCTCCGTCGAGGGAAGCAAGGCCGTTGTCCACGTTTTTTCTCTCTGGGAGCGCCTCTGGGGAGCACACGCGTGATGCATTCACGCACGGGCGATGCGTGTCAGCACGCGCCGATAGGTCTGCAGATCGTGGTCGGAAAAGAGAACAAAACGGACTTCATCGAACGCACCGCTGTGCGCTTGGAGCATATCATACACAGTGGTCAGGGCAACGTCTGCGGCGAGCTCGATCGGGTAGCCATACGCCCCCGTGCTGATAGAGGGAAACGCCACGGTGCGCAGGCCTTCTGCCCGAGCGCAGTCCAGTGTGTTCCGATAGGCGCTGGCCAGCTGCTCAGGCTCTGCGTTGCGCCCGCCTCGCCATATCGGTCCTACCGTGTGAAGCACGCGCCGCGCGGGCAGCGCACCCGCCGTCGTGCTCACTACCTGGCCGGGCGGCAAACCGTCGTTGTGACGTGTGGCGCGGATGTGTTTGCACTCGACCAGAATGGCCGGCCCGCCTGCGCGGTGGATGGCGCCATCAACGCCACCACCACCCAGCAATGAAGAGTTGGCTGCGTTCACTATGGCCGCCACCCGCTGCTGTGTAATGTCGCCCTGAACCAGTCGTAGTGCGCAGGACCCGACGTGCAACTCGCCCATTGTCTCCCGGCAACCCGCTCAGAATCGCTTGCGCTCCTGGAGATTCGCCATGATGTCTTCGCGGCGCAGCCAGACCGAGCGCAGCTCCTGGCGCGCGAACAACGGCAATTGGTCGGTTCGATGAGGCGAGCCAGGCTGACTGGCATTGCCATAAGGCAGGAGCGCGGAGGCGCGAACAGTTCGGCCGAACTCGATCACCGCAATGAACGAGTCGCCACCGCTTGCCGTGTAGCGCGCACCCGAGCGCTCGAAGTTGAGCACGCGAAAGGAGCCCAGATCGTCGCCCGCACCATTCGCAGGCAGATCGAGCGAATCACGCTGCAGCCGGTAGACATCACCCCAGGGCACGTCGAGCGCCCCATACAGCCGCTCGACCCGACCGGCCGCCTCATCGAGCGTGGCCACCGCCTGGACGGCATCACTCAGACCGTCCGGTGTAGTCAGCGGTCGCGTTTCACTCCAACGCACGGCAAAGATCGAGTTGCCCGGCCAGCGCTTTTGCTCGGCTTCACGCATGAACGCTTGAAACAACACCGCACCCCGACTGCCGGCATTCGCGGAACGGTCCCACCGAGCGAGCACTTCAGCCGCGCGTCGCGCGCGCGACGTACCGCGCGCGCGTGTGGCAGCAACCAACTCATCCAGGATCCGGTCCGCCAGCTCGAGTCGCGTTGAACGTTGATAGGCGATCAACTCTTCGAACGTGATGGATGAATCGGCCGCCAACATGCGCAGTGAATGTTGAGGTCGAAAGCGCGGCGGAGAGCGCGGCGCAAAATACGGTGGATAGCGACCCGGATCGAGCGCAGCCGGCAAGGTCGTTGTCCAGGGCGGATCGTTGGCGTTCTGAAGCCAGCCTGTGGAAGGATCCACTACTACCGGCAAATCCGCAAAATCGTGGGTCTCGGTCCACACCAGGGCCGACGTATCCCCGGGCACGGGCCGGCTCCAGAACGACCAGTCGCCGCGCGCCCGCTTGGGAATGCGGCCGTTGAACACATGCATGATCCGACCATCGCGATCGGCGTACATGATCGTGAACATGGGAAGTTGCAGCGGGCGGATGGCCTCCTCGAATTCGCGCAACGAACGAGCTCTGGCCATCTCCCAGGTCTGCTGGAACAGGTGAGGCTGATCGTTGCCCGCTACCCGCAACGCCAGCGCCCGGGTAGCGTTGGCTGCCAACACAGGGCCCTGCACCGAGTGCAGCACCACCAACGTGTCCGTGCGTTCCCCTTGTTCCGTGCGCACGCGCAGCAGCTCCACCGTGCGATCGAATGCGCGCACACCGCCGTTCCAGCGATAGCCGCCGGGCACCAGCGTGAGCTCATAGAGGTCTGCGCCGTCGATTGTATTGACCGTGTGAGTCCAGCCCAGTCTTTCGTTGAAACCAATACTCACTAGCGGGAAACCAACCAGCGCAGCACCATACAAATCCAGGTCGGTCGAGTTGAGATGCGCTTCGAACCAGGTGAACAGGTCTCCCCACGGCAGGTGTGGGTTGGCCAGCAAAAGGGCGTTGCCACTGGCCGAGCGTTGCGGCGCCACCGCCCAGGCATTGGAACCGCCGCCCGAGAGCGTTTCGCCAGCGGCGCGCATCATGCCCGGACTGGCCAGGAATGTGTAATGGATGACTCGATTGACGTGTGCCAGCACGTCACTGGGCAGGAT
>JBOHRF010000117.1:0-13950 GCA_050732575.1 Longimicrobiales bacterium
GTGAGTGGCTGTGACTTGAATCCGGGAGCGGTAGGTGAACGACTGCGTGCCTGGGGCGCGCAGATTCGACAAGGGCAAGACACGGCGCACATCGATTCTTCCATCAGTGCGGTGATCGCGACTGCAGCCGTGCCCTTCGATCACCCCGAGCTGGTGGCCGCCCGTGATGCGCGCATTCCCGTGCTCAAACGCGCGCAGGCCCTCGGCGCGCTGGTCAACGAAGGCACCGTAATCGCCATTGCCGGCACGCATGGCAAGACGACCACCACCGCCATGACTACCGCGATCCTGGCCGAGTCCGGACTGCAGCCCACGGGTTTTGTCGGCGGTCGCGTGCCCGGCTGGGACAGTGGCCTGCACCGGGGAAGCGATCAGTTGTTCGTGGTGGAAGCCGATGAATACGATCGTTCATTCCTGCTGCTCAAGCCGACCGTTGCCGTGGTCACCACGCTGGAGGCCGATCACCTCGACATCTACGGATCTCTCGAGGGTGTGGAAGAGGCGTTCCGCGAATTCATCAATCTGGTTTCACCGGGCGCAGGCCTCATCGTGGCTTGCAGTGATGAGCCCGGAGTGCGTCGACTGCTGCAACGCGCGCCGGCCTATGTCGACCAGTTGCTCTATGGCACGGAGTCCAGCGCACAGCTCCGCGCGGTGAACATTGAAGTGCGGGGCCGCGGCAGTCGCATGCGCGTGCTCGAGCGGGGTGCCGACCTGGGTGAGCTGACACTGGCCGTGGCCGGCCATCACAACATCCGCAATGCACTGGCGGCCACCGCGGCCGCCCTGTATCTGGGCGCGAGTTTTCCGGATGCGCAGCGTGCGCTGGCTCGGTTTACCGGCGTGGAACGTCGCTTCCAGGAGTTGGGTCGCGCCCAGGGTATCGTTGTAGTCGATGACTACGCCCATCATCCCACGGAGATTCGGGCCACCCTCGCGGCCGCGCGCGCTGCTTATGCCGGGCATCGTTTGGTTGCCGTGTTTCAGCCGCATCTCTTCTCGCGCACGCGTGACTTTGCCGCAGAATTCGGTGCGGCCCTGGCCACGGCCGACCAGGTCTGGGTGACGGATGTCTATCCTGCTCGCGAAACACCCATACCCGGCGTGACCGGCCGACTGGTTGCGGATGCAGCACAGCATGCGCGTGCCGGTCGAGTGCAATACGAGCCGGATATCGAGCGCATCGCGCAGCGCGTGCAGGCCGAGCTGCGCACGGGCGATGTCGCGCTCTTCATGGGTGCTGGCTCTATCGATGCTGCTGCCCGGGACCTGCTGCAACGGTTGAGGATGGAGGTGCGTCCGTGACAGCGCGTACCCGACTTGGCTTTCTGCTGGGCGCCAGTGCGCTCGGTCTGGTGCTCATTGGCGGGGCCCCCCAGGCCCTACGTCACGTCGACAGTTTCCGCGTGCGCCGGGTCGAGGTGCGTGGTACCCACTATCTGGCACCCCATCAAGTGCTGCAGGCCAGCGGCATCACGCGCAGCGCGAATGTATTTGACAGTCCCACGAGCTGGCGGACTGCGCTCGAGCAACACCCGTTGATTGCGCGCGCCCGCATTCAACGTTTGCTGCCCAGCACCATTCGTGTGTTGATCGAGGAAGCTGAGCCCCTGGCACTGCTCGTGGGCGGGAGCGCGGGCGGGAATGTGGTGTCCATGCGCCCTGTGACCGTGGAGGGCGAGGTGCTGCCGCTCGATCCCACGACCGTGGATCTGGACCTGCCCGTCGTTTCCGTGCCCGCGCCCGGGCCCCTGCCCGCACCACCGGCGCGCATCGCCGATGTGCGTGTGCTGGCTGTGCTGCGCCTGCTCGTGCAGATGCGACGCGCAGAGCCCACACTGTTTGGCTGGATTTCCGATGCCGAGCCTGTGCGCAATGACGTGCGCATCCGCCTGCGCGCGCCGGCCGGTGCAGAAGTGCTGCTGCCCGACACGCCCGATGACCTGCAATTGCGCCGACTCCGGCTCACATTGTCGGACTTGACTGCACGACAGGACATCAACCGCTTGCTTCGTATCGATGCCCGCTACCCCGACCAGATCGTGGTAGCCTTGTCTCCCACGGAAGCCAACTGATCATGCGCACACAAATTGTTGCCGGCCTCGACATTGGCTCGACCAAAACCTGTGCGGTCATTGCCGAAGTCATCATGGAGATCGGACGCGATCCGATCGTCAAGGTCCTGGGCGTCGGTCAAACGCGCACCGCCGGCATGCGCCGCGAAGTCGTGACCGACATTGAGGGCACGACCGAATCCGTGCGCGCGGCCATGAAAGAGGCCGAGCTCATGGCCGGTGTGACGGTCGAGCGCGTCTTCACCGGTGTGGCCGGCGAATACATACACGCGCGTACATCGACGGGTGTGGTCGCGGTGGGCGGCGAGGAGATTCGCGCCGACGATGTCAAGCGCGTGCAGGGCGTTGCTCGCGCCGTGGTCGTGCCCGCCGACCGGGAAGTGCTGCACGTGTTGCCGCAGGAGTACATCATCGACCACCAATCGGGCATTCGCGATCCGATTGGCATGGCTGGCACTCGCTTGGAAGCCGAAGTCTACATCATCACGAGTGCACTGGCCGCCACTCAAAATCTGCGCAAGGCCGTGAGTCGCGCCGGTTATCGCATCGACGCCACCGTGCATGAGCCCATCGCCACCTCACTCAGCGTGGTCACCGATGATGAGAAGGATGTAGGTGTTGCCCTGGTGGATCTGGGCGGAGCCACCACGGAGCTGGCCATCTTCCGCGAAGGCAAGATGCGCCACCTGGCTTCTATCCCATGGGGTGCGGGTACGGTCACCAACGACCTGGCGAAAGGGTTGTCCATCACATACACCGAAGCCGAGAAAGCAAAGGAGCGCCATGGAGTCGCGTTTGCCCAGCTGGTGGATCCGCGCGAAACGGTTGAATTGCCGGGCCCTGGACCGGGCGCCAAACGGCAGGTCGCGCGTGAGCTCATCGCGCACATCATCGAGCAGCGTCTCGATGAGATTCTTGGCCTGGTCGCGCGCGAGATCGAGCATGCGGGCGAAAGCGGAAAGCTGGGTGCTGGTGCGGTGCTCACCGGCGGCGGCGCGGCGTTGACCGGCGCCGTTGACGTGGCGCAGCACGGCTTCGGTATGCCCGTTCGTGTGGGTGTGCCGGGTGATGGATTGACCGGCCTTTCTGACTCGGTGCGCAAAACGCAATACGCCACGGCTACCGGGCTGGCCATCTTTGGCGCCGAACTCATCGCAGAGCAAGGTGGTGCCGGTCCGTTCGGTCCCGGCGTTGTCGGCAAGGTGCTGGGTTGGCTCAAGGAATTCTTTTGAACGCAAGGTGACGGTGAGGAGTGACGGTGAAGAACGGATTAGGCCGACCTCACCGTTCCCCGTCCCCGTCACCTTTCAGACATGATCGAAGCTCTGGAACTATCAAAGCGCACGGACGCGCAACCCGGGGGGGCTACCAACATGATGATCTTCGAATTCGAAGACAGCACACTGCAAAACGCGCGCATGAAGGTTGTGGGTGTGGGTGGTGGCGGCAGCAACGCCGTGAACCGAATGATCGATGAAGATCTGGAAGGCGTCGAATTCATCTGCATCAACACGGATGCGCAGGCCCTGAAGCTGGCCAAAGCGGCCAACCGGATCCAGATCGGCAAACTGCTCACGCGCGGCTTGGGTGCGGGCGCTCGCCCCGAGATCGGGCGTCAGGCCATTGAAGAAGATCGTGAAGAAGTGGCAGCCGCCCTGCGCGGCGCCGATCTGGTTTTCGTCACCGCGGGCATGGGCGGTGGAACCGGGACGGGGGCTGCGCCGGTAATTGCAGAAATCGCGCGCGAATTAGGTGCCCTGACCATTGGCATTGTAACCCGTCCCTTCCAGTTCGAGGGCAAGAAGCGGATGCGCCAGGCGGATATGGGGCTACAGGAACTGAAGCGCACTGCGGATACGGTCATCGTCGTACCCAACGAACGTCTCCTGTCGGTGGTTGGTAAAGGGACGTCGTTCCGTGATGCGCTCAAACGCGCGGACGAAGTGCTGCTTCATGCAACCCAGGGGATCAGTGACCTCATCCATGTAACGGGCGAGGTCAACGTGGACTTTGCGGATGTGCGCACGGTCATGCAAAGTCGGGGGCCCGCGCTCATGGGAACGGGCTACGGCCGGGGCGACAACCGGGCCGTGGAAGCGGCGCAGGAAGCCATTTCGTCTCCGCTGTTGGACAGCGTGACCATAGAAGGGGCGGGAGGTGTGCTAATTAACATTACGGGGGGCATGGACTTAACCATTGACGAAGTGACCACCATCGCTAGCATTATTCAGGAAGCGGCGGGCGACGAGGCCGAGATCATTTTTGGCGCCGTTCATGATCCGAGTCTCGAAGGTGAGATGCGGGTCACGGTCATCGCGACCGGGCTCGACCGGGAGGAGATCCCGCAGCCGGCGAGCAATGTCATCCGCCCCACGTTTGGTTCGCGCAACGTTCTCTCCCCGACGGTCATTGCTGCAGAGCCCGCACCGCACCGCATGGTAGCGGCCGCGGCGGGCGCGACGGCAGCGGCGCGCGCGCCGGTGTATCCGGAGGCCACGCCGTTTGTGCGGTTACCGCACACGCCGATTGCGCGTCAGCAATTGCATGACCTGGATGTGCCGACGTTCATTCGGCGGCAAATGGATTGAAGTCACGCGTTACGAGGGGTGAGTGAACAGTAAGGCGCACAAAGCGATTTTTGTGACCGTGGTGGGCGTGCTCAGCTTGGGCGCCATGACCGTCATGGACACACGCGCGCGCTCGCGCGTAGATAACCTCGAGAGTGCGGCCGTCCTCGATCCGGTTTACGCGCTGCCCGTCGAGCGTGTAGAGACGCATCAGCTGGAACTGGGTCAAACGCTGTCGGTACTCCTCATGCGCGCATCCCTGAACGGTTCGGACCTGGCTGGACTGCTGCGTGCCATTGATGAGCGGCAGAATCTGCGCAGCCTGGCGTCGGGCGTGGAAGTTACCGTGCGCCGCTGGCTGTCCAATGGCGAAACCCGGAGCGTGGATCTTCAGCTGAACGCCGACACGACCATCCGGGCCATGCGTTCCGATTCCGGCTGGTCCACATCGTTGGTACTCACGCCGATCGTACTGGACACGTTGGCCACCAGCAGCACCATAAGTGCGGGCCAGTCTCTCTACGAAGCGATCGTTTTCGATTCCCTGGCCGCCATCCCGGTGACCGACCGAGTAGGCCTGGTGAGTGACCTGGCGTCCATCTACGAATATCAGCTCGATTTCACGCATGAGATTCAGCCGGGTGATCGTTTCACGCTGGTGTATGAGCGGGAGGCTCGACCGGATGGCAGTGCGCGGCGACTGCGCATTCTGGCAGCACGCATTGACAATCGGGGCAAGCGGCATGACGCCGTGTTGTTCCAGCGGGCGGGCCTGGCCGGATATTACGATCTCGAGGGCCGCTCGATGCGCCGCGGCTTCAAGCGCTACCCGATCGACTATGTGCGCGTCACCTCATCGTTTGCCTGGCGCAGGTACCATCCCATCCTGGGGATTTACCGGGCGCACCTGGGCACTGACTTCGGGGCTGCTCAGGGTACACCGGTGAAAGCCACGGGAGATGGATCCGTGACATTTGCAGGCCGCGATGGTGGCTATGGCAATGTCGTCGTGATCCGCCACACCAACGGCTATAGCACCCGCTACGCCCACCTGTCCCGTTTTGCCTCGGGCATACGACCCGGCCGGCGCGTGCAGATGAACAACGTCATCGGCTACGTCGGCGCTACCGGCTTGGCGACCGCGCCACATCTGCACTATGAACTGCGCCTGAACGGGCGACCCATCGACTTCAGCCGCGCCCGGCTGCCCAGTTCACCACCCCTGCCGCCCGCGTACCGTGATGAGTACTTTGCTCTGGTGAAGAACCGGCTGGTCCTGCTCCAGGAAGCTGTGCTCGGTGCGGGTCTTGCCAGAAAAACTGCGGATCCCGCTATGCCCATGGGTGGAGGTAGCTAGCGTTCTGAAGTGGGTCGGACTTTTCCTCCTGGTCGCTGCCGGTCTCGCTTGCTCGATCTATTTGTATCGGCTGCGTGAGACGCCCGGCCGCGGGCGATTCCTGCTCGCGCTGTTGCGTGGTTTTGCTATCGCCGTCCTGCTGCTCCTTCTCTTCGATCCCATGTTGCCCACGGCAGCGCGCACTCCCTCGCGCGGCACGGTAATCGTGCTCGATGCATCGATCAGCATGGAGCTGCCGTTGGCGGGCGGTGGCACACGCTGGAATGAAGCACTGCAGCGCGCGCAGCGCGTGCCTGATGCTTCGATCATCCTGTTAGCCGGGGGTTCACCCCGTCGCATCAGCCGGGACAGCCTGGCCTCCATAACGCCGAGCTACGGTGCGTCGCGCCTGTTGCCCGCACTGCTGGCTGCCAGTGAGAGCGGAGCCCGCAAAGTCGTGGTCATCACGGATGGCGCCATTGAAGATGCGCAGGAAGTGCAGCGCTGGCTGCCGCGCCTGGGTCTGGAAGTGGAAGTGCAATCCGTGGGCGGGCAAACGCCGACTGATCGCGGGATTCAGGAAGTCACCGCGCCCATCTGGGCGGAAGCGGGCAAGCCTATCGATGTAAGCGTCGGCATCACCAGCAACGCAAACGCGAATTTGCCGCAGCGTGTCATGGTGCACGCAGATGGCAATGAACTGGGTTCGGCTACGCTGGCCACGCCAGCGGCCGGCCGGGTTAGCACGGGCACCATCAAGGTGACGCCCAGTGCGGCGGCCGCGGGCAGGCTGGTCCGCCTCGATGTGTCGCTCGAAGGGCAGGACGCCATTCCGGCCAACGATCGGCGCAGCATATACGTCCTGGTGGGCGCAAAACCGACCGGCGTTGCGCTGGTTTCGTTTGAGCCCGACTGGGAGCCGCGCTTTCTGCAGCCGGTGCTGGAGCAATCCACGGGTCTGCCCGTGCGCAGCTTTTATCGCACGGGCGGTAACGTTTATGTGACGGGTGGCATAGGCACCGAGCTGGGCAAGCGCGCGTTCGAAGAAGAAGTGCAAAGGTCCGTGCGCGAAGCAGACCTGGTCGTTCTGCATGGCGTGGGAGACAACTCGCCTACCTGGGCGCGTGAGGCGAGTCAGACCCGTCCGCGCGTGCTCATCATGCCGCGCGAGAATGGCGCCTCCCTGAATAGCGTGCAGGCCTCGGCGGCGGCACCGGGCGATTGGTACATCACAACCGACGTGCCGCCCTCGCCCATTGCCGGTTTGTTGGCAGGAATGCCCGTGCAGAATCTTCCGCCCCTCTTGGCACTTCACCTGGCGCGTGACATTCCGAGCGGCGCCTGGGTTCCGTTGCAGGCCACCCGCGGTCGTCGAGGTGCGCCCGCGCCGGTTGCGCTGGCCATTGCGGAAGCCGGACGGCGCCGCGTGATCTCCCTTGGGCAAGGGTACTGGCGCTGGTCGTTCCGGGGCGGTGACGCGCGCAACGTTTATGTGCGTTTCTGGGGCGCACTGGCCGGCTGGCTGGTCCAGGAGCAAACGCAGGTTGCGGGCGGTGCCATCCGACCGGCGCGTCGGGTAGTGCAGCGCGGTGAGCGGCTGGTCTGGATCACGCCCGGACTGGCGGCGGATTCGATCTCGTTGAGTCTCATCCGGGACACGGCAAGGACCGATCTTACCATTCCTGTAGAGGCGGGTGACTCCGCATCTTCATCTCCCTTGGCGCCCGGCCACTATCGTTACGAGGCGCGCGCATTTTCGGGCGGCCGCGTGGTCGGAACGGGCACCGGACCCCTGACCGTCGAGCCGTTCAGCATGGAGCTGGTTCGGGCAGCCCGGCCGCTCGACGATCTCAAGGGTACTGCCAGTTCGGCTCTGGGCCGCCGCGGGCGCGGCGGTGAGCGCCCACTGCGTACATCAATTTGGCCCTACGCCCTGATTCTGGCGTTGCTCACTGCCGAGTGGGTCCTGCGCCGCCGGTGGGGCCTGCGCTGAGAAACCACCAGAACACGGTGCGGCATGAATCGGCTGACCAAACGCGAAGGCGAAAAACCTTCGCTCTGGCAGAAAATCAAAAACATTGCGTTCACCGACGTGGGCGTTTTGATGCGCGGGCTGGATCAGGGTTCACTCGAGAAGATCGAAGAAATCCTGCTGGCTGCGGACTTTGGTGTACCCGCCACGCTCGGCCTCGTGGATCACGTCGAACGGCTTTCTCGCCTGGGTAAGATCCGGTCGGAACGCGAATTCTCCGCTTCACTCGAACAAGAAATCACGCGCATCCTGACCGCAGGTAACGCCGATCCCGCGTTGCAATTCAATCCCACCGGACTCACGGTAATTCTCATGGTAGGCGTGAACGGCGTGGGCAAAACCACAACCATTGGCAAACTCGCGCGGCGCTTGCGCGAGCACCGGCGCAAAGTACTGCTGGCCGCGGGCGACACCTTTCGCGCGGGCGCCATCGACCAGTTGGGTGTTTGGGCTCAGCGTGCTGGAGCCGAGTTTGTGGGCGCTGCGCCGGGCGCCGACCCTGCATCCGTGGCCTTCGATGCACTGGACGCGGCAGCAGCACGCGGCTGTGACACGGTGGTCGTGGATACCGCTGGTCGTTTGCACACGCAAAACGATCTCATGATCGAGTTGTCCAAAGTGGCGCGCGTGATTGGGCGCAAGCTGGATGGTGCGCCCCAGGAAACGCTCATCGTGCTGGATGCAACGGTTGGGCAGAATGCGGTGGCTCAGGTGCGCACGTTCCGACAGGCTTTACCGTTGACCGGAATTGCGCTGGCCAAGCTCGATAGCTCCGCCCGCGGCGGAATTGTGGTCGCGCTCAAACAGGAGTTCGATGTGCCCGTGAAACTGGTAGGTACTGGGGAAGGCATCGACGACCTCGAGGCTTTCGATGCCGCGCGTTTTGCGCGTGAGGTCCTGGCTGCCTGATGCCGCGCCCGCTGGTTGGCTCCCTTCTCGATCAACCTGCTCAATTTCTTAAAGGTGTAGGTCCGCGCCGGGCCGAGCAGTTCGACCGACTCGGCATCCGCAATGCCTTCGATCTGCTCTACCACATACCGCGCCGCTATGAAGATGCCAGTACGGTCACGCCCATCGTTCAGGCCCGTGTCGGAATGGACGTTACCGTCATTGGTGAAGTGACCAGCAAGGGGGTTCTGCTTACCCGCGCCGGCCTGCGAATTTTTCAGGCGTTGATACGCGACGGGACGGGCAACATCGAATGCTCCTGGCCGGGTCGACCCTACCTCGATAGAACCATCCAGAAAGGTGACCTGCTATTGGTCAGCGGACCGGTTCGTTTCTATCACGGCCGGGTGCTGCAGCCGCGCGAATTCGTCATCCTGGGTGAAGCCGGTGATGTGGAGGGTGGTCAGGGCAAAGTGCTGCCCATTTACCCGGCCACAGAAGGTCTGACACAGCGGGCGTTCCGGCGCATTCTGGAACAGAACCTGGATGGCTTGCTGGCCGCTGCGGAGTCAGCGGAAATCTTTACGGCGCAAGAATTACGGGAAGCAGGTCTGCCCCCACTGCGCGCTGCCCTGGAAGCACTGCACAGGCCTACCTCACTGGTCGAAACGCAGCAGGGTCGACGGCGGCTGGCGTACGAAGAATTATTTTTTCTTCAACTATTGCACGCGCTTGCGCACCATCACGCCACGGCCGCGCGGGAAGGCGTTGCGCTGCAGCGCAGTGACCGACTGGTGGGCGCGCTGTTCCGACAGCTTCCGTTTCAACTGACGGGTGCGCAAACACAGGCGTTGCGCGAGATATTTCAAGACCTTACTGCGCCCGTGCGCATGCATCGGTTGCTGCAAGGAGATGTCGGCTCCGGCAAGACCGTGGTCGCTCTGTTCGCCATGCTTCTGGCGGCCGAAAATGGCGTGCAATCCGCACTCATGGCACCCACCGAGTTGTTGGCTGAACAGCACGCGCACACGCTCCGCACGCTGGTCGGTGAATTGCCCGTTCACGTGGTATTGCTGACGGGCAGCCTGGGCGCGGCGGAACGACGGCAAGCACGGGCGGCTCTTGCCGACGGATCGGCGCATCTTGTTGTCGGAACGCACGCTCTCATTCAAGAAGGCGTCCGCTTTCACCGCCTCGGCCTGGCCATTATTGACGAGCAACAACGCTTCGGCGTGCGCCAGCGGCTGGCCCTGACCGAGCTGGGCCCGCGACCCGACGTGCTGGTCATGTCGGCCACACCCATTCCTCGCTCGCTGGCGCTCACGGTCTACGGCGATTTGGATCTCACGATCCTGGACGAGCTGCCACCCGGCCGCCCACGGGTTCGAACAGCCACACGTGACCCGGCCGCACGTGACCGCGTCTATACGTTCATTCGAGAGCAAATCGCAGTTGGCCGCCAAGCCTATATCGTCTACCCGCTGGTGGAAGAGTCAGAGAAGGTAGATCTGAAGGCTGCTACGGCCGAATATGAACGGCTCAGCCGCGACGTCTTCTCGGATCTTCGGGTTGGCTTGCTGCATGGCCAGTTGCCTGCAGACCAAAAAGATTCGACGATGCGCGCGTTTGCATCCGGACGCATCGACATTCTGGTCGCTACAACGGTCATTGAGGTCGGCATCGACGTAGCCAATGCCACGGTCATGCTGGTTGAACATGCAGAGCGTTTTGGGTTGTCTCAGTTGCACCAGCTGAGAGGTCGGGTAGGGCGGGGCGCGGCCGAGAGTTACTGCATTGTCATTGCGGAGGGTGGTGAGGACGCAACGCAGCGCCTGCGTGTGTTCACAGAGTCTGATGATGGCTTCGCAATCGCGCGTGCCGACCTGCGGCTGCGCGGTATGGGCGACTTTTTTGGTAGCCGGCAGCACGGCCTTCCCGACTTGCGATTCTTCGACCCCGAGCAAGACGACGACCTGTTGGCCCGTGCGCGTGCACGAACGCGCGCCATTGTACAATCAGATCCCGCATTGGAAGCGCCCGAACATGAGCGTTTCCGCGCTGTCCTGCTTCGTCGCTACGCCGAGAGCGCGCGGCTCTACCACATCGGCTGATTGCCACTCCGGCCCGCACTATCGAGCGGGCCTTCTGCAACCACCTCGTTGCTCATCCCTGTTTTTCAGGCTTTTCAGGAGCACGCAGACATGAGTCACTCTCTTGCGTTGCCGGGTGTTTCAGTCGTTGAGCTGGCTTCATTGTTGGTTGCGGCAGGCCGTTCCCTGCGGCCGGATCAGGTCGAGGAAAGTGTCGGCTTTGATAGCGCGCGCATACCGAATGTTGGGCTGGCCCCAGCGGGTGCCATCCCGGCCGAATGGCTGCGCTGGCTCGATGAACGATCGTTGGCGGGCGCCGGTCATGGCCAGCGTGTAGCGCAGGTTTGCGCTGCGCTGGCCGACTGTCTTCCCAGCACGGAAGTCGATCTCGATGAGCTCTTGATGGCCGCGCAGGTGCACGAAATTGGCGTGCTCAGCGGTGAGGCTTCCGATCCCATCGAATTGGCGTGGCGGGGCGCAGACCTGGTGGCTGACCTGGGATACCCGCGTGGTGTGGCCCACATGGTTCGGCACATGCACGAGCGTTGGGATGGCCTGGGTGGCCCCAGCCAGTGGCGACGCCATACCATTCCTCTCGGCTGCTCGATACTTTCGTTGGCGGATTCCATCGACCACTCTGCTGCTGCCTGGATTCAGGCAGGCGTGGCCCCGCGCGACGCTGTGGACCGCGCGGTGGGGCATGTGGTCACCAAGCAAGCATCCATGTTCATTCCCGGCGTGGTGCACGCAGCCACCCAGGTGCGCGCGGCCATCCGTTCGGCCTGCGGTGTACCGCGCACCCGCTTGTTGGCCGGCCTTTCGTCCGCAGGCCGGCGCGTGTACACGACCATTGCAACCACGCTATTGGGAAGACTGTCATGAACGGGCTGGACAGTCGACGCATCCGCAAAGGCGAGATGTTTGGGGTTGCCGAACGCCGCGCTCGCATCATGATCGTCGATGATGATCAGTCCAGTAGCCACATCCTGATCGTCATCATGCAGCGCGCTGGCTTCACTAACTTGCTCGCGGTCAGCACCGCGCGCGAAGCGCGGCTGACCTTTGATGCGTTCCAGCCCGACCTGGTCGTGGTCGACCTGCACCTGCCCGATGGTGATGGCCTGGCCCTCCTGCATGATTTGCGCGCCCGTCTGACCAACGACGACTACCTGCCTTTCCTGGTGCTTACGGGCGATTCTACGGAGAACGCGCGCGATGCCGCTCTGGCCGCCGGCGCGAAAGATTTCGTAACCAAGCCGTATGAGTCCACCGAAGTCCTGCTCCGATTGAACAATCTGCTGGAGACGCGCCTGCTGCACCTGGCATTACAGCGGCAGCGCAATCTCTTGGTCGAGCAGTTCGAAGCGCGCAGTCGTGAGCTCGAGGATGCGCGACTCGAAATCCTGGAGCGCCTGGCGCGGGTCGCGGAACACCGCGACGATGGTACGTTCGGTCACATCCGGCGCGTGGGTCAGTTGGCGGGTATGCTGGCTGATGAGTTGGGTTGTGCCACCGGGTTGGTCGAGCAAATCCAGCGCGCTGCACCGTTGCACGACGTGGGTAAGATCGCCATTCGCGACGAGATCCTGCTCAAGCCCGGTCCGCTCATTCCTTCCGAGTTTCATTCGCAGGAGCGGCACACGCTCATCGGCGCAGAGATCCTGTCAGGGGGCGGGTTTCCCGTATTGCAGCTGGCGGAAGAAATTGCGCTCACGCACCACGAGCGTTGGGACGGGCAGGGCTATCCGCAGCGGCTGGCCGGGCAAGACATCCCGCTGGCCGGTCGCATTGTTGCCGTGGCCGACAGCTTCGACGCGCTTGTCCACCCCAGGCCTTACAAGGCAGCCTGGCCGGTAGTAGAAGCGCTGGCCGAAATCCGCTGCGAAAGTGGGCGCAAATTCGATCCGGCCGTGGCCGAAGCGCTGTTTCGAGTGGTGGCCGCCGGTCGTATCGAGACCATCCTCAACGCACCAACAGTACCCGAGTCAACACACACCGCGGTTTCCGCTCGGCTCACGGCCTAGCGACTCAAGTGATAGCTGATGACCAAACGCGCGCGTGCGTCCGCACCAAGACGCAGGCGAGGCGGTGAATAGGGAATGTCCTCTCCCGATCGACCCCGCGGCAAATCAAGCACGAACAGCGCAACCGTGGCAACCAGCGAAACCTGGCTGGCAATCAACGCCCAGCGCGCTCGATCGTCCAACCGCAGGACCGACTGGTAGTCACGCTCCAACTCGGCATCTGCGAATGCGCCGTTGGACGCGCGCACGCAGCGCTCCACACGGTCCCGGCAAATCCGCTCGATCTGGGCATAACGGCGGTCCGCGTCACGATTAGCCAGCACACCGTATGTTGCCGAGGCCGTGGTGGCGCTCAGCGTGACCCACTTGCCAACGCGCGCCAACGGATAGCGCACCGGTCGCGCACTCGTGTCCTGCACCCAGTCGTGCCTGACCCACTGCGCCGAGACGCTAACCGGCAGCAGTGCACCCATGATCACAACCACACAGCAACTGGCGCGCATAAGGATGGTCTGATACATCACTCGCAAAGATTCCTCCCGACGCGTCACGCGTCACGCGTCACCCGTCACTCAACTTCCAGATTTCGCCATTGATCAGCGGCACGAACAGCGCACTGCCACGGGCCACGGCAGGCGCGACCACGGAACGCGGCAACTGCTGCTGCCATCTGCGCCGACCTGACGGATCCAGCGCAATCAGCCGACCATCCAACAGTCCAATCACCAGGTGGCCGTCAACTTCGGCCAGCGAAGCCCGGGCGGCACCTTGCAGTTCCACCATGCGTTCGGCCCGGCTGCCCTCGACGCGCCAGAGCACGGCGCTGCGCGATAGCAGGTAGGTTGCCTGGTCGATGCAGCGCGGCGCTGCCAGCGCGGTAGCGTCCAGTCTGATTTCGAACAGCAGCTCGAGCGTGCGCGCGTTCAATCCGATCACGG
>JBOHRF010000118.1:0-13915 GCA_050732575.1 Longimicrobiales bacterium
AAACGGGACAGGGCGAGGGCACCGGCCAGACCGGCCGCTGCGCCCAGCGCTGCCAATGTGAAGCCGTGTGTCATGATGGTGCGGCGCAAGTCGGCGGCGCGGGCGCCCAGCGCGAGTCGCACGCCGAACTCGTGGCTGCGCTGGCTCACGGCGTAAGCGAGTACGCCGAAAATACCGATGCCGGCCAACACGAGCGCGAGTACCGCGAGTGTGGCCACCAGTACGACCAGAAAGCGCGGCATGTCGATCGACGCTGCATAAAGCGCACGGGCCGGCGCGATGTCGTGGATCGGTTGATTCGGATCGATTTCGTGCACCGCGCTGCGGATGGAGGAAAGAAGCGCTCGCGGATCGCCTACCGTTCGAATGGCCATGGAGAGGTAGCCTTGCGCCACGCTATAATCGAACGGATACATGACCTCGAAATCAGCGCGGCGATCATCGGGTCCCATCAGTTTCAGATCGCCCATCACGCCAACTACGGTGAGCCACGGATCATTGGGTCGGCGGTTCAGCCGAAAGCGCTTGCCCAGCGGCGATTGGCCGGGCCAGAGACGCGCGGCCAGATCTTCATCGATGATGACGTTGCCGCTCTTTCGGTCATCCGAAGTCGTAAACGCGCGTCCGGCCAGAAGACGCGCTCCCGTCACCTGGAAATAGTCCGGGAGCGTGTAGGTGTAGGGCAGGATCTCGCCTTCTGAGGACGGCATGGGCGCCTGGCCTTCTGGCTCCAGGGCATACTCGGAGATGAAGCCGCCGCCAGTGGGCGGCAACCCGTAGGTGATGGTGGCCGCTTCAACACCCGGCAGCGCTTCGATGCGCTCTTCCAGCCGGCGCAGGTAGAGTCCACGCTCTTCCGGATCGGGATGCGCCGTAGCCGTGACACTGGTGATCAGCACGGCCAGGTTGTCCATGCGGAAACCGGGATCGACACGCGTCAAGCGCACAAAACTGTTGAGCAGCAATCCTGCGCCCACCAGCAGCAGCACGGACAGAGCAACTTCGCTCGCTACCAGCATACCGCGCACCCGAGTCTTGCCGCGATTGCGAGCGGCGTAGCGGGTCAGGTCATCGCCCGCTGCGCGCGCCCGGCGCGTGGCTGCGATGGCAGGGCCCAGCCCGAGCAACAACCCGCAGGCGACGGCCAGGGCAAAGGCGAAGACCAGCGCGCGCCGCTCGATTTCAATGGCGTAAGGTGAAAGGAAAATGATCGAGTCGGGCATCATGCCGGAGACGGCACGCAGCGCAAGCAGCGCGATGACCAGTGCCAGCACGCCGCCCAGCAGTGAGAGCGCCAGCGATTCCGTGGCCAGCTGGCGCAGCAACCTCATGCGCGATGCGCCCAGGGCCAGCCGCACCGCGAGCTCGCGCGTGCGCGTAGTGGCTCGTACGAGCAGCAGATTGATCACGTTGACACAGGCGACCAGCAGAATGAAACCAACGGCGCCGGCCAGCAGGATGATCGATTCACGTACCGCGCGTGCCCTGTCGTCACCAAAACGAACCAGCCGCACGAACTGACCGTTGGCCGGATCCGTTTCCGTGAACAACGCGCGACTCAAGGCACCACCGTGTGCATCGGCAGCGGTCAGATCACCGCGCACGCGGCCCAGCACGCCGACCGGGCGAGTCACCGGATCGCCCAGCATGACTCCGCTCGCCGGCAGTGGCACCCAGGCAACGGTGGTGGAATACACCGGAAACTTGAATCCCCTGGGCATCACGCCGACGATCGTGTGCAGAATGCCGTCCAGCACGATCGACTTCTGCAAAACACCCGGATTCGCACCCAAGGCGCTGCTCCAGAATGCGTGGTCCAGCACCGCCACCGGTGTCGCACCAGCAGCGCCATCGTCCGGTTGCAATCCGCGGCCTAGAAGTGGCTGCACGCCCAGAGTCTCTTCGAATTCCGGCGTCACCACCTGCACGGTGACCGTGAGTGGCTCGGCGCCCCCCGTGTACAACATCGAGCGACGCCCGTGCATGAAGCTGACATCCAGAAAACGTTGCCGCTCACGAAACGCAGTCGCCTGCGGCCAGGACATGTACGGTATGCCGTATTCTTGCCCGCCACTGAAGACCTTCAACTCGACCAGCTCGTGCGGCTCGTGATACGGCAGCGGCCGCAGCATCAGCGCATCGATCACCGTGAACATCGCGACATTGGCGCCCAACCCGAGTCCCAGCGTCAGAATCACCCCCAGTGAAAACACGGGATTCAAACGCACCGCGCGTAGACCATAACGGATGTCCTGTACGACCGTCTCGACGAAATTTGCCAGCCGGGCGCGTCGCTCGAGTGAGCCATCGATTTGGCGGAGTTGGCGCTGCACGCGACTCAGGTCGCCAAATGTACGACGTGCTTCCGTTTCGGCTTCCTCCCGGGTCATGCCACCTGCAACCAGCTCGTCGATCCGCTCTTGCAAGTGATGCGCAATCTCCCAGTCCACGGCTTCATCTACCGCCGGCCGCCACAGACCCAGATGAAAATTGCGCCGCTTCTTCATGTCAGCCTCATACCGATGTCGCCGCAATCGAGATTTTTTGCCAGACATCCACGTAACGCAGCCAGCGCCGCTCGCCACGCACCAGCTCCGCGCGGCCCGCCACCGTCAGGCTGTAATACCTCGCGCGCCGGCGCTTCTCCGAGATCTGCCACTCGCCGCACAGCCAGCGCTTGCGCTCCATGCGATGCAACGCCGGATACAACGCGCCCTCTTCCAGCAGCAGCTCGCCGTCCGTCGTGTCCCGGATCCAGCGCAGCACCTCGAAGCCGTGCATGGCCTCACCCCGACTCAGCGTCTTGAGCACGATCAACTCGAGTGTGCCGGGCAGCACATCCATGCGTGGGTTCGGCATCCCTTCCTTGGCCTAATTCGTTTAGGTTAAGATTAATGCGCCGATCGCACTCGTCAATGGTGGCACGGATGGTGACCCAAGGACGGCGGCAATCTTCGAAGGGGCTTCGTCTCGAGGTGGCGTCAGAATTGGCGCTACGGCTGGCGTCAGCTACGCCGAACCGAAGTATACGCGCCGGCCAAGCGCGCCAACGATGCCGAGCCAAAAACTCGACATCGGCACGGCCCTGGACGACAGTATGTCGAGTTTTACCACGCTGCTGGCAGGAAATCGGTCCACCGTGGACACAACTCGACCGCATGGTTGTCATGCCCGGCATGAATTGCAGGTCACTCTGGAAAGAAGATCTCCTCGATGCGCATCTGGAAGAGCCGGGCGATCGTGAACGCGAGCTCCAGCGACGGCGAGTATTTCCCGGTCTCGATCGCGTTCACCGTCTGCCGAGAGACGGACAGGCTCCGCCAGATCGGCCTGCCGGATCAGGATTCTTCTGGTGGACGATTTTGTGGAGGTCAGCGTGCCTGGTCCCGCGACAGTCAAGGACGAGGGGTCGGAAGGGGTGTGCCGATCCTGTGCTGTCCGAATCGGCCGAGATGCTCTCGGGCTTTTTGTTGCGTGGCATGCTCGGCACTGCGAAGACCCGGCTTGTCCGTTTAATCCGTTAATCCGTCCTTCTGGATGCGAATCCCAGTCCCTCGCTCGCATAAATCGGCGGAACCAGCTTGTTGAAATTCAGAGTGGCCGCGTCGGAAACTCCGATGCGGCCACTCCGTTTCACAGCCCGGCGATCGCTTTCACGGACGATCGCAGGGTTCCTCATCTCGAGAACGGCGTTGACCCTTGCTGCTGCTCTTCCTGCCTTTGCCGGATGCGGGGCGCCTGCCCAACACTGTATTGCAAGCTGAGGAACAGCGCTCGCGTGTTGAATGACCGGTGCGTCAGTTGGACGATGTTGTCATCACCGACTTGCACCTTGAAGCGATTGGTCTTGAACGGGTCGTTCAGTCGCAAGGTCGCGAATGCGCGCTCGTTCAGCTTCTGGCGCACGGAGAAATTGGCTCCCGACTGGCTGTGGAAACGGCCGCGCTCGATGTTCATGGGCGCGCGATAGAAGTAGCTACCCTGCAACGTGGTGGCCGTGGTCGGGTTGTACGTTCCATTGAGGCGAGCCATCCAGCTCACCGCGTCCGAAGACAGCGTCGACTCGCTGCCGCCATCGGTTACCATCTTGAACAAATTGAATCCGCCCAGCCAGCTGAATTTGCCGGCGCGCAGCTGGCCGTTCAGATCGGCACCCCAGGACGAGCTATTGTCCAGGTTGCGGAAGCTGATCGAGGTCACCTCGCGATTTGCGATCGTGTCCGCCGTGTTGATGTCGACGCGGATAACGTCTGAAGTGCGGCGATAGAAGGGCGCCAGCTGGAGTGAGCCCAGTTTGCCGGACCGTTGCAGGCTGAGCTCGATGGCATCCGTGTACTCGGGACCCAAACTCGGGTTGCCCAGGAACACGTTGTTCACATCGAAGAACGCGGGGAACGGATTCAGCTCCTGCGTCGAGGGCCGTCGAATGCGCCGTGAATAGCTGAGCCTGGCCTGACTCCTGTCGTTGAGCGCATAGCTGACCAGACCGCTCGGGAACAGGCTGCCGTAGCTGTGCGGATAACTCTCGCCAGCGAGCGAGAAGTCTCCGCTGGCGTATTCTGCACGCAGGCCGGCCTGCAGATCCAACTTGCCCCGCTTCTGGCTCAGCACGGCATATCCGGCATTAACGTGCTCATCGAACTCGAGTGCATTGCTCAAGTCACTGCGCACCCAGTTGCCATTGCCCAAGGCATCTTTCTGCACCATGAAGTCGCGGTCCAGCCAGCGGGCCGTGCCCTTGTATCCGGTCTCGAGCTTGGTGGCTTTGCCCAAAGCACGGGTGTAGTCGGTCTGCGCGGTCGCTTGCCAGGTGACCGCGTCCAGCGCATCCGCTTGCAGGTCGAGCGCATTTGCAGTGGGATCGACAAGTCGGGCAAGCGCACTGTGCTCGTTATCGGCCTGTTTGCTGAAACGGAGCTCGCTCACCAGCTCGTTCTTCTGCGCTGTGATTGTGCGCCGCAGGCCCATGGTCGCATCGAACAGCCAGTTCTCATTCTCCTGATCGCGCGAGCGATCGTACTCCGCCATCACTATGCGGCTGCCATTCAGCTCATCGTAGGCAGTCAACGTTTCATCGGAAAAGACCCGGCGGTTGGCCAGTAGCGCAGTGTACAACACGTTGCGTTGGCTCAACCGGTAGTCCAGCGTGGCGTTCAGGTTGTGCCCACGGTTCGCGGTCTGGCCGTTTACGTCCTGCTCCGTGTACGCGAGCGGCGCGCGCAGAGCACCGAGCCTGGTGCGGTCGTTGGCTCCGGCAACCTGCTGCTCCGTGCTATTGAAGCCGTAGGCGAGCAATACGCTGACCGGCCCGCTCTGGTAGCCAGCGTTACCGCCTGCGCTGTACTGCGCGTTGCTCGAACCGGACAGGGTCAGACTGCCGCTTCTCCCAAGGTCCACGCTCTGCTTCATCACGATGTTCAGAATTCCGGCCATGCCTTCCGGATCGTACTTGGCCGATGGGTTCGCAATCACCTCGATGCGATCGATCGTGTTGGCCGGCAGCTGCTTCAGGTAACTCGCCAGCTGCGCGCCGCGGATGGGTGTCGGGCGACCGTTGATCTGCAGGACTACGTTCTCGTTACCGCGCAGACTCACTTTGCCATCCGGATCGACATGCACGGATGGCGTTGCACCCAGCACATCGCTGGCGCTGGTTGCGGCCGGTGCAATGTCACGCGCGCGGTAAACATTGCGATCCGGTGCCATGACCATGGCCTGCTGCGCGTTGACCTCTACGCTTTGCAATGCGATGGGGCTGCGCGCCAGTGCGATGTTGCCGGTCATGGCACGCGGTGCTGCCGGTGCAATGATGACTTCCGCAATCGTGTGCGCATCGTACCCGATCATCGCGATCTTCAACGTGTAGGAACCCGGCAGCAGTCCTTCGATGCGGAAGCTGCCGTCCTGCCGGGTCAATGTGCCGGCAATCAACGTGGCATTGTCTTTCGTCCAGACGGCAACCGAAGCCGAGGCAATGGCCGTCGTGCCCTCAGCGTCCAACACGGTACCGCGAATTTCTCCACTTGCTGCGGCTGGCGCACCGCCGGCTCGCCCGGGCGCCTGCGCATCGAGCGCGGTTGTTGCTGCGGTCAGCATGCAAGCAAACGCTGCAACTACAATCGTTTTCATGTTCCTCTTGGTGTTCATGCACGCGCGCGATAAGGACATCGGACGCGGTCAGAAGTGCGGCTACACTACGGTGGGCGTACCAGCCAGGGTTTCGCCCACCTCATTTCGGTAGCGGACACGAACCTAAAAAAGTTCAGTGTTGATGCGGATGATTGGTCAGGGAACGGTCCGGTCGGGGTTGCCGGTGGCAGCGGCCGGGGGTGAATGGCGGGCGTGATAACCGTCAGAGAGTGGCGAAGTGCTCGGCCATGCGCGCGCGCAATCTGGCATCGGGCAGCCGCCCCACACACGCGCCCATGTTGTCGCGCAGATGCGCAGGATTGTTGGTGGCCGGAATGGCGCAGGTCACAGCCGGATGTGCGACAATGAATTTCAGGAAGAACTGTGCCCAGCTTGTGCAATCGAATTCACGCGTCCAATCGGGTAGTGGTTTGCCGGCCACGCGTGAGAACAGGTTGCCGGTAGTGAATGGACGGTTGGCCAACACCGCGATTCCTTTTTCCTGGGCCAGCGGTAATAGCCGTTCTTCCGGAATACGGTCACCAATGCTGTAATCGAGTTGCACGAAGTCCAGCTCATACTGCTGCATGGCCGCTTCCGTATCCGCGTACTGCGGATCGCGTGAAGTCGTGATGCCCAGGTAGCGGATCCGGCCCGCGGCTTTCCATTCCTTCAGCACCTCGAGATGGTCGGCCAAAGTGGCTGCGGACAGGCGGGCGATGCTTCCGCCCAAATTCCATACCTGGATGAGATCCAGCTTCTGACGTCCGAACACAGCAAGTGAGTTTTCCATCTGCCGCGCGGCGGCTTCCTTGCCCGCACTGCCCACGTTCACTTTGGTGGCCAGGAAAAACGCATCGCTGATGCCCAGCTCCTTAACGGTCTCGCCCAGGAACAGCTCCGAGCGCTGATAGGAAGGCGCGGTGTCGATGACCTTGCCGCCCAGCTCTTTGAAGAGCTTGATCACCTCCCGGCCATTAGCCCATTCCGGATGGCCGGGCGCCAGGTTGAACGTTTGCGACGAACCCAGTCCGATCACAGGCAGCCGCTCACCCGAGCGGATTGGCTTGGTAATCAGGGGCGACTGCGCGCCAGCCGGCGCAACAGCGTGCCCCAGCAACAGTGTGGCGCCCGCTCCGGCGCCCATTTTCAGGACGTCGCGACGTGAAAAAAGCATGACTTACTCCGGCAGGTTGCGAGGCTTGCCTGAAGGTGCGCGCATGCGGGCGCCCCGCCAAGGCCTGGACAGGCGCGCCCCCCGTCCCAGGCCTGGTCCTGACGTGTTACGATTCGATGCCGCGCCGGCTGGGCAGCTGCTACAACGCGGCGATTCGGTGTTTGAGGGCGCGCTGGATCATGCTTCGGATCCTGCCGGGCGCTTCCGCCGCAGGCGGAGCCGGCGCGCCATCGCGGGACACCCGTGAACTTTCCGGCACCAGCGCCATTGGCAACACTCCATTCTTGCCCGGCCGGTGCACCTCTGGTTCAGCCGGCTTTACCGGGGCTGGCCCGAGGTTCTTGCGTAGGTTGTCAATGAAGGCCGTCATCGGTTCGCAGGGCACGTCACCCTGGTGTTCGAGCAGCGAGCGTTCCCAGTTCTGATAATGGCACAGGGCATCCTCGCCCCGCCCCGAGCGGGCCAGCGCTGTCATGAACAGGCGGTGTGCTTCCTGGTTGTCTTCATCGAGCTCGAGCCAACGACTGGCCTGCGTGATGGCCGCTACATAGTTGGCCTGCTCGATCAGCTTGCCAATCCACAAACGTGCTGCATGCGAAAACGTGCGCGCCAGGACCGCGCGCCTGCGTTCGACCCAGCGTTCCCAATCGCACGCCTTGCTCAAATAGAACCCGTCCAGGAACGGTCGCCGATAGAGCGCGAGCGCAAGCTCATACTCACCACGGTCAGCGAGCGTCCCGAAGTCGCCAGCGTCGCTGATCAGCGATTCGCAGGCCCGCACCTCGCCACCCCTGGTCTCAATGCAGTTGCTGCCGAAAACCTGGCGGATCGAGTAAATCGACTGGGTCAGCCGTCGGCCAGCCCGCGATTCATCGATTTCCGGATAGAACAGCGCCACGATCCGGGCGCGCGGTGCACTGCGTTCCATGGCCAGGTAGGCCAGCAATGCGAAGCGCCGCTTCTGGACGGGCAGAGTGGTTTCCGCACCATCGCACACGCAGCTGGGTTCGCTCAGCGTGATGACGTTAATGATCGACATGAAGGTCAACCTCACAAACCGTGAACGTCGAATGCCTCTCGGCACTCTGACCCTACATCGCGGTTAGACGGACGCAGGTTTCGACTTTCGCAAAAGGCGTGGCTGCCGTCATCAAATGCTCATGTGTGCAACTCTCATTACCGGTCCCAAGTGGGCGTTGACGATCGTTCCCGATGGCCGGTAGAATTCGACTAAAGGTCGAATAAATGTTTTCTTTCTCCGATGCCGGACCGAATCGCCAGGCTGCTTTCCTTGCGAACCTGGAAACGATCGACCGGATTATTGCCGCGATCTGTCGTCGCTACCTCGTTCCCTCCGCGGATCAGGAAGACTTTGGATCGTTTGCCAAGCTGCGCCTCATGGAGGACGATTACGCGGTCTTCGCCAAGTTCCAGGGACGAAGCTCGCTGACTACCTACCTTAACGTTGTCTTAACGAATTACTTCCGTGACTTTCGTACCGCCCAGTGGGGCCGCTGGCGACCGTCAGCTGAGGCCAGGCGGCTAGGCACTATCGCATTACGGCTGGAGGCTCTGGTGTATCGAGATGGCTGCTCGATGCGAGAGGCAATCGAGGTATTGCGATCAGCCGGCGGCGAGCTGCCCAACGACACCGACTTGTTCCGTCTGGCGTCCCGCCTGCAGGTGCGCAGTCGCGTGCAGGAAGTGGGCTCCGATGCGGCAGGCGAGGTTTCGGCTCCGGACCATACGGACGCCACTATCGTGGAGTCAGAGGTCGATCAGGCGCGCGCGCGCGCGGCACAGGAACTGGATCGTGCGTTGCAGAGCCTGCCGGCGCAGGACCAGGTGATCGTGCGCATGCGGCATCTGGATGGGGTGAGCGTGGCCGACATTGCGCGCATGCTTGGCATCCAGCAAAAGCCCTTGTATCGCCGTATGGAAGCGATCCTGGACGGGCTGCGGCGGCAGCTGGAGGAACGCGGCGTGAACGTAGAGTCGTTGCGGACAATTCTGGCCGAATGAGCGAGGGTAACGGGAAATCCGCATTTCGCGTACGTCTAATCAACCAGGCATTGTCGGGAGTTCGCCAATATGATCAGACAACCATGAGTGCCGGATCACCCGATCCGGAGACCCTGGCAGCGTTTGTAGACGGAACGCTGGCGGCCAGCGAACGCGACCGAGTGAGTCGTGCGTTGGCCAGTTCGCCGGAACTTTATGAAACCGTGGTCGAAGCCGTGGCCGTGCGCAACGAGCTTCTGGCTGAGCGCGTCTTGCCCATCTCGGTGCGTATCCGATCGCGCATGCTTCGACCTGCTGTCGCGCTGCCCATTGCGGCTGCGCTGGCGGGACTGCTTATGGTTGGCCGCGTCCTGCAGTCGCCTTCCAGTCCATACGCACTGCAGCTGGTCGAAGACGCAGCCTGGATCACGCAAATGCAACAACAAGGCGCGCATCCAACATTGGGCAGGGAGTGGAGTCGAATTGTATGGCCGGCATCACGCAGCGCCACTGCGTCCGGCTTGCCGGTCAACGCCGCGTTTGGCGCCGGTGTGCTGCTGGTCAACCTGGAAGTAGCAGCAGCCATAAGAGACGGTGCTGGTGAGACGACTGCGCGCTCGGAGTTGTCGCGCATTCTGGGCGATGTACCCCTTGGTAGCCGGGCTGCATCGCTTGCCGCCACCGCCACGACGGAGCGGGCGCGGCGCGATCTGGCGCGGAGCATCGAGCAGTTGTTTGCAGGCTCGCCGTGGTACGCACTGGGTATTTGGCTGGGCCAGGCGCGGTTGGCGGCGGCGGCGGGCGATCCGGCTTTCTTTGCACCGGACGCACCGGCAACGAAAGCCCTGAACGACGTGCGTGACCGACTCGCAGCGGACCCGACCATCCGCGCTGACGCCAACACAGAAGCTACGCTGAACCAGGTAAACGCGTTACTCGATCAGATGAAGGCAGGTCGGCTGAGCGGAGCCACGGCGAGTGCTTCGCTTGCGTCGATACTGGCTGTGGCCGCCGCGAGCCGATAGCTATCACGTAACAAAACGGATGGGTGCGGGCAACTTCCTACGCTGGTTTGTCCGATTTGAAGATTCCCGGCTTGCTGAATCACCGGCAATCCCGTTGCGGGCGCGCATTGCTTTTCCTGTGCGCTGCAGCGCCAGCTGCGCTCTTCACCTTCCTGGCCTGCGCTTCCCAGCCCAATGATGCTGCGATTGAGAGACGGTTGATCCGCAAGCTGATCGACCAGCGCTTGACCGTCGGCAGACTGGCAAACCAGGAAGCCTGGAATGCCTGCGCAACACTCTGGACCGACGGATTGGTAGTGCCCAACACGATGTGCAACGAGACCGCTGCCGATCCAACCACGGATGCAGCGCTGGAAGCGCGCTGGGGGCCCCGCCTGTCGGCACGGCGCACGCCGGTGACGCTACGGGCAGAGGCGCTGCTCGAGTTGAAGTGGCATCACGACACGTTGCCAGCACTTGACCGCGCCCTTGCAGCGCTCGAGCAGGCCCGAGAGCTGGTGCCGCAAGATCCCATCATCCTGAACGATCTTGCAGTTGCCTACATCGAAATGGCGGAGCGCAGCCAGCAGCTCGAGCCCATGCTGCGCGCTCTCGATCTGGTCGAGCGCGCGCTGGTTCAGGATTCGATGCTCGTGGCCGCCCGCTTCAACCGCGCGCTCATCATGGAGCGCCTGTACCTGTTAGAGAGCGCTCGGCGTGCGTGGACCCGCTATCTCGTGCTGGACGCGCACTCAAAGTGGCGAGAGGAGGCCGAGCAACACATTCGCGAGCTGCCGCTTACTGCCGATACGACCACCTGGAACCTGGCGAAGCTCGAGGCTGCACCTGCGGACAGCACACGCAGTTGGGTGAGCCGGTCACCACAGACAGCCCGCGATTTCTGTTTTTTCACGCTCCTGCCGGCATGGGGGCGCGCCGTCCAAGGCGGCAAAGGCGCACACGCAAAGACACTGCTGCGGCTGGCGCAAGATATTGCGCGTGGCTTTGCAGAGATGCAGGGCGATCAGAGCGTGGCGCTCGCCATAGAGCCGATCATGCGCGCACAGCAACCACGCGACCGAATGGCGCGCGCGTACATCGAATTGGGCGAGGGATTGGGGCTCTTTGTGCGCGCGGCTTTCGATCAATCGCCTCGGCTGCTCGAGTCAGCTCGCAACCAACTGCGCGCGCTCAATTCTCCTGCTGAGCGATGGGCAGCTGTGTATTGGGGCGTTTCTCTGGTCAATCGGGGCAACTACCAAAAAGCGGAATCGATCTTTAGCGAAATCCTGGCCCGTGCCACGGCCAGCGAACCCGCCCTGGTAGGAAGAACGGTCTGGGCGCAGGGCTTGAGCCAGGTGCGTCAGGGCAATTTCGAGAACGCCAACCGCCGCTACCGCGATGCCGCGCCTCACATTGAGCGAGCGCGCGAGCGGGAGAATGGCGGCGCCCTCTCCTACTTGTTGTCCGAGGGATTATTGCTGGCGGGTCAGTCCGTGGCCGGTCGCACGGAAGCGTACCGCGGCCTGCGCGTGCTCTCACCGTTTCGCAAGTCCAACTTCCTGAACAACCACCTGAGCACGGTGGCAGCCCAGGCCCGCACCCTTGCGCTGTCACACGCGGCACTGGCCCTGATGGATGAGGTCCTGGTCGTTGCCCAGAATCTGGGCAGGCCCGACGTGCTGGCATGGGCGCTCCGCGCGCGCGCGCGGGACCTGATGGCGGTGGGCCGAACCACTGAAGCGCGTAACGATCTGACGTCTGCACAGCAATGGGTGGACAAGGTGCCCGAGGGTAACCGCGATCGTGTGCGCGCGGATGTATCGATCGTTCTGGGACAGCTCGAACTGGACAACGCCCCACACGCGGCGCTGGCTATTTTGACCGATGTGGTCAACACCTACCGCACGTTGAACACGGGTGTGCTGCTGCCCAACGCGCTCTACACAACCGCGCGCGCGGCCCGGGCCAGTGGCCATGCGGCGGAAGCGCGTGGCCACTTGGACCAGGCCATTCAGCATATCGAAAAGCAACGGGCAACGTTTCAGTCCGCCGAATCGCGAGCCATGCTCTATGAGACGGTAGAAACCGTGTTCGACGAAGTCATTGGCCTGGAGCTCGACGCACGGCCAACCTCAGCATTCGATTACCTGGAGCGCAGTCGCGCGGCAGCCCGATCGCTGGGCGAGACAGGGGCCCACTCCGACGGCAGCCTGATGGCTCGAGTCCGGAATGCCGTTGCGCAGAACATGCTGCTGATCGAGTACGCGCTACTGCCTGGTGAAATTGCGGTCTGGACGGTGTCAGCGCGGCGGGACTCGCTCTACCGGATACCCGTACCGCGTGACTCGATTGCCGCACTGGTCGAGCAATTCGGACGTGAAACGAACCTCACCGACGCCCATGCCAAGCAGGCGCGCGCGTCACTGTTCGAAGTCCTGATTCGACCGTTGGAGCGGGAGCTGAAAGGCATTTCCAAGCTCGCCATCGTGCCCGATCGCGAGTTGCACAGCATCCCGTTCGCCGCGCTCTGGGATAGCCTGTCCGGAAAGTACGTAATCGAACAATACCAGGTGCACACGTTGCCCAGTGCGGCATTCCTGGTCGATGCCGCGCAGCCACGCGCTCGTCCGGGTGCCGTGCAAGCACTGGTGGTCGGCAACCCGGCCATCGACACAGCCGCGGGGCTGCAACTGCCTCCATTACCAGGAGCCAAGGTTGAAGCGGACTCCATCGCGCAACTCTACGATCGTTCGCTGCTGTTGGTAGAAGAACGGGCAACACGTGACAGCGTGCTTCGGCTGCTGCCCGACCAATCGGTATTTCACTTTGCCGGCCATGCCGTGTTCAACAGCGAACAACCCGAGCTTTCCTACCTGGCGCTCGCTGCCCGCGGAGCCCATGAAACCGGTATTCTGGACGCCCGGGAAATCGGAACACTGCGGCTGTCTAATCTGAAACTCGTGGTACTTGCAGCCTGCAGCACCCTGAATCCGCGCACTACACGCGTGGGCGTTGTGGCCGGTTTGGCGCACAGTTTCCTGCGGGCCGGAGCGCCGGCCATTGTCAGCTCACTCTGGAGCGTAGGGGATGCCGGCACGGCCGGTTTGTTGTACGACTTTCACAAGTATTTCGCCAAAAGCGGTGATGCAGCCGGGGCGCTCCAGTCCGCACAGCTCGACGCCTTGAAATCCGAACAACCGGAGCGGCGCGCAATTCAAAACTGGGCCGCCTTCATATACACAGGGATCTGAGTCGAAACTCTCTCAAAGGAGTGCGTATGGCGTTCGATCTTGAAGTCGAGTTCACCGGGCTGTGCCTGTACGTCACGAACAAGAAGGGCCGCGGGGAGGTGACGGTGTTGATGCCCGATTGCCGGCGCACGATTGCTGATGATCTGCTGGAAGATGGCAGCAGAGGCGAGCCGCACGTCGGCTATCTGCGCGTCGACCTGGCCAACCTCGCCCATCTGCCGCGCCTGGCGCGCCCGAACGTGCAGGTGCCGAGAAGCGACCCGATCGACAGCCCGAGGTTCGAGGTCGTCTATCAGTTCGACCAGCAAGAGCTGGACTTCGGGATCGCGGACGCCGGCCCAGTAGAACGC
>JBOHRF010000119.1:0-13866 GCA_050732575.1 Longimicrobiales bacterium
GCGCGCCCGGCTCAGCACCTGGGATCACTGGTCGCCCCAGGTCCACGTAGACTTTCATGAGATGAGCGCGACCTCGAGCTACTTCTTTTTTCCCGCGACACCGCCCATAAACCCGCTCTATCCGCCACACATTCTCCGGTGGGGCAAGGCCTTTGGTGATGCCAATGCGGCCGCATTTGATGCGCGTGGCTGGGCTTATTACACAGGGGAAGGTTTCGATCTCTTTTATCCTGGTTACGGTGACAGCTGGCCCAGCCTCCTGGGTGCGATCGGCATGACCTACGAACAAGCGGGGGGTGGAAGCGCAGGCCTGGCCTACCGGCGCGCGAGTGGCGATACGCTCACGTTGCGCGACCGCGCGCATCACCACTGGACCTCGGGACAAGCCACTCTGCGCACCGTGGCGGCTCGGAAATCGGAGCTGCTGCTCGATTTTGCACGCTTTCATCGGACCGTGGCGGACAGCTTGCCGGATATTCTCCTGATTCCTGGTGAGGACGCGGGCCGCAGCGACGCATTGGTTGGCTTGTTGAGACGCCAGGGCATTCAGGTCGAGCGCAGTAGTCGGCCGTTTCGCGTGGTAGCACAGCCGCACGCCGGCTTCCCTCGTCGAGAGCAATTTCCCCAGGGCACGTATCGGGTGCGCGCACGTCAGCCACGAGGACGCCTTGCCGTTACGCTATTGCAGCCTGAGACCGTTCTCGATGCCACGTTCTCTTACGATGTCAGCGCCTGGTCGTTGCCCTTTGCTTACGGCCTGGAAGCGCACCGTGCGGAGCGAATTCCAGACGCTGGCTGGCAGAGTGTGGGCGACGCGGTCAAAGCGTCGGTAGTGGAGAATGGTAACGACGGTGGGGCTGTGCCCTACGGATTTCTGGTTCGACCCGGGTTCGCCGCATGGCCCTCCCTGATCAAATACGTGCAGAACGGCGGACGCGCGACCGTGCTCGATGAGATGTTTACGATCGAGAATCGGTCCTGGCCGGCCGGCTCCATTTTTCTGCCCCGGGGCAATCTCACCGATCAGTCCGCACTGCTGCGCAGTAGCGGCTTGTCGGCCTATGCGCTGCCGGTGGCCACCGGGCGCGCCAGCGTTGGTCACGACCTGAGCACGGAAGAATCCTATGACGTACAGATTCCGCGTTTGGGACTGCTCAGTGGTGAAGGCGTGAGCGCCGGTTCATTTGGTGCGCATTGGTTCTTTCTGGAACAGACCATGAGTCTGCCCTTTGACGCCTTGCCCCTCGATCGTCTGGAAAACACGCGCTTGGATCAACATCAGGTGATCGTGGCGCCCGAGATGAGTCGACCCAATGAACGTGTCATCACTGCGCTCAAGAACTGGATTCAAGCGGGAGGCACCCTGGTGGCCGTAGGCAGCGGCGCGCGCAACGTGGGGAGCGTCATTGCCGAGGTCAAAGTGCGGGCCGACTCGAGTAAGGAAAGCGACGCCGAAAAACGCGAGCGCGCGCTGCGCGGCCGGTCCGAGCGTGAGCTGGAGCGATGGCAAGAACAAATTCCGGGCACGATCCTCCCGGTCAGGCTCGACGCGGCACACCCGCTCGCGTTTGGCGCCGGCATCGAAGGCGACTCCACGCGGCTGTTCGTGCTGCACGGAGGGGGCGCGGTATTCGAGCCCGACCCGGCATTCGAAACGGTCGGATATTTTCAATCCAAACTCGAAAAGGTGAGTGGTGTCATTAGTGAGCGGAGTCTGGAGAAACTCGGCCAGAGTGCATGGCTGATCGTCAAGCGGGTCGGCCGCGGTCGAGTGATCATGTTCGCCGATGATCCCTTGTTCCGTCATTTTTGGTACTCGGCGTTCCAGCCTTATCTGGGCGCCATCATGATTGGGCCAAAGTTGTAACTACGGAGGCTGCCGCCGTTCTGGCAGCCGCTCAGGGCACGCGGGTTGCCTTTTGGCTGGGGCATGATCAACGCCGAACGACTGACGATTAAGGCCGCGGAAGCACTGCAGGCCGCAGCGCAGGAAGCGCAGCGGCGCGGCAATCCTGCCATCGAAGATTTGCACCTTCTCAATGCACTGCTCGGTCAGGATGAGACCGTGGTTGTGCCTGTCCTGCAGAAGGTGGGCGTCAATATCACTAGAGTGCGCGAGTTGTTGGCGGAAGCGCTCAACCGGCTGCCCAAACAAAGCGGAGGCTCATCACCAGCACTGAGCCGTGAACTCAACCGTGTTCTGGAGCAGGCCGAAGAAGAAGCGCGCAAGCTGGATGATGAGTACGTCTCTACCGAACACCTCCTGTTGGCGCTCGCTACGCACAAGGGGTCTACCACCAGGGAGCTGTTATCGCTGCAGGGCGTGAGCGCTGATGCACTGCGCGCGGCACTGGAAGCCGTGCGGGGACCGCATCACGTCACGGATCAATCGCCGGAAGAGAAATACCGGGCACTCGAGCGCTTCACCCGCGATCTGACCGAAGTTGCACGCAAAGGCAAGCTCGACCCCGTGATTGGCCGCGACGAAGAAATCCGGCGAGTGGTACAGGTGCTCAGCCGGCGCACCAAGAACAATCCCGTATTGATTGGTGAGCCCGGGGTAGGCAAGACCGCCATTGTGGAAGGACTGGCGCAGCGCATCGTGAGTGGTGATGTACCGGAAGGTCTGCGCAACAAGAAGCTGGTTTCTCTGGACATAGGCAGTTTGCTGGCGGGCGCAAAATACCGCGGTGAATTCGAGGAGCGCCTCAAGTCGGTGTTGAAGGAGCTTACGGAAGCGGCAGGGAAGTACGTCGTTTTCATTGACGAGCTGCACACCATTGTCGGCGCGGGCAAGGCGGAGGGCGCGGTCGATGCGGGGAACATGCTGAAGCCCGCACTGGCGCGCGGTGAGCTGCGCGTGGTAGGCGCAACCACGCTGGATGAATACCGTGAAAACATCGAAAAAGACGCGGCGCTCGAGCGGCGTTTTCAACCCGTCTACGTGGGTGAGCCGAGCGTGGAAGACACGATTGCCATTCTGCGTGGACTGAAAGAGCGGTATGAGGTTCACCATGGCGTGAAGATCACGGATGGCGCGATCGTGGCCGCAGCGAAACTCTCCCACCGCTACATTGGCGATCGTTTCCTGCCCGACAAGGCCATCGACCTGATCGACGAGGCTGCCTCACGGCTGCGTATTGAAATCGACTCACTGCCACAGGAGATCGACGAAGTGGAGCGGCGCATGATGCAGCTCGAGATCGAGCGTACCGCGCTTGCTGCTGAAGATGATCCTGATGCCGTGGCCCGGCGGGAACGGATCGAGCACGAACTTGCCCAGCTGCGGGAGCGGGCCAATGCAATGAAAGCGAAGTGGCAAGCGGAAAAGGACCAGATCGGACGAATGCGCAAGCTCAAGGAGCGCATCGACACTTTGAAGATCGAGGCCGAGCGAGCGCAGCGTGTGGCCGACCTGACGCGTGCGGCCGAGTTGCAATACGGTGAGATCCCCAAGGCGGAACGCGAGCTGACCGAGGCCGAGGCCAAACTCGCCGAGCTGCAGAAGGATACCAAGTTCCTGAAGGAAGAAGTGGACGCGGAGGACATTGCTGAGGTGGTTTCGAAGTGGACTGGCATTCCGGTGACGCGCATGCTGGAATCCGAACGGCAACGACTCACTCACCTGGAGGAGGTGTTAGCGGGCCGCGTGATTGGTCAGGACGCCGCGGTACGTGCGGTGGCTGATGCGGTACGCCGCAGTCGTGCCGGACTACAGGATCCCAACCGGCCCATCGGCAGTTTCATTTTCCTGGGACCTACGGGTGTGGGCAAGACCGAGACGGCGCGGGCTCTGGCCGATTTCCTTTTTGATGACGAACACGCACTGGTGCGTATCGACATGTCCGAGTACATGGAGAAGCACGCCGTGGCCCGGTTGATAGGTGCGCCCCCCGGATACATTGGCTATGAGGAGGGCGGTCAGCTGACCGAGCGGGTCCGGCGCAGACCCTATTCGGTCCTGCTGTTCGACGAGATCGAAAAGGCACACCCAGATGTCTTCAATATCCTGCTGCAGATCCTGGATGAGGGCAGACTCACCGACTCACAGGGTCGCACCGTGGACTTCCGCAATACAGTCATCATCATGACTTCCAACATCGGCAGCCCGTACATCCTGGAGCATGCGGGTACTCCCAACTGGTCCGAAGTCGAAACTGCGGTATTGGCCGAGCTGCGCCATCATTTCCGGCCTGAATTCCTCAATCGCGTCGATGATATCATCGTGTTCCGCCCATTGGGTCGGGAGCAAATCCGCCACATCGTGGAACTCCAGTTGGACCGGCTGCGTGCCCTCTTGGAGGAACGGCGCATCCGGCTGAAGATCACGCCCGCGGCCGCCGATCTCCTTGCGGCTGAGGGCTTCGATCCCGCCTTTGGCGCTCGGCCTCTCAAACGCGCCCTTCAACGGCTGGTTCAAAACCCACTGGCCGTGAAAATCCTGGAAGGCGAGTTCATCGACGGTGATTCCATCCAGGTCGACCGGCTTCCCGGAACCGACCATCTGATCTTCGAGAAGATCGAGTCAATGGCGGTGGTTGCTTGACACGGCCGCCGCGCGGGTGAGAATTGTCGTTGGCCTCCCCGCCACACTCTTACCCGAAAAGAGAATTATGCGAATTGCGACGGTGCTTACCGGCGCGCTGGCGGCTGGCCTTCTGTTTTCTTCCGGCGCCTGCGTTCAGAAGGTCGAAGTGCGCCCTATGTCATCGGGCTCGGCGGTGGCGCCAGGACTCGTGCTCGAGCAATTCCTGCGCGCAGCCAATGCGGCCGCTGCCAACGACACAGCAGGTATTGTGGTCATGGGTCGGCTTCTGGGAAACAAAGAAGGACCAGTCAGTCAACAGTGGCCAAGACAGGAAGTTCAGCAGCGCATGTTCCTGACCGCCTCCATTCTGAAGCACGACGACTACAAGATCCTGGGCGAGCAAATCGTGCCCGGTCGGTTGCACGAAGCCCGTCAGATCAACGTCGAGATGGCCATGGGCCCTCGTCGTGTCACCGTCCCGTTCACCATGGTCCGCAGCAAAGCGGATAATTGGCTCATCGAATCGGTGGCCCTGGAAAACGTCACGGGCAAACGCTGACCACGGCCGTGGAGAGGTTAGAAGCGCCGTGCCGATTGCGCGGTGCGGCGCTCGCTTGCCTGCGTAGAACTCAATCAGCCTTCCACCAGCTCGACCAGGACCCCGCTTGTGCTTTCTGGGTGTATGAAAGCCACGCGGTGACCACCTGCGCCCGGCCTGGGCACCGAATCAATCAGGTGAATGCCATCAGCAGCAAGGCGCTGCAGAGCCGCCCCCAGATCCGGGACGCGGTAAGCAATGTGATGGAGTCCACTGCCGCGTCGATCCAGGAAGCGCTGAACGCTGGATTCGGGAGAGGTGGGTTCGAGCAGCTCGAGGCGCACGTCGCCCGCGCCTAGAAACGTCACGTTGACGCATTGCGCGGGCACCGGTTCCAGGGGGGAACCACGTGATCCAGTAAGGGATTCAAAGAGCGGCAACACTGCGGTGATGGACGGTACCGCAATCGCCACATGATCGAGTTGCATTTCCACGCTATGTGCGGCCAGTTTTTTGCACCTTGGAGACCTCTTCAAGAACATAGCGGCAGGCTGTGCGCGCAGCCACGCGCGGTGGCTGAAACTCAAAGGAGAAGCAATGGCAGAAAATGGGAAGTTGGTCACGGTAACCGATGAGAATTTCAAATTGGAGATAGAAGGCGCAACCGGCCTCGCGCTGGTGGACTTTTGGGCGGCGTGGTGTGGGCCCTGCCGCGTGGTTGCCCCACTGATCGAGCAATTGGCAACAGAATTCCATGGCCGCGTCAAAGTCGCCAAGCTGGACGTGGACGCGAATCCAGAGACGGCCATGCGCTTCAACATTCGCTCCATTCCCAGCATCCTGTTCTTCAAGAATGGGAAGCTAGTGGACACGGTGGTCGGCACTGTGCCCAAGGCGCTGCTGGAACGCAAGATTCAGGAGATCAGCGCATAAGAGTTTGGGGCCGCCAGTTCGGGGTCGAAGCAGGCGGATAGGGAACGGACAAGCACCACGCCGGCTCATGAGGCAGATGCGCGGAGAGCGCGATTATCCGCCCAGCTGGCTTTCTGGATCGCCAACCCTGCGCTTGCTCCCCGTCCCGACGGCCCCTTGGTCCGGCTGGGCTGGTTGTGCGGAAGTTCCCGCCCCATCGTCGTTTACGACACTACCATCGAGTCATGGGACAACTGTATATTGTGAGTACTCCCATCGGCAATCTCGCCGACTTCTCGTTCCGCGCAGTGGACATCCTGGGTGCGGTGGACCGGGTCCTGGCAGAGGACACACGGCGAACCACCATCTTGCTGAGGCACTATGGGATCGACGCGCGCTTGTATTCCGCGCATGCGCACAACGAGCAGGCCAGGTTGGATCAGATTCTGGCCTGGCTCGATGATGGCGAGAAGATCGCACTGCTGTCCGATGCGGGCACTCCGTTACTGTCCGACCCGGGTAGTCGGATTGTACGGGGCGTGCTGAGTCGGGGTCATGAGGTCATTCCGGTGCCGGGTGCCTCATCCGTGCTGGCTGCACTGGTCGCTTCGGGGCTCGATATCGAGCCCTTCACGTTCATGGGCTTCTTGGCTCGGAGCGGCGTCGAGCGAAAGGCGAGTCTTGGGGAGATTGCCCGGCGCAGGCACACGACTATCGTGTTCGAAGCGCCGGGCCGCGTGCTCCGGTTGCTGCGGGATCTGGCGGCCGTTTGTGGCGCCAATCGGTCGGCCGTTGTAGCGCGCGAGTTGACCAAGTTACATGAGACGTTTGTCCGAGGAACCCTCGCCGAGCTGATCGCCTACTACGAGGGTGAAAGAGTGCGCGGTGAGATCGTGCTGTTGATTGCCGGCACGGAAGCCGCAGGGGAGGAAGGGCAGGGGGACGTTGAGGCGCGCGCGCAGGCACTGGCCCGGGAGCGTTTGGCTCAGGGAGAGAGCCCACGCGACATAGCAAAACGAATCACCAAAGAGGTGGGTTTGCCTCGCAACCGAGCGTACGAGATTGCCCAGGCCTCCGCTGCTGCCGGAGGTATTGTCGAATGAAGCCTCGCCACGGCGTCGCCCTGTTGAGCGTGCTGGCGATCACCGCATGGACGGGCGCCAGCCCCGCCACCGACCAGCTGACCATCGCCCAGTTGCAGTACGGCGGGGGCGGCGACTGGTACGCGAATCCGTCCGGCCTGCCCAACTTGCTCAAGGCGATTCGGCAGCGCACGGGCCTTCAAGTCAGCGATCGACCCGCACGGGTCAAACCTACGGATCCGACCCTTTGGAACCATCCGTATATCTATCTCACTGGGCACGGCAATATCCGATTCTCGGATGAGGACGTCCAGATTTTGCGCCGTTACCTCCTGTCGGGCGGTTTTTTGCACGCCGACGACAACTATGGGCTGGACGAAAGTTTCCGTCGCGAGATCAAACGCATCTTTCCGGAGTACGATCTGGTCGAGTTGCCGGCGGATCATCCGATTTATCACGCGTTTTATGATTTCCCAACAGGGATGCCGAAGGTTCACGCACACGACAATCGGCCCGCCCAGGGCCTGGCCGTGTTGCACCAGGGTCGTGTAGTCGTCTTTTATAGTTATGAGACCGACCTCGGCAACGGTTGGGAAGATCCAGAACGTTATGAAGATCCTCCGGAGCGCCGTGAAGCTGCGTTCCGCATGGGGGTCAACCTTTTTGTTTACGCTCTCTCGCAGGCAGTAACACCATGAGCCCAGTGAATCTGCACACCGTCGTTGCAGCCACCACCCGTGCCATTCAGCGACATGCCCTGTTCGCCATAGCCGGCGCCGTGGCTGCACTCATTGCAGTGTTGTTGGGGGTCTCCTGGATCAGTGCCGGGCTGGATCTGTGGCCCGCGCCGAGCGCCGTGCCACTCGTCCTCGAGGTGATTACAGCGGTGTCCGCAGCGGCGGTCGTCTTCTGGGGTTTGAACCGACTGCGCGGTGCCTCCTCAGAGACTAGCGTCGCCGCCTCCGGAGAGAATGCGGTTGGCCTTCCGCCAGGAAGCGTACGAGGTGTACTGGAACTGTCGCGCAAGGTTCCAGAGGGCACGTCGCCCGCCCTCTTTCGTCAGGCCGAAGCCGAGCTGAACCGCCGCATTGCCGGTGTGACACCTGCACATTTCTCTGGCCAAATCGGCGCACGTGTGCGCAGACGCAGACTGCAGACGTGGTCGTTTGCCGCGGTCCTGGTTGTAACCGTGATAGCCCTGGGTATGGTCTCGCCGGCGCGCAGCCGAGCCGGTTGGGCGCCGCTGTTGCGTCCGGTCAAGCATCTCGCGCCGCCGCCTTTGCCAGCCATTTCCGTAGAACCTGGCCATGCTGAAGTTCCCCGCGGCACAGCTCTGACGGTCAGGGTTCGGGCACCCCAGCGCGAAGCGGTCTTGCTGGAATGGCGCTCGGCCGGTGCCGTGCGGCGCGAAGAAACGGTGGATCTCGAGCAGGGCATTGGTACCACCGAGATACCAGCGGTCGATGCACCGGTCCGGTACTGGGTGGTCGCACCCGACGGCGCAGTGAGCGATACGTTCACGGTCCGACCCACGGATCCGTTGCTGGTTTCAGATTTGACCATCGATGTTACGTATCCTGGCTATTTGAACCGGCTCGCCGAACAGTTCCAGGGCGAACTGCCCTCACTCCAGATTCCCGAAGGTACCGAGCTGCGCATTGAGGGCCGAGCCACACGTGCGCTCGGTTCGGCCATTCTTTCGGCGGATAGCGGCGCGGTCAAAGTCGAGCTGCGGGTGGATGGAGGCACGTTCAATGGTCGCTGGGTGCCGCGCCAAAGCGGCAAGTACGAGTGGCAGTTTGCCTCTCGATCCGGAACCCGGGCCGAGCTTGTGCCGCCGCCATTCCAGCTGCACGTCGTCCCTGACCTCCCACCGCAGGTCGAAGTTACCTATCCAGGTAGTGACACGACGCTGACGGCGGAACTACAGCAGCCGATCGTTGCAGACGCACAGGACGATCACGGCCTGTTGAGTGCTGTTTTGATCAGCTGGCGTACGAGTTCACTTGGGCAGCGCGATCCGGCAGTGGAGACACCGCTCACGCTGGAGGGCGATGCCGACCGCGCGTTCATTCGGGGAGCACTGGACGCCCGCGAGCGCAGGCTGCTGCCAGGTGATACGCTGAGCTACTTCATTCGGGTGATGGACAATTCGCCGCGACGTCAGACAGCCGATTCGCGCACGTATCGGCTGCGGCTGCCCTCAATGGACGAGCTGCGCGACCAATCGGATGACCAGGCCTCCGAGCTGACCCGCCAATTGGAAGAGCTTTCGCGCTCTGCTCGAGACCTCGAAAAGGCAACCCGAGATCTGAACCGCCGTTCTGCATCGCAGTCGCAAAGCCGCTCGGATCGGTCCGGTCAGGGCTCATCCCAGGGAAGCCCGGGCGATCGGCTCGACTATCAGAAAGCCGAGCAAACACGCAGCCTGCTCGACCGGCAGGAGCAGATGCTCAATGACGTCGATCAGATGCGTCAGCGCGTGCAGTCGCTGGAACGGGCAATGGAGGCCGCGGGTCTACGCGACCCTGAGTTGCAGAAGCGACTACAGGAGATGCGCGAGCTGTATGACAAGATGCTGACTCCAGAATTGAAGAAAAAACTGGAGGAGCTCAAGCAGAACGTCGATAAGATGGATCCTGAGCAGGTTCAAAAATCACTCGAGGAGTTGGCCAAGCAGCAGCAGGAGTTCCGTGAGCAGCTCGAGCGCAGCCTGGAATTGATGCGTCGTGCCGCTGCCGAGCAGGAGATGAATGCTCTATCTCAGGAAGCCAAGGAACTGGCTACGCAACAACAAGCGGTCGCCGACCAAATGAAACAGGTGGGGAAGCCCTCTCCTGACCAGGTCGAGAAGCAGAAAGAACTCGAGCAGAAGACCCGCGAAATGAACCGCGCGCTGGAAGAGTTGATGAAGAAGCTCGGACAGCAGGGGGAAAGCGGAGCAGCTCAGAAGACCGGTGAAGCAAAGGACCAGTCCGAGCAAGCTGCGGGTGACATGCAGAAGGCGGTCGAACAGGCCAGGCAGCAATCCCAACAAGCGGCGCAGAGTGGACAGCAGGCTGCCGACAAGTTGAATGATGCGGCAGGCAAGCTGGATCAGGCGCGCAAGCAGATGGCCGATGGCTGGAAGAAGGAAGTCCAGGAAACCATGGACAAGGCCACAAACGACGCGCTTTCTCTGGCCCAGAAGCAAAACGAGATCTTGGAGCGCATGCAGCAGGAAATGAAGACCGGCAATCAGCCGCAGCAAAGTGGACAGTCGGCTACGCCACCGCAGCAGCAACAGGCTGGTCAGCAGGCCAAAGGTCAACAAACTGGGCAACAGCAGAGCGGCCAGCAGCAGAGTGGCCAACAGCAGAGCGGCCAACAGCAGAGTGGACAGCAGCAGAGCGGTCAGCAGCGGGCTGGGCAGCAGCAGGCCGGGCAGCAAGGCCAGCAGCAGCAGGGAGCTCAACAACAAGCCGGTCAGCAGCAGAGCGGCCAACAACAGGGCGGCCAGCAACAGGGTGGCCAGCAGCAGCAGGGGCAACAGGGCTCGCAGCAGGTCGGGCAGGGTGGCGGCACGCAGCAGCTCAAGAACGATCAGGCTGCCGTGAAGCAGGGCCTGGAGCAACTGGGTCAGAATCTCTCGGATGCCGGACAGCGATCCGCGATGGTGAATCGTGACGTAGGCAGCGCTCTTGGCCGCGCAAACTTGAGCATGGATCAAACCCTGAAAGCGCTCGAGAATGGTAATAAGACACCCGTCAACGAGGCGCAGCAGACGCTTGATGCGTTGAACCGTTTGGCGCTTGCCCTGCTCCAGAACCAACAGCAGCTGAACGACGCACAGTCGGGGACAGGCCTGCAACAGGCGCTCGAACAGCTGGCGGAACTGGCCAAGCAGCAGGGAGGCATCAACGGGCAGTCGGGCTCATTGGCGCCCCTCAACTTGGCGCCACAGGTGATGTCCGATCAGCTCAATCGGCTGGCCAAGCAACAGCGCGACGTGGCACAGAAGCTGGATGGCATGAACAACATCGGGGGTCGCGAAGACCCGTTGGGCCGATTGGATGAGTTGGCGCGCGAAGCCAACCAGTTGGCGCGTGACCTGGAAGGCGGTCGACTCACGCCCCAAACACTGGCCAGACAGGAGCGGTTGTTCCACCGTCTGTTGGATGCTGGGCGCACGCTCGAGCGGGACGAGTACAGCGATGAACGAAAGGCCGAACGGCCGGGCGCAATTCCGCCGCATGTAGCAAAGGCGCTCAAGCCCGGACTTCTGGAGGAGAATTTGCGCTTCGCCGTGCCTTCCGAAGAGGTGTTGCGTGGATTACCTCCGGCATACCGCCGGCTCTTGCTTGACTATATCGAGCGTCTCAACCGCGTGCCGGCTCCAGTCAATCGGGAGAATAAGTGAAGCAACTTTTTCTCCCGTTGGTGCTCTGCAGTACGATCATAAGCGGTTTGCATGCACAGGCACCACCGCAGGTTTCCGAGAGCCAGCTGCTGCGTGATGCCGTTGCGCGTGAAACTGCGGGTGACTTGCGTGGTGCCGAGGCTAGCCTACGTTCCATTCTGAATCGCAATCCGCAGTCACTGAGCGCGCTGCTTTCGTTGGAGCGCGTTCTCAAAATGCAGAACCGCCTGGGCGATGTGATCCCCGTGGTCGAGCAACTCCTGAAGACGGATCCTGAGTCTGCGATTGGCCATCAGATGCTGGTGCGTGCGTACGCGTCCCTTGATCAGATGGATGACGTTCGCAAAGCGGCGGAGACGTGGATCAAAGCCACCCCCAAACTGGAGACGCCGTACCGCGAAGTAGCCAGGATCTGGGAATCACGCGGTGATTACGCACGCGCGGTTCAATATCTGGAAGTAGGACGCGGTCGCATTGGCCGCAACGACGCGTTGGCCCTCGAGCTGGGTGACATTTACGCGGCCATGGAAGAGTACGCCCGCGCGGTGCGTGAGTGGGACCGCGCGATCGGACCGGAGGCGCGCGGGTTCCTGCTGGTACAGCGGCGGCTGGCCGTGCTGCGCGACGGCGGTGCGCAGATCTTGCCCCGGCTGATTGACGCATTGCTGCGTTCGCCTACTTCGGTGGCGCGGCGGCGAGCGGCAGCGCAACTGGCTATTGATGCCGGGCTCAGCGCGCGGGCCGAAGAGATTGCGCGCGCGGCAGCCGGCGAATTGAACGGCCTGGAACGTCAGAGCTTCCTGATCGACATTGCCCGACGTGCCGATGGCGCTCAATTGCCACGGCTCGCCTTCTGGGCGTATGGTGAGTTGGTCCGGCTGGGTACTGACGGCGAGCAGCGGCTCGCTCTGCGCGGGCGCATGGCCGAGCTTGCCCTGGCCATGGGTGACACGGCCCGGGCGGCTGAAACGTATCGCGCGCTCGAGGGCTCCTACGCGCCTGGATCACCCGAACGCCGTCAGGCGGCCGCGCTCCGTATTCAGTTAACGGCTAAAGAAGGCAAGCTCGCCGACGCCGAGCAGGAATTGCAGAACTTCCGGCGTGATTATCCAGACGCGCATGAGCTGGATGCCATTGCTGCGGCCATTGCCAACGCATGGTTCGATCGGGGCGATCTGGACCGGGCCAAGCAGGCCGTGCAGGGTGTGGGTGGTCCCCGTTCCAGTCTGGTTCGCAGCCGAATAGCGCTGCGCAGATTCGACGTGGCCGGCGCAAAGGCCGAACTGTTGGGAGCGGCGCCCGCGTTGCGGGGTGCCGAAGCCACGGATGCCATTAAATTGGCAAGCGCCCTCGGCCGGGTCTCCCGCGAGGGCGGTGAAATGATGGGACAGGCCATTTCACGCACCAGCGCAGGTGCACCCGGTGAGGCCGTCGCGCTGCTTCTAAATGGCGCGCGCAGCCTGCCCGGAAACGAGCCGGCAGCAATTCTGGAAATGGCGGCTTCTATTGCCGAGCGCAATCAACTCGATGCCGAAGCCGAAAAGGCGCGGCGCACGATCATTGGAGACTTTGCAACGGCACCGGAAGCCCCGGGCGCATTGCTGTCTTTGGCACGAAGCCTGTCTCTCAGGACCGAGACGATGAGCGAGGCGCGGGATCTCCTGGAACGCTTGATCCTGGAGCATCCTCGCAGTCCACTAGTTCCCCAAGGCCGGCAGGAACTCGATCGGTTGCAGGGTCGGATTCCACGGTCATGACGATAGCCTAGGTAGAAGGTAGAACGGATATGCGCAAACTTGCATTAGCTCTGATCACACTTGCGCTGGCCGCAACCAGCGCGCACGCGCAATTCCTGCTCGTCCCCATGGATGCTCAGCAGTCGAACCATTTGAAGGCCTATGGACTGACCTATTGGGTGCTCGAGCGTAAAGCCACTGCAGAGTGGCTGCTCAACTACCGAAATGGCTCGTTTCTACTTCCCGACCGTCCGGATGTGCGCCGCGAAGCCGCACTCCGGGGCGTGAAATACGAGCCCGCCAATGCCAGCCAGGTTGCGCAAATCCGTAGTCAGATCGAAGAGAACAACATGGAAAGCGTGATCCTCGAAAAAGCGCCGAGGATCGCCGTGTACACGCCTGCCAATGCAGCGCCCTGGGATGACGCGGTTACCCTGGCCATGGCTTACGCGGATATCCCTTACGACAAGGTGTGGGATCCAGAGGTACTGCAGGGCCGGCTCAAGGAGTATGACTGGATGCACCTGCACCATGAGGACTTTACCGGTCAGTACTCGAAGTTCTACATCAGTTACGCCGGGGCCAATTGGCTGCAAGAGGCCGTACAGCGCAACGAATCTGTGGCCAAGGAATTCGGCAAGCAGAATGTGCCCGCGCTTAAGAAGGCCGTA
>JBOHRF010000120.1:0-13827 GCA_050732575.1 Longimicrobiales bacterium
GCACCTCGTACATCTCCCGACCGACGCGGTTCTGCAGCTTGTACAGATGGAAGGTACCGCGCTCCGTCTGCTGTGCGGCAGCGGGCAACGGCCGGTGCGTGTGATCCGAGCCGGATACCAGAAGCAGTGCAATCAATACGGCCGATCTCATGACGCCCTACGCGCAGGCACCGGACGCATTGGCTCCGGGGCGCTGAAGGCGCGGCGCTGCGCGCCGGGCGCGCGCACGGGGCGCGCTGTTCGCGCCTGCGTTCGGGTTCAACATCACATCATGCCAATGTCCGGTGTTATATCGTGCGACGTGACGGGCTGGAAGAAACAAACCCGACGGCGCCCAAACCGCGACGCCGTCGGGTCATGATGGTGCCATCAGACGGTACTGAAATGTTGCTCGAGTGCGCGCCGCATCGACTCGTCGGGCATACGGCCGCGCGTGGCGCCATTATTGTCGATGACATGCTCGACCTTGGTCGTGCCCGGGATGGCGGCCGTGACCGACGGGTGCGACACGACATACTTCAGGCAAACCTGCGCCCAGCTCGTGCAATCGATCTCGCGCGCCATGTCGGGCAGCGGCTTGCCTGCCAGGCGTTGCAGCAGACCACCGCCGCGCCCATCGAACGGCACATTGATCAGTACGGCCATGCCTTTGTCTTTGGCCAGCGGCAGCACGCGCTCCGCGGCATTGCGATTGCCCAGTGAGTAGTCGACTTCAATGAAGTCGAGCGGCTCCTTTTCCATCAGTGCGATCAGCGCATCGTATTGCCCATCGCTCGATGTGCTGACGCCCGTGTACCGGATGCGGCCCGCCTGTTTGTGCTCGCGGATGAGCGGCAGCAGCGCTTCTGTGCCACCCAGGTTGTGCACCATCATCACATCGATCTTGTCCATTTGCAGGCGCGAGAACGCCAGGTCCAGGCCCGCCTTGGGATCGGCATCAGCGCCGCGCCCGCCGATGCTGAACTTGGTGACAATGAAAAGTTTGTCGCGATTGCCGATTTCCTTGATGCAGCTGCCGATCACTTCTTCCGAGGTGCGATACCCGCGCGCCGTGTCCACCACCTTGCCGCCCACTTCGGACAGCTTGCGCAATACATCACAAAGCACCTTGGCTGTCTCGGGCGGGGTCGTGCTGAAGCGATTGGTGCCAATGCCGACTGCGGGAATGCGCTCGCCCGATGACGGAATGGCCCTGGTGACGAGCGGCAACTGAGCCTGGAACGCCAGCGTATCCAGTTGCTGTGCGCTGAGCGGAAGACGCCCAATGCTGAGTCCTACGCCCGCGGCCAGGCCCATGCGGATGGCCTCGCGGCGCGAGGGCTGGTGCGACGATTCGGTCATCGCAGTGCTCCTTGGTAGTTTGGATCCATGAATTGGAGGATGACTGGAACGGGGCGAACGGGAGTCCCCGTCCGGCGCCGCGGCCCAATATAGGCCCGGCGCATGCTCACGCCACCGAACCTGGCCACGTTGGGATAAGCTCCCCTCCTCCTAATCCTATTATTTCAGGGTTTTGTGTTCGAACCTAGCGCGGCACTTCGCTACAGGTGGGAATACCGTGCACCAGCTCTACCGCCTCCCGGTCGGCGAACCAGCGGAAGAGGTAGATGGGCGCGCAGGGCTGACCCTCGTACGTGACTTCTATCCAGGGCGGTCCGTCGGCGCGCGGATAGTAGACCCGCATGGCCACGCCATCGATATCGTAAGGCACGTTGGCCGCCTGGCAGAGCGGGTTTAGCTGGAAGCGGGCCGGTGCGCCATCCCCCAGCACCAGCGCGGCCTGCTGCTGGACGCAGTGCTCGCTATCCTCGGGCACCCAGAGCCGCAGCTGCTGCTCCCACTCCGGAAACGCGTAGACCTGGAAGGTACCCACCGTATTCGGCAGCGCCGCGTTTTGACGGACCAGGTCCAGCACTACGACACCATTGCCTCGCTGAAGCGTATCCCCGCCGGCCAGTGCGTAGCGCGTGAGGGTGGCCACGGGCACGGGCGTTTCATCAGCGGTCTCCCGGAGCGCCACGCGGCGCGCGTGAGGCAGCCACCAGGCCAGGAATGTGGACTCCACGGAATCGACCGCTCCCACGCGCGCCGAGTCCATGGCCGTGGAATCGCGCGCCTCGGCAGCGGGTGTCTCATCATCGCCGCGGCAGGCAAACGTCACCACGCAGGCGAGGAGCAAGGACAGGCGCATCATGCCGCCAATCTACCATGCCGCCCCTCATTGTGCGCAGGGCACCGATGTCACGCCATCAATCGGCCCGCAGCGCGACCATGGGATCGATGCCCGACGCGCGGCGCGCCGGGCCCAGGCAGGCGGCCAGGCCGACTGCCGCGAGCAGTGGGCAGACCATGGCGAACGTGACCAGGTCGAGCGGCTCGACGCCGAAAACGAAGCGCGACATGAAGCGGGTCAGGCCAATGGCACCCAGCACTCCGACGGTCAGCCCAGTGCCCACCAGCAGACCGCCCTGCCGCAATACCATGCCCAGCACGGTACCCTGTGCCGCGCCCAGCGCCATGCGCACGCCGATCTCTTGCGTGCGCTGGCTCACGGAGAACGCCAGCACACCGCCCATGCCGACCGCAGCAACGATCAGCGCCACTCCGGCAAACAGAAGCAGCAGCGTGGCCGTGAGCTTGCGCGCAGCCAGCGAATCGAGGCGCACTTGATCGAGTGTTTGGATCTGATCCACCGGTACGGTGGGATCGATGCTGCGCACCATGGCCACTGCGCTCTGCGTCAAACCTTCGGGTTCGCCGCTGGTTTGTAGCAGCAGACGACCACCCAGGATCGGTGCCTGTGTGTACGGCACATACACTTCATCGACGGGAGGACTGTCCAGACCGTACTGACGCACGTCGCCCATCACACCCACGATGGTGGCCCAGGTTTGACCGTTGTTGTTCGAGATGCGCACGCCCAGCGGATCGCGGTCCGACCATAGCCGGCGCGCCAGCGATTGGTTGATCAGGACGACCGCCGGCGCATCACTGCGATCGTCCTGATTGAACGAACGCCCACGTAATACGGGCACACCAATGGTGCGGAAATAGTCGGCACTGGCAATGCGCACCTCGGCCTGCGGTCGCAGCTCGTTGGGTCCCAGTGTCTGCCCTTCGATCTGGAATGATTGCGCAAACGGCTGACCCGCATTGAGCGGGAACGTGGTGGCGATGGCAGCAGCCCTTACTCCCGGCAGCTGGCGCGCGCGCTCCAGCACGGCGTCATCGAAGTTGCGCACCAACTCGGCCGACGTGTATTTGTCGCGACTCGGGGTCAGACGCATGGTCAACACACGTGACGGATCGAAGCCGGCTTCCACACCGCGCAGGGCCAGCAGACTGCGTGCACTGAGGCCGGCTGCCACCAGCAATACCAGAGAGATGGCGAGTTGCGCGACCACCAAACCGTGCTCGAGCCGGCGGCGGCCCACGGTGGCCTGCGCCACTGCGCCGCCGCGACTGCGCAGCCCCGCCGACAGTTTGCGCAGCACGGCAAAGATGGGCAGCGTGCCGAACAGCACACCCGTCACAATGGAGATCAGCGCGGCAAAACCGAGCACGGCCAAATTGATCTCGATTTCCTGTGCGCGCGGCGTGAAACGCGCCGCAAACGAGGTGAGCGGGCCGCGCGCCGCGAACGGGATGATCATGCCCAATGCCGCACCGGCCAGGGAGAGCAGCACACTCTCGGTTAGCAGTTGACGAACCAGTTGCCCGCGACCTGCACCCAATGCGCTGCGCACCACCAGCTCGTTGCGCCGACGGATGAAACGGACCAGCGTCAGGTTGGCCACGTTCGCGCAGGCAATGGCCAGCACGAAGCCCGCGGTGGCCAGCAGCAGGAGCAATGTCGGTCGCGCCGTAGCCGTCAGCTCCTCACCCAGCTCGGTGGCCTGTATCCCGAATTGACGATTCTCCGGATAATCCGCCGTGTGGTCGGTATGCATGCGGTTGGCCACCAGCTTCAACTCGTTGTTGGCCTGATCGGGCTTTACGCCGCGCTTCAGCAGACCGAAAACCGAAACCATGCGCGCCGCGCGCGTGTTGCGCACACCATCCGCCATGCGGAACGGACAGGACGAGACGGGCATGAAGACATCGTTCTGATTGGGGAACTGCGGCAAGGGCGGCAGCACGCCGATGACCGTGTGCAGGCGATCGGTCATCTCCACGTTCTGACCGACAATGCTGGCATCGCCACCCAGCCGTGTCTGCCAGAACTCGTGACTCAATACAACTACCGGCCCGGCGCCCGCCTCATCCTCGCCCGGCCGGAACGTACGGCCCAACAGCGGCCGCACTCCCAACACATCGAAGAAATTGGCCGAGACTACGGCCGTCTGCACGCGATGCGGTTCACCGCGTCCGATCATGTTGAAGGACATGGAATGGAACTCGACCAGCGCGTCGAACGAGCGAACTTGTGTGCGGTAGTCGTTCAGCTCGATAGGCGAGAACGCCGCATCCTGGATGTTGCCGTATCCCACGGGTTGCCGCACGCGCATCATGCGCTCGCCATTGGCAAAGGGCAGCGGCTTCACCAGCACACCATTGATTACGCTGAAAATGGCCGTGTTGGCGCCAATACCCAGGGCCAGTGTGATCACGGCCACCAGCGTGAACATGGGTGCCTTGCGCAGCGTGCGCACGGCATAGGCCAGATCGCGCAGCAGGGAGTCGAGCATGTGTGCGTCTCCAGAAGTCAGATGTCCCGGAATTTAGGCCTGGCGTATCCTCCGCCAGAGCCTGTTGCGGCCGGATGCACACGAGATGCAGGCAGCTGTGTAAACGCCGCGGCGAGCGGACGTGATTAGCCCGGTAGGGTTTCGTGTAGGGGCGCGGTACGCGCGTGTCGGCCCATTAGATTGTCCAGCGCCCACGCGCCCGGGCCGATGGTCGCTAAGGCAATAGCGCCCGCGGCCAGCACCAGTGTGAACTCGACACCACCATCGGTGATGAAGAATCCATTCCTCAGGTGAAAGACGAGTGTGGCAGCCAGCATGTCGATGGCCAGCGGAATGGTCACGAAGCGCGTGCCCAGCCCGACCATCAAGGCCAAACCACCCACCAGCTCCACAGTCGTCACCACTACAGCAGCCAAAGCCGGTAGTGGTATCCCGATTTGCGTGAAGAAGCCGGCCACACCGCCCAGGCCCATGGTGAACGCTTTTTGCCAACCGTGCGCCAGGAACACGATGCCGAGCACAACGCGCAGGATGGCGATGCCCTGCTGTGAAAAGCGAGTGGTGTCCATGGCGGACCATATTGTCGTTCCGGGATTCTGGCCGCAATTGAAATGTGGGCGTCCCGCCGTGCCGGTGTGACCCTCGCCTGCGCATGGCCATGCCGGCCATCATCGGCATGGGATGGGACAAGAGTGAAGGGCGAAGGACGGTCCGATGCACGGGTGCGGTAGTTGCATTCCGTGACCCATGGAGGGTGAGGGTCAGGATTGGGGGCAAGATTGGGGTTTGAATGACAGTCGCGGTCGCAGAGCCCTGGCTTTGTGCCAGTCGCGCCAGTGGACGGTCTTATCCCGGCTTCAACTCCAGTCCTGACCCACCTCACAATTCTCGAAAGCAGCGCGAGAGACTCATGGGCAAGCTCACATATATGCTATGCGCAACTCTGGTGTTCGGTGCATGCAGTTCCACGCCCGAACCGCCGCAGGCCGGTATTCCAGCGCCGCCGGGCGCCATTTGCACAATGGAAGCGCGGCCCGCTATCGCGGTTGAGCCGATTGATCGAAGCACGGGCCGGCTCATCGACGGCATGGTCACCGTCATTGTGCGCGATGGCATTTACACGGACACGGCGCAGGCGCGCGTGCAGCGTGATGCGCCCACCATCTCGGCCGCCTACGAACGCGCGGGTACTTACATAGTGCAGGTACTTCATCCGCGCTACCGGGAATGGGAAAGCGGCCGCGTGCCCGTGACGCGTGATGAATGCCATGTGCGGACGGTGCGGCTACGCGCGGAGCTGCGCCCGGTCGACCGATAAGGCATGTGATCGGCGTGCCCGGTGCCGATGCGGAACCCAGTGAGCTGCTCGGCAAACGCATCTCCGAGCTGGGACTGCGGCTGCACGGTACACCACTCGAGCAGCTGGTGGACCGCCTGTACGATGAGTTGCGCGCGCGCGGTCTGGCCTTTCTGCCGCCTGTCTACCTGAGCGATGAATGGGGTTGCCCCGATGGCACGCCCATCATAGCCGCGCCCTTTTACCTGGCCGATGCGCGACTCATGCGCATCGAAGAGGAACGGGCAGCCGGCATTGAATCCGCCCTTGAGTCGATGCGTTATCTGCGCCACGAAGCCGGCCACGCCTACAACTACGCGTATCGGCTATACGATCAACCGGAATGGCGCCGTCTGTTCGGCCCCTATTCCCGGCCCTACCGCGAACGTTATCACGCCGACCCATTCTCACGTTCGCACGTGCGCCACATCCTGGGCTGGTACGCGCAGAAGCATCCCGACGAAGATTTTGCCGAGACGTTCGCGGTCTGGCTAACGCCCGACCTGGATTGGCGCGATACCTACCATGGCTGGCCGGTACTGGCCAAACTGGAATACGTCGATCGATTGATGGCCGGCATCGCGTGTGAGCCGCCCATCGTGAGTGCCCAGGTCACGCCCGAAGACCTGCCCGTCCAAGCCATGCATTTCACGGTGGAAGAACACTACCGTCAGCTGGAGCGACGATTGCCGATCGACGAACCCCGTTTCTTCGATGGTGATCTGCTCACGATCTTTGAACGGAAAGGTGACGGTGACGGAGATGGGGAGGGCCAGGCCAGGAAATTCCTGCTCGCGCACCGGCGCGAGTTGGTGGCGCGCATCGGCTATTGGTCAGGCGAGGGGCCCAGTGTAGTGGGCGCGTTCGTCGATTTCCTGGCCCATCGCGCCGATGAGCTGGGGCTTGTCCTGCGCGCGCGCGAAGCGGCCACCCTCATCGAGCTGACCGCGTTCGGCACCGCGGTCATGATGAACTATCGATACACGGATACGCTGACCTCCGGACGCGGGGATGCGCCATGAAGGTCGTGATACTGCATGGCGAGGATGCGCTCGAGCCCCCTGTCGATCCGGTCATCGAACAGGTCACCAGGGCCTTGCAGGCAGGCGGCCATGATGCCGAAACGCTTGGTGTGGCTACCGAGATCGAGCCGGTCGTGCACGAGCTGCGCGCCCGCCAGCCCGATCTGGTATTCAACCTCACGGAGTCGTTCCGGGACAAGAGTGCACTCGATTCCAACCTGGCCGCGTTGCTCAATCTGCTGGGCCTGCATTACACGGGATCGAGTCCGTCCGGCCTCATCCTGGCCGGCGACAAGAGCCTGTCCAAGAAGATGCTGCGCTTCCACCGCATCGCGACGCCCGACTTTGCCACCGTTTTCCGGGGCGCGCTCGATCACGCGGGCGAGCTGCGCTTTCCCGTAATCGTCAAGCCGCCCCAGGAAGATGCATCGATCGGCATCAGCGACCGTTCTGTCGTGCACGATCTGGCCAGTCTGCTGCGCCGCATCGATGAGCTGCAGGATGCCTACCGATCGCCCGTGCTGGTGGAAGAGTTCGTGGACGGCCGCGAGTTCTATGTGGGCGTGCTGGGTAATGCGCACGCGGAAGCCTTGCCCGTGATCGAGCTGGAGTTTGCAGTCGGTGCCGCGCATCCCAACCGCATCGCCAGCTTCGATGTCAAATGGAGCGAGTCGCGCCAGGGCGACACACGCTCCGTTTTCCCGGCTGATCTGCCCGACGCCATGGTGCTGCAAATGCAGCGCATGGCAATGGAATCCTTTCATGCCCTGCGCCTGCGCGACTACGCACGCATCGACATGCGTCTGAACCAGCGCGGCGAGATCTTCGTGATCGAGGCCAACCCAAACTGCTACCTGGAGCGCAACGGCGAATTTGCCCGCGCCGCCGAGCGCGCGGGCATCACCTACGATGCGCTGATCGAGCGATTGGTCGTGCTGGCCACAGCGCGTTACGCGCGGTAAGAAAAAACCCGTAAGAAACACCACGATCAACGAGCCGTCGGTCGTTACCCGAAATCGTAGTCGTGCTCGTCCGTTAGCCGTTTCCATGTAAGCCCCTGGCGTATGGCCATTCGCAGCGGCTGACCCTACATTCGCAGGGCGCCACCATCCCACGGACCGTTCCATGAACCGATCGAACTGGGCCTGTCGAGCTGCTTGCCTGCTGCTAACCGCCATTGTTTTCAGCGCGTGCGACCAGGAACCAACGGACACCACTGACCGGACGGTGGTCGTGGGCCGTTTGTCTCTGCCCGGGGATTCGTTTACCGTGGCCGTTGGCCGCACGGTATTCCTGGAAGCCACGGCGGTCGACCAGCGCGGGGCGCTGCTCACGCGTTTGCCCAACGGCGAGAGCCTGCAATGGACCAGCTCGGACAACACCATAGCCAGGGTGGAGGATGGGCTGGTCACAGGAGTGCGCGCGGGCCGATCCATCATCACGGTGCGCGGCGGTGGTCAGCTGGCCGCGGCGCGCGTGGGCGTGATCGCGCAGTAGCTGGTAGTCAAGACTTGAGGAAACCAAAGGAAATAGGAGTAAGGTGAGCGTCCCCCTCACCTTGCTCCTATGCCCTCGACGTTGGTATTACCACTCCGGGAGCATTCTATGTCTGGTATCACAACACGATGTCTGACCCTGGTCTTCGCGCTGGTTTTCGCATGGCCGGTCTCGGCGCAGACCGCGCGCACTGTTTCCTGGGCGGATGCGGCCCAGTGGGAGTCACTGGGGTTCTCCACGATTTCCGCCGACGGTCAGTGGATCGCGTACGCGGTCAATCGCACCTCGGGCGACAATGAAGTGCGCGCGCGCCGCACCAGCGCGGGTGATTCCACGCGCGTGCTGAAGAACGCGGATCAGCCCGCGTTCGCGCGCAGCGGCCGCTGGCTGGCGTATCGCATTACGGTATCGGAGGCCGAACGCACACGGTTGCAGCGCGCCAACCAGCCCATTCGCGATCAGCTCGGGCTGCTCGATCTCAACAACACGGCGCAACGCACTACCATTTCGGAAGTGCAGGGGTTTGCCTTCAACCATGCAGGCACGCACCTGGCCTATCGTCGGTATGCGCCCACCGGCCGTAAAGCGCGCGGCGCCGATCTCATTGTGCGCGATCTGCAGACCGGCCTCGAGATGACGTTCGGCAATGTGGCCGAGTTCGCGTGGCAGGACCGCGCTGGCCTGCTGGCTCTGCTGATCGATGCCGAGTTGCCCGATGGCAATGGCCTGCAGCTTTACGACCCCGGTACAGGTGCGCTGCGCGTGCTCGATTCTTTTGCCGCGCGCTATTCGGGCCTGACCTGGCGGCGCAAATCCGATGATCTGGCTGCACTGCGCACGCGAGTGGACAGCGCGTACACAGACACGGCGCACGTCGCGTTGGCCTGGAAAGGTCTCACGCGCGCCGCACCGCAACGCATCACCTATCAAGGCGAGAGTGATCCCAGTCTGCGCGTGGTCAACTTCCGCGCGCTGCGCTGGTCGGAGGATGGCACCATTCTGTTCCTGGGCGTGAAAGCGCGCGAGCCAAAGTTGTTGGCCAAGGCGGCCGATGATTCTGCCCGGAAGGCTAGCGTGGATGAGGCGCCAGAAGTCGAAGTCTGGCATCCTCGCGATGTGCGCCCGCAACTGCAACAACGACTCCGCCTGGCGCAGGACCGCCAGGCCAACGATCTGGCCGCCTGGCACCTGGAGCCCAACCGACTCGTCCGGCTCTCCAATGGCAAGCCGGAAAACCTCACACTGTATGAAGCCCAGAAGCTGGTGCTGGAAGCCGATGATGCGCGCTACCCGCAGGACGCGCTCTCCGGCCGCACCTGGCGCGATCTGAATCGCGTCGACCTGACCACGGGACAACGCACGCCCTTGGTAGAGAAGATGCCATTCCCGGCCCAACCCAGTCCCGGCGGCCGTTACGTGTTGTACATGAAAGATGGTCACTGGTGGAGTCGCGACCTGAACGGCGGTAACACGGCCAACATCAGTGCCGGCTTCGGTACGTCGGTAGTCGATTCGGTGGACGATCACGTACCGCACGAGCGCTTCCCGTACGGTATTGCCGGTTGGACGGCCAACGACCGATCCGTAATCGTTTACGATCGCTTCGATTTGTGGGAAGTCCGACCCGACGGCTCGAACCCGCGCCGGCTCACCAACGGCGCACAGGATCGCGTCGTGCACCGTCTGCTGCGCCTTGACCCGGAGCAAACGACCATCGATCTGTCGCGTCCGACTTATCTCTCACTGGTCGGCGACTGGACTAAGCAGAGTGGGCTGGCCCGCCTGACTGCCCGGGGCGCCGAGAGGTTGCTCTGGGAAAACCAAAACATTGGCCGCCTGAGCAAAGCGGAACAGGCGGATATGTTTGCGTACGTCGCGCAGTCGTACCAGGACTCACCCGATCTGTTCGTGGCCGGACCTACACTGCGCGACCTGCAGCAGGTCAGTGAGACCAATCCGTTCCAGAAGGACTATGCGTGGAGTCGCGCCGAGCTGATCGAGTTCACCAACGGCCGCGGTGAAAACACTCAGGCCATCCTGAACTACCCGGCCAACTACCAGCCGGGCCGCAGGTATCCCATGGTCGTCTACATCTACGAGCGCCTGACCAACCAGCTGCACAACTACGTAGTGCCCTCCGAGCGCAGTCAATACAACATCAGCAACTTCACGCAGAACGGCTTTTTCGTGTTGCGCCCGGATATCACGTATGTGCCGCGCGAGCCGGGTAAAGGTACGATCGATGGCGTGGTGCCCGCGGTGAAGAAGGTCGTCGAGATGGGCCTGGTCGATGGCGCGCGTGTCGGCGTCATGGGTCATTCCTGGGGTGGCTACGGCACGGCTTTCCTGGCCACTCACACCAAAGGCGTTTTTGCCGCCGCCATTGCCGGTGCCGCACTCACCAACCTGGTCAGCTTCTACGGCTACTCGTCGGAAAACAGCGGACTGCCCGAACATGCACACTTCGAGGTCGGGCAGGAACGCATGGAAGTATCACTGTGGGAGGATCCCCAAGCCTACATTCGCAACTCGCCCATCTTCACTGTGCATGAGATGACCACACCTCTGCTCATCGAGCACGGTGACCGCGACGGAAACGTAGACTTCGGTCAGGGCGTCGAGCTGTTCAATGCGGCCCGCCGCACCGGCAAGAACGTGGTCATGATCGTCTACAACGGCGAGAACCATGGCCTGGCGCGCAAACACAATCAGATCGACTACGCCAGAAAACAAATCGAATGGTTCGATCACTACCTGAAAGGTGTGCCCGCCGCCAAATGGATCAGTGATGGCGTGCCCTACATCGAACGGGAGCGATCGAAGACCAGCGGAAACTGAAATCAGCGAAACTGGCTCGAACAACGCGTTGCGCGCCATACGAAACAACAGCATTCAGTCGCAGAGGGACGCCGTTCCTCTGCGATTGAATGCTTTGATCCGTTACGGCTCATCAACCGTGGGCGCGTCCCCCGTCTGCTCCGAGAAAATCACCATATAGCCATCAGGATCCAGGATGGCGAATTCACGGCGGCCGTAGGTGTACACATCTGGGCCCCATTCAATGGCCACCCGATCGACCAGGGTGGCATGCACACCGCGCGCATCGTTCACATCGAATGACAGAATACCATGCCCGGACTGCGTGCCGGGTTGGCTGCCTGCCAGGTAGAACTGCAAGCTCACTTCGTCGCGATCCAGGATGGCGAACGTGGGCAGGTGATCGGGCCACAGCAGCGTGCACTGAAAACCCAACAAGTCGGCATAAAAACGGATGGTCCGATTCAGGTCCTGGACCGGCAGGCGCGGCACGACTCCGGTATAGCGAATCATGGCCTAATGGTCGGTACCCATTGCAGTGAGCGCAACGCCCGCCCTTCGAGGCGAAGGAGGCAGATGATTCGGATGAAGCGGATGATGCGGATGATGCGGATGAGACGGATGTGCGGATTAGGCGGATGAAGCGGGTTGCTGAAATGTGGGTGCGCTCAACCTCCTGCTTCACCCCGAATTTTGCCCCGAATTTCGCCAGCAGTCACCCGGGTTCTCGCTTCCTCCGCCTCCATCCGGTTCAGCCCGGTTCAACCGGTTCATCCGGTCATCCGATTCATCCGTCTTTTACAATTCTCGCACAACCGATGTCTTGATCCGCGCGTCTGACGAAATGAGGTTGAGTTGACCCTGTCGCGTGGTGAAACGGCATGAGACGGCCGCGCCTGAAACTGAACTGGTCGTGGGGACTGCTGGGCGTGAGCCTGGCCGTGTTGGGAGCGTTGGCGCTGCTCACGCTCCAGTTGGCAGCGCAGGGTCCGGACGACTGCAACTGCACACGAACGCCGGTCACGCCCGAGGCGTTCTACCTGTACTCGGTGGCCAGCGATTCGCTATTGGGCACGGATGACGGGCTGGCCACAAATGCGCTGGTCGCGCGGGAGCTGCGCTCGAGTTATCGCGCCGCGCCTACGGCGAACAACGGGTTGCGGCCGTTGCCCGAGCAGCGCTGGCTGGCCTATCGCGTGTTGCGCCGCACGCCGGACGATAATCGGCCGCGGAACGCGCCTGGGCGCTTTCTCACATCGACCGCGAAACCACGCGCCTGTCACACCTGGTCGAGAATGTGTTGCACGTGGCGCGGCCGCGCACTGAAGCGGCCAATGCAGCGCCCGTCATCGAATTGGAAGCGGAGCTGCACGACCTGGTCAACGGATTTCTGCCGCTGGCTCGCTCGCGCCGGGCGCGTATCACCTGCCAGCTGGAAGCGAATGCCCTGGCTACGATACGAAGAGAGCACCTGCGCCAGATCGTGCTGAACCTGTTGGACAATGCGGTCAAGTATGGCCCGCACGGTCAGACCATCATGGTATCCACGCGCACCAGCGGTGAACGCGTCCAGATGGCCATCGCCGATCAAGGACCGGGCGTGGCGGTGCAGGATCGGAAGCACATCGGGAATGCCTTCCAACGCGGTACAACGGAAGACGTGCTGGCCACAGGGGGCACAGGCATTGGCCTCACTATCGCCCGCGATCTGGCTGCCCAGTACCACGGCACGGTTACCCTGGCGGCCAGCACATCAGGTGCGACGTTCGTGGTCGATCTGCCTCGCGTTCGTCTCGGTCCGCTGCTACACGAGCCGCTCGATCGTACGGCCATCGAAGCCTCCTGATGCCGCGCGTTCTCGTCATCGAGGACAATGCCGACCTGGCTGCTGGTATCAGTTACAACCTGCAGAAGGAACGGCTCGAGGTGCGCGTCGAGGAGGACGGCGCGGCCGGCTTGAACACCGCGCGCGATTGGCGTCCCGACCTCATCATTCTCGATCTCATGCTTCCCGGCATGGACGGTTTTGCCATACTGGAGAGCCTGCGCCGACTCGGTCAGCGCACGCCGGTCCTGATCCTGAGCGCCAAGGACCAGGAATCCGACAAGATCCGTGGCTTTCATCTGGCTGCCGATCAATACGTTACCAAGCCCTTCAGCTTGAAAGAGTTGCTGGCTCGTGTGCACTCCTTGTTGCGCCGCGTCGAGGCGCAACGGGCTACCGAGCCGCAATGCGTTCAGTTCGGTGACGTGGTGGTCGATCTGCAGACGCGTGACGTGCGCGTGGGCAATGCCACGGTAACGTTGACGCCCAAGGCGTTCGAGCTGTTGGCCGCCCTCGTACGGCGCGCTGGTGCTGTCGCATCGCGTCCCGAGCTGCTGCGCGAAGTCTGGGGCCACCGCGCGCTCGTCCTGACCCGCACTGTCGATGCCCATGTAGCCGAGCTGCGCCGCAAACTGGAACGCG
>JBOHRF010000121.1:0-13784 GCA_050732575.1 Longimicrobiales bacterium
TCGTAGCCGGTGTGGCGGGTGGATTGGGCGATCCTTCACCGGTCACCGCCTATGGTGTATATCGAGGCATCAAGGCGTGTGCGCACGAGCGCTACGGCAATGATAGCCTGAGTAACTTGAGCGTGGCTGTGCAAGGGCTGGGACACGTTGGCTACTATTTGTGCGAGTATCTGCATGCGGAAGGAACGCAACTGACAGTGACCGACATCGACGACGGCCGAGTCAAGCGCGTGGTGGAGGATTTTGCGGCCAGGCCAGTTCGCCCGGACGAAGTTTACGATGTGCCAGCGCAGATATTTGCGCCCTGCGCGCTAGGTGCAGTTATCAACGACGATACACTGGCACGCTTCCAGTTCGAGATCATTGCGGGCGGCGCCAACAACCAGCTGCAGGAACACCGGCACGGTGATGAGCTGGAGCGGCGCGGCATTCTGTACGCACCGGATTATGTCATCAACGCAGGTGGCCTGATCAACGTGTACGGCGAATTGCACAACTGGTCGGCGGATCGTGCGCGGCGCAAGGCGGGTGAGATCTACGATACGCTCCTGCAGCTGTTCGAGCTGGCGCGCGAGCAGGGTTTGCCCACGTACCAGGCGGCCGACCGGCTGGCTGAGCGTCGGATCGATCAGGTCGCAGCCATTCAACGGACCTGGGTGTGACCATGCGCGAACTCGAGCGGGTCGATCGCGAGATCTACGATTCCATTGTCAACGAGGCGACTCGGCAGCACGAGGGCATCGAGCTGATTGCTTCGGAGAATTTTGCTTCCGTGCCCGTGCTGCAAGCCACGGGCTCCATCCTCACCAACAAATACGCGGAAGGTTATCCCGGTAAGCGATACTACGGCGGCTGTGAGTTTGTAGACGTGGCCGAACGGCACGCCATTGAGCGCTGCCAACAGCTGTTCGGTGCCGAGCACGCCAACGTGCAGCCACACTCCGGTGCGCAGGCCAACATGGCGGCCTACATGGCGACCCTGAAGCCAGGGGAGGGCCTGCTGGGCATGAACCTGAGCCATGGTGGGCATCTGACGCATGGCTCGCCGGTCAACTTCAGCGGACAGCTGTACAAGGTTTCCGCTTATGGTGTGCGCGAGGACACAGGCCGCATCGATTACGACGAAGTGCGCCAGTTGGCACTCCGGGATCGGCCCAGGGTGCTGATGGCCGGAGCCAGCGCGTATGCGCGTGTCATTGATTTCGAAGCCATGTCGGCGATTGCGCGCGAAGTCGATGCCAAGTTAATCGTGGATATGTCGCACATTGCGGGATTGGTGGCAGGCGGTGTGCACCCCAGTCCGGTGCCGCATGCCGAGATCGTGACGTCTACCACGCACAAGACGCTGCGCGGGCCGCGGGGCGGGTTCCTGATGGGCCGGGGCGAATGGGCGCGTGCCATCGATAAACAGGTCTTCCCGGGCATCCAGGGTGGACCGCTCATGCACGTGATCGCAGCCAAAGCGGTGGCATTTCGCGAAGCGCTGGCACCGGAATTCAGTGTGTACGCGCAGCAAGTCGTGGCGAATGCGCGCGCTTTGGCGCATCGCCTGATCGAGCACGGCTTTGATCTGGTGAGTGGTGGCACAGATACCCATCTCATGCTGGTCGATTTGCGCAATCGCGGCGAGCTGAGCGGCAAAGCTGCCGAAGAAGCGCTGGGCCGCGCGCTCATCACTGTGAACAAGAACACGGTGCCCGGTGAGCAGCGCTCCCCCTTTGTGACCTCCGGCATGCGGATCGGCACGGCGGCCATGACTACGCGTGGCTTGAAAGAAGGTGAGCTGCGCAGCATTGGGGATTGGATCGCACAAGTCCTGACCGCGCCGAGTGACTTCGCCCTGGCGCGTCAGGTGGCCGGCCAGGTGCGCGATTTGTGTGATGCCTTTCCGTTGTATCCACAGTTGCGCCGGGAGCACGCGGTAGCATGAATGGCATTGTACTCGACGATCAGATCCTGGATCGGCTGCGTGAACGTTATCCGCGCTTCCATGACTCCGCCTATCTGTTCGTGCTTTCCGCGTTGCACTTCGTGATCCAACGGCTGCCCGAGCAGCGCCATATCAGCGGCCGGGAGCTTACCGAAGGCGTGCGTGACCTGGCGCTGGAAAAGTTTGGTCCAATGGCACGTACCGTACTCGAGCACTGGGGCATTCACGCTACCACGGACGTGGGTCATATTGTGTTTGCGCTGGTCGAGACCGGCATCCTGATCAAGCAGGATGAGGACACCATGCACGATTTCGAGCAGGTCTTCGATTTCGACGAAGCGTTTGGTACTGCCTACAAATAGGGCGGCCCGGGCCAGCTGAGGCCGGCGGGCAGTCGGGCACAGACCGGGTTTTTTGGGGCGGCGCCTGGCCACGCTCCAGTGCCGCTGATCGCGTTCCACTGGACAGGGAACGCGCTTTGCACTAAAGGTTCAGGACACGGCAAGCGGCGGGCGTCGTGCCCGCGCCGGGGTCGTTGAGGGGAGGGGGCGATGGCGGTCGAGCAGGAGGTACAGTTCCCGCGCTGCCGGAAGTGCAACAACGGGACACTTCTACCGCTTTCCGACTACGGTCGTGATGGCGCGCCGATCACCTACAAAGCGTGGGTCTGCTCCAATCCAGAGTGCGGCTTCAACATTCGGATCGACAACGGCGAGATCAGCTTCGGCCGGACCATCGGTCAGAGCTACAAGTGAAAATGGGGGGCGCAATGCCCCTCTGACGCAATCGCCGGAAGCACGCGCTGCGTTCGCATTATCACCCTAATTGTCATCGTTTCCCTTTGCGCTCGATCCATGTCTTCGGCCGTGACCCGGTATACGCGCTGAGCGCCGAACAGGCCGAGGCGTGGGATGGCGATGCACGTAAACGGCACAACATCCCGGGCCGCGTGTTGATGGAGAACGCAGCACGGGCCACGGCCGCGGTACTGCACGCGCTCCACCCGCGTGGCCGTGTGCTGGCCGTGGTCGGCCCCGGGAACAATGGGGGTGATGCACTGGTTGCGCTGCGCATTCTGCGGGAGTGGGGTCGCGATGTGGCCTGGATAGCGGCCACGCCACGAACTCCCGAGTTGGCTCTTCTGCACGATCACAAGCTGGCTCGGCTCTCCAGCGAGCAACTGAGCGCTGCCCTGGCCGATGCCGATGTGATCATGGATGGCATGTTGGGCACGGGCACGCGTGGCGCCGCGCGCGAACCGATGGCGAGTGTGATTCGCGAACTCAATTCTGCGCAGCGCCCGGTGCTTGCCATCGATCTTCCCAGCGGCGTGGATGCCAGTACTGGCCGCGTGGAGGGGGATGCAGTACATGCGCGCGTCACGGTTACGTTCGGCGCGGCCAAAGTTGGTCTGCTGTTACAGCCCGCGCGCAGTCACTGCGGCCGGCTGGTTGTCGCGGAGATTGGACTGTCACCCCTGCCCGAGTCTCCGGACAGCGAGTTGATCACGCCCGCCTGGGCGCACGCGCGGCTGCCCGGACGTGCGCCCGATGCGCACAAAGGCGCGGCCGGACGCGTGCTGCTCCTGGCCGGCAGTACGGGCATGGCCGGTGCCGCGGCCATGGCCGCTCATGGGGCGTTGTGCGCGGGCGCTGGCCTGCTGCGCATCGTGTCCAGCGCGAGCAACCGCGAAATCCTGCAAACGCTGGTACCGGAAGCCACGTTCTTCGATCGCGACGGCGAAGTGCCTGGCGCGGGCATTCACGCCCTGGTTGCGGGCTGCGGCATGGGCACGGATGAACCTGCGTTGGAAGCGCTCGAGCGCGCGTTGGACGCCACCGATCCGCTGCCGGTGCTTCTCGATGCCGATGCCCTGAACTTGCTGGCGCAGCGAACCGATGCGTTGAAACGCATTGGGGCTCGACGACCGACCCTCTTGACGCCCCACCTGGGGGAGATGGCGCGATTATCGGGGAAGGCGGAATCGGAGATCCAGCGCGATCGCCTGGGCTGCGCGCAGTCCTTTGCGCGGGCCACGCGTTGCGTGGTATTGCTCAAGGGTCAGCCGTCCATGGTAGCCGCGCCGGAGGGTCCGGCCCTGATCAACACGACCGGATCCTCGGATGTTGCCACGGGCGGTATGGGCGATCAATTGGCCGGCGTGATCGGTGCCTTCCTGGCCACGGGAGTGGAAGCGCGAGAGGCGGCCGCGCTCGGTTTGTTTTATGCCGGCCGCGCGGCGGATCTGGCCAACCGCGGCCGCTCCCTCCTGCCGCGCCATGTGAGCGAGGGATTGCGCCGCGCATTCCGGTTTCCCGGCGCGCGGACCAGTTCTCTCGGCCTGCCCTTCATCACTTTCGATCAACCTGCGCGCTGGTAAATGACCCGATCGCGTGGGCGATGGTTGACCGGTATTGGCGGCACGGATCTACGGTCAACATGCGTGTACGCAGCGATTCTCAGCCTTTCGTTGATGTCGAACACAGCCGGGCAAGCGAGGCGCAGTTGGCGTCCGGACCAACGCGTGCTCATCACGGCCTTTCATGAAGTGGGCGCGTTGGCGCGGGACGCGCGCTACCTGTACGCCGCCACGCGTGGAGGACTGACGCGCTACGATTTCACGCGTGGCGTTTGGGAGTTGCCGTCAACCGAGGAAGACGGCTATCCGGTCAACGAGCAGCCCAGCGCATTGGCTGTGGATGGCCTGCAGGCCGATGTGTGGCTGGGGACGGCAAGCGGCAGTGTGTTCCGGTATCGTGAGGTGCCGGCCGGCTGGGAGAATGTTGGCTTCGCATTGAGCGGCGAGATCGCGGCTATCGTGCCTTCGATCGGCACAGAAGAAGAAGGGATCTGGGTGCAGGCCGGCAGCACGTGGTTTCGCGCGAATCGGTTGGGCGCAGGCGTCCGGCCCGTGCCACCGGCAAACGTACCTGCGTCCATCGTCCGGCGCGCGGCGTCCCTGCGTACCCTCGATCCAACCTTGGCCGCCTTTCGATCTTCCATTGGCCTGGATCGACGCGCACGCCGCTGGCCGATCACCGCGTTTCAGCGCGGCGACCGTCCCGAGCAGTACTGGTTTGCTACCAGCGGCGCCTTTGTATTTCGATTCGATGCCTTGCGCAACCAGAGCGAATGGCTGTGGTATGGCGCAGCCACGCGTGGTGTGAGCGCACTGGCCATGGTAGGCGACACGTTGTGGCTGGGCGCTGATGGGCGCGGTCAACGCAGCGGTGCGGTTCGAACTACACGTGACCTCCAGGGCTGGCAGCTGCGGGATGCGCTCGAGGGTGGACCCAATGGTCGGATCGAGCAAATCGTGGCTACCAACACGCACGTGTATTTCGCGGGCGCGGATGGCGTGAGCCGCTTGCAACATGGCAGCACGCGTGTCGAACGGCTGAGCCGCGAACGGGCCAACACGGTAGCTGTGGCGGGAGAGAGCGTCTGGATCGGCGGGCGCAGCGGCTTGTTGCAGCTGGCCGGAAGTCGCCAGCAACCTGCACTCCATGTTGGCATCGGCCGCATTCGGGTGCTGGGCGAACAGATATGGTTTGCCGCGGCCGACGGCTTGTACCACGTAGCGCGCGCGGTGCACGCGGACTCGCTACGTCTGGTCCGCGAGACAGGATTGCCTGCCGCCTCGTTTGTCGATGTGGCCAGCATCGGCGATCGCCAGATTGCGCTCACGTCGGACGCCGTGTTCCTGCATGACGCGGCCGGTTGGCGCGGCCCCGTGCGTCTGCCCGCCATGCGCGGACTGGGTCGCCTGACCGCGCTGGCCAGCGACGGAGATGCCGTCTGGATTGGTGGTGTGAACGGTCTGGTGCGTTATCAGCCCGCCACTGAAGAATGGCTTTACTTCCTTGTGCCCCACGATCTGCCCGCCGGTCCCGTGGACATCGTGCCGGACCACGAACACGTGTGGCTGGCAACGCCGTCCGGCGCCCTGCGACTCACGTGGAAAAGGTCGTAATGCGCACGAGTGCTCTTGGACCCGGTCGTGAATTCGACCTCATACGCAGTTTTCTGTCTGCGCTGCCCACCCACGAAGCCGTGTTGTTGGGCGTTGGCGATGATGCAGCGCTTGTGCGCGGCGGCTGGGTGCTGACCACGGATGCCAGTGTTGAAGACGTGCACTTTCGGCGCAGCTGGCTTGCGCCCGAAGAGATTGGTTATCGCGCCGCGGCCGTTGCCCTCAGTGATCTGGCTGCCATGGCCGCTGTGCCGGTCGCGTTGTTGGTAACACTGGTGCTCACGGCTGACGACTACCATGACGTGGGTGCACGCATCATGAGGGGTGTGGCGCAGGCCGCCGCGCGCTACGGCGCAGCCATTCCTGGTGGCGATACTACCCGGAGCGAGGGGCCGCTCGTCATCGACATCGCGGCGTTGGGCCAGTCCGATCGGCCGGTATTACGCTCGGGCGCGCAGGTGGGCGATGAAGTTTGGGTGACCGGCACGCTGGGCGCCGCCGCCGCGGCCGTGAGCGCATGGCGCGCGGGTATCCCGTTGGATCAGGCCGCGCGCGCAGCGTTCGCGCAGCCACAGCCCAGGCTGGCCGAAGCGCAGTGGCTGGCCAACCGAGTGATCCTGCATGCGCTGATCGACATCTCCGACGGCCTGGCATCGGATGCCGCACATCTGGCCGCAGCCAGCAACGTGGCTCTGCACATTCAAACGCAGGATGTGCCTGTGCATCCCGCCGCGCGCATGGGCCACGAACCGGCACATCGTGCGCTGACCGGTGGTGATGACTACGAACTCTGCTTCACAGCGGCGGCCGGTTCCGTTCAACCCGTGCGGGCGGCCTTCCAGCAGACTTTCGGGATTGCGCTGACCTGCATTGGCGATGTGCGTGAGGGCAGTGGCCTGGCCCTGGTTGACCACCGCGGACAGCCAGTGAACACTGAACTGAAGGGCTACGACCACTTCCCGGGTGCCTCGTGATTCGCACGTTGTGGATCTGGTTGTTTGGTGCCGTGGCCACGCTCACACTCTCCAGTACGGTTGTGATTGGCGCACTATTCCGGGCCAACACACGACTCTATACGTGGGTTGCAACCACATGGGGGCGGCTCATCCTCTGGGCCAGCGGAGTTGAAGTCACGGTCCTTGGTCGCGAGAACCTGAAGTTGGACCAGCCGCAGATCGTGGCCAGCAACCACCAGTCCTGGTACGACGTTTTTGCGCTGGCGGCAAACATGCCCAAGATGTATCGCTTTGTTGCCAAGGAAGAGCTGGGACGCATTCCCATCTTTGGCCGCGCCTGGCGCACAGCCGGTCACATCTCCGTCAATCGCAAAGACCGCGTGCAGGCGGTGCGTGCGCTCGAGCAATACGGTGAGATCGTGCGGGCCGACAATAGCGCCATCGTCATATTCCCTGAGGGCACACGCACGCCCAATGGCGCGCTATTGCCCTTCAAGAAAGGCGCATTCATGCTGGCCTTGCACACGCACATCGACATCGTGCCCACCGTGGTGGTGGGTGGTCGGACCATCCTCAAGAAAGGCGACTGGCGCGTGCACAGTGGCCGGCTTATCGTTCGCTTCGGCGAGCCGATCCCTACGGTCGGCTACAATGAAGACAACCGAGATCATCTCATCGCGCTCGTTCGCAGCCGCATCGAACACATGTTGCAAACCACGGAGGCGCCGTAGCCATGTCCGACATCGTGAGCGTGCGCGCTCGGGAGATGCTGGACTCACGGGGCAACCCCACCATCGAGGCGGAAGTCACGCTCGAAAGTGGAGTGTCGGGCCGAGCCGCCGTGCCCAGCGGTGCGTCCACCGGAGAGCGTGAGGCCATCGAGCTGCGGGATGGCGACCCGGGCCGCTACTTACGCAAGGGCGTGCTCAAGGCAGTCCACAACGTGCACGAGCTCATTGCCCCCGAGCTGCTCACGCTCGATGCGCGTGATCAGGTCACAATCGACCGACTCATGATCGAGTTGGATGGCACACCCAACAAAGCCAGGTTGGGCGCCAATGCCATTCTTGCCGTGTCCATGGCCTGCGCACGCGCGGCCGCTCAGGATTGCGGACTGCCCCTCTATCGCTACCTGGGCGGGCCCCATGCCACGCTTCTGCCCGTCCCGCTCATGAACATCCTGAATGGCGGTGCCCATGCCGCCAATAACGTTGACTTGCAGGAGTTCATGATCGCACCCACCGGCTTCCCCACGTTTGCCCATGCATTGCGTGCCGGCGTCGAAGTCTTTCATGCGCTCAAACAGGTCCTGGCCGCGCAGAAGCTGAGCACCGCGGTGGGCGATGAAGGCGGGTTTGCGCCGGACCTGGCAACCAACGAGCAGGCCATTGAAATGATCCTGGTCGCGATCGACCAGGCCGGATACAAGGCGGGCGAGAACATGGTGCTGGCGCTGGACGCGGCGGCCAGCGAGATGTGGCGCGGCGGCCACTACGTATTTCACAAGTCGACCGGGGAAAAACGCAGTTCAGAAGAAATGGTGGAGTTCTGGACCCGTTGGGTAGAGCGCTACCCTATCGTATCAATCGAGGATGGTCTGGACGAGAACGACTGGTCGGGCTGGATCAAATTGACGCGCGCGCTGGGCGATCGCGTGCAACTGGTGGGCGATGATTTGTTCGTGACCAACACGCGCGATCTGCGCCGCGGCATCGAGCAGGGTGCGGGCAATGCGATCCTGATCAAAGTCAACCAGATCGGCACGCTCACGGAGACGCTGGAGGCCATCGAGCTGGCTCGCCGCAACGGCTACCGCTACATCATCAGTCACCGATCGGGTGAAACGGAAGACCCATTCATCGCCGATCTGGCCGTGGCTACGCGCGCCGGCCAGATCAAGACGGGAAGCGCTAGCCGAAGCGACCGCACCGCGAAGTACAACCAGTTGTTGCGCATTGCCGAAGACCTTGGCAGCGCCGCTGAATACCCGGGGAGGAACGCCTTTTGAAACTGCGCTGGCTTCTGGCCGCCGTGTTCATTCTGGGCGCTGCTTACTACGCATTGTTCGGTGGTGACCACGGCTATTTCGAGGTGCGCAGGCTGGCGCGCCAGCGCGCGCAGGAGCAGGTGCGGCTGCAGGCCCTGCAACGTGAGCTCAAGCAACTGCAAAGCCGGACCGACTCGCTACTCAAGGATCCGATCGCGTTGGAACGGCTGGCGCGCGAGAAGTACGGACTCATCCGCGCTGGCGAACGCCTCTACCGCTTCGTGGATTCTGCTGGAGCGGAAGTAGGCAGCGGAGCGCGCAACATTCCCGACCGGGACACGGTCCGGCGGCCGCAGCCGCGCTGAGCGCCGGTCTCAGAGCATGAGCACGGCCGCCGGTGGCACTCCTGTCGCGTGAGATCAGCCACCGAGCCGACGTCCCACGACTCACCGGGTCGCGCCAGGCCAGGCCCTCTCCTTTTCGGTGTGGTGCAATCCGTTGGGACAGAGCACTTTCGCGCGTTGACGCAAACGGTTGACTCCGCTAATTTTTACGCGTTGTCAGTTACAGGGCAGGGTAGCTCAATTGGCAGAGCAGCGGAGTCATAATCCGCGGGTTGACGGTTCGAGTCCGTCCCCTGCTATGGGAACATACGAACGCCGCAAGGTCAGCGCCTTGCGGCGTAATCTTTTGCAGGTTTTTTCTCATTATTTCCTTGATGAATCATGTATTACCGATGTCTGGACTACGTAAAAAAACGGATACCTTGCCTGCATTGAGCGTCGGTATTCTCTGACAGACATGTGGCACTCCGGAAAATGGGGTGACCCCCCCATGATTGACCGGGTCTGGCATGCGCATACTTGGCGTGTGTCCAGCGTTGCCGCTGCGGTCGGCTGCAGGGTATCGATCCATGGTTCGAGCGCCTTCGCGCCAACAACTGCTCAACCAGATACTGGACTCGATGGCCATCTATTTCCTGGTGGTCAATCGAACCGGTCGCGTCACCTACGCCAGCCGGGGTTGGAAGGGACTGGGGGCGGCGAGTGGCGCACTGGGCTGGATCGGTGTAGGCGCGGACTATCTGGCAGCGCTCCGTCACGCGGGTGAGCGCCACACGGTTTACGCGCGTAGCGCAGCGGACGGCCTGCATTCTGTTCTGCAACGTCAAACCCGCAGCTTCAGTCTGGAATACTCCAGTGACACTTCTCCTGAGGCGCGCTGGTTCCTGATGCGCGTGGACCCCATGCCAGCCCGGCATGGAGGTGTGGTTGTGTGTCATCTGGACATCACGGAGCGCGTGCGTGCGCGCCAGCGTTTGCATGAGAGCCTGGAACGATACGAACTGGCTACGCTGAGTGGACGCATCGCGCTCTGGGAATGGGAAGTCAAGACGGGCACTCTGCGCGTGGATCCCACGCTCAAGCAGCTGCTTGGTTTCGAGAACGGTGAGATTGCGGACCGGATGGACGCCTGGGTTGCCCGCGTGCATCCAGAGGACCGTTTTGCGTACACCACATCACTGGAAGCGCACGTATGCGGTGCAGCTACGAGTGTCGAGATCGAGCACCGCAAGCTGGACGCACGCGGAAATGTGCGCTGGTTTCTGACGCGCGGCAGTTTGCGCCCGGATGGATCCAGTCAGACGCTTCGGATGCTGGGTCTGGATACGGAAATCACGGAGCGCAAAACAGCTGAGCTTCAGCTGATCCGGGAGACTCGTCGCTATCAGAACATTTTTGCCGCCGCGGGAGTGGGTATCCTGGAGGCCGACTATTCCCCGGCGATGCGGCTGATCAAGCGGTTGAGCGCGGAAGGCATCACGGATTTGCGCGCCCATCTCGCGGCCCATCCCGACCTGTTGCGCAGCACGTTGCAGTCGATACGGTTGATCGATGCCAATCCGCAAGCCATACAATTGGCAGGTGCAAGCTCCAAAGAAGTGTTGCTGGCCTGCCCACAGGGTGACATCACACTGGATGCGGAACGCCATTTCCTGGAACAAATCCTGGCTCTGGCCGACGGGCGCGAGGTCTACGAAACGGAAATGAAGATCCGCACGTTTTCGGGCCAGACGCGCGACATCGTATTCACGGCGCGCTTCCCTGCGCCCGATGGACTGCAACAAACGGCGTTGTTGACCGGTCACGATGTCACGGAGCTGGCGTCCTTCCAACGTCGCTACGAGATGGCCGCTTCGGCGGGCAGCGTCAGCGTGTTCGACCACGATCTGACGACCGGGTTCGTGCGCACCGATACGCGGGCCGGCCAGGTCGCCGCCTCCGCGTACAGCCGGGAAGACTGGCTGGCACAGGTCTACCCCGATGATGTTGCGCGCGTGCTGGCGTATGAAAGCGCCATGTTGAGCGTAGACTGGCCGCGCGATGATGCCGCCAACTCACCCTTGCCGCCCATCGAGTATCGCATGGTCTGTGCGGACGGTCCCATACGGTGGCTGCTCAAGCGCGGAACGCTGATGCGCGCGCTGGACGGCAAGCCCGTGCGGCTGATCGGCACGTTGACCGATGTCACAACCCTGAAACGGGGTGAGGCGGCGCTACGGCGCACGCATCGCCAGATCCGGGAACTGACTGCGCGTCTGATCGCCACGCAGGAAGCGGAGCGCAGGCGCATTGCGCGCGAGCTGCACGACGATGTGAATCAACGCCTGGCAGGCGCCGCCATTTCGCTGAGCAACCTGCAACAAAAGCTGGCCGCTTCAACGGTGCCGGTTCTGGAGCGCGTAGGTCGATTGCAATCCGACATTCATAGCCTGATCGTCGGCATTCGCCGGCTATCTCACGAGCTGCATCCGGGAATCCTGGAGCATGCCGGCCTGGAGCCGGCCGTGCGTTCGTTGTGCCATGAATTCGGCGCGGCGCACGGTCTGGACATCCGCGTTGATATCTACGACCTGACCGAACCTCTGCCCCCGCACGTTGCCTTGTGTTGTTACCGCGTGGTGCAGGAGGCGTTGCAAAACGTAGTGCATCAGGGCGGTGCACGCGCCTGCACGGTGCGTCTGTATGCCGAAAACGAGTCCCTGATTCTGAGCGTGCGCGAGTCGGGTGGCAGTGCGCAATCCCGGTCGGCTCCGGGGCCGCGTGACTTCGATCTGTTCAGTGCCAAGGGACGCGTACGCCTGCTAGGCGGCCGCCTGCGCGTGGCTAATCGGAATGGCCACGGGCTGGAGCTGCGGGCCATGATTCCGGTTGAGGGACGGCCGCGCGCATGAGGCGCAAGACCGTGGTCCGTCAGCCCACGCTACGCGCGCGCCGCATGCCCGAGGGAGAACTCCTGCTGCACCGCGTGTTGCTGTCAGTGCCCGTGCACGTGCTGGCGCTGAATGGGCACGGACACGTCATCTACGCCAGTGCTTCAGCGCGCTCGCCCACCTGCCCATATTCGCCCTTGATCACGGGCCTTTCGCCGGGCACGGATTATCTGCTGAGCCTGCAACAGGCCAGCCGCGAAGGCAACATTCCGGCCGCCCGGCTGGCCATTGGCGTGGCCGCGGTGCTGAATAACGAGCGGCCGCAATTCACCCTCGATTCTTGCTCGGATGTGGAAGGCGAGGCGGGCTCGTTCCTGATCCGCGTAGATCGCATCACGCGGCCGCCCGGTGGAGTGGTGATCAGTCAGGTGGACACAGCGGAACGCAACCGCGCAGAAGCGGCCCTGCGCACCGTGCACGACCGTTATGCCTTTGCCACGTCAGCCGGCGGCGTTGGGTTGTGGGACCTCGACGTTCGCTCGCGCGACCTCTACGTCGATCCGTCGCTCATCGAATTGCTCGGCTTTGACCGCAGCTCCGTCGGCACTACGATCGTCGACTGGTCCGCGCTTACCACGCCCGAGGATCGTGCGGCCATTCGCACTGCGGCTGCGCGCTGCCTGCGGGGCGAAGCGCTTGATTTCGAGGTCGAGCACCGGTTGCTGGGCCGGGAAGGCCGGTGCTTGTGGTTTCTGTCGCGCGGCAACATGGTGCACGGTCAGGACGGGAAGCCCCTGCGCATGGTGGGACTGAGCACGGACATCACCGCGCGCAAAGTTGCCGAGCTGGCCATCGAGCGGCAACGCGAGAAGTATCGCCAGATCTTTGACGCGGCCGGCGTGGCCATCTGGGATGCCGACTACTCCGTGGTGGCGCGCTGGCTGCGCCGTCTGCGGCAGCGCGGCATTGTCGATCTGGCCGCCTACCTGGAGACCCAACCGCAGCTCGTGCAGCGGGCGTTGTGCAGCGTGCGCGTGCGCGGCGTCAATACGGAAGCCATTCGGCTGACGCGCGCCGGCTCCAAGGCCAGATTGCTGGCCCTGCGCCTGCACGATTTGTTGGTTCATGGTGAGCGGCACTTCCAGCAGCAGCTGCTGACCCTGGCGGCGGCGCGCAGCAGCTGCGAAACGGAAGCAACCATCCGCACCATGACAGGCGAAACGCGCGACGTGGTATTGGTGGTCCGCTTTCCGGACACGGCCGGCGAGTGTGATAGCGTCCTGGTCTGCGCCCACGATGTGACCGAGCTGGTGGAGCGACGCCGCCGTTATGAGCTGGCGGCCGCAGCCGGTGGCGTCACAGTCTTCGAGTTGGACGTGGACACGCGTGAGCTGCGGACTGATCCTCCGTTACACGTACTTCTGGGTCTGCCTGCACAGCCGACCGCCACTCTCCAGGAATTGATCGATCGGATTCATCCGGAGGACCGCGCGCGCGTTCTGAGCACCGAGCGCGCTCAGCAATCCGACGATGCACCACGCGATGCCCAGGGCAACACACCCATTCCCGAGATGGAGTTTCGGTTGCTCGACGCCCAAGGAGGCTGCCGCTGGTTTCTCAAGCGCGGCTCGGTCATCCGGGGCAGTGATGGCCGCGCCCGCAAGCTGGTGGGCACCATTGCCGATATCACGGTGCAGATTCGCATGGAGGAAAAAGTCCGGCGC
>JBOHRF010000122.1:0-13761 GCA_050732575.1 Longimicrobiales bacterium
ATGTGGGGCTCAAACAAATCGCGGTGTTGGTAGTGCCGGCCACCGTGGGCTATTTGCTGCTCGGTGACATCATTGTGGCAGGACTCTATCAGCGCGGTGTGTTCACGCCTGATGACACGTTCGTGGTCACGCTAGTCCTGATGGCGTATACGATAGGATTGCCCGCTTCCACGGCCACGCGGCTGTTCTCATCGGCTTTCTTTGCCATGCAGGACACGCGGACGCCCGCACGTATCGCCTACCTGCGCGTTGGGGTGGCCGCATTACTGGGCGGGCTGATCACGCTCTGGGTCAAGTTCGGCAATCCGGAACACGTTCGTTATGGACCCGCGGGTCTGGCGCTGGCATCCGGCCTGACGGCCTGGCTGGAGTGGGGCCTGCTTCGTGCTCGGCTACGCCAGCAGATGCCAGCCGTAGGCGTGGGCCGCACTCTGTTGATCCGGCTGATCGCGCTGGCGGCCGGGGCTGCACTGCTGGCGCTCGGCCTGGCCTGGGTGCTGCCGGACTGGCATCCAATCCTGGTTGCCATCATGGTGATCGGTCCTTACGCAATCCTATACCTGGTCCTGGTGCAGGCCTTCGGCATTGAAGCACACCTGCCCCTGGTGGGCCGGTTCCTGCGCCAGCGCAAGCCACCGGGAGCCCCGTGAGAGCGGCCCGCGAATCGCCCCTGATCGGGGCCGCGCGATTGGTGTACTACGGTTCAGCATGAAAACCCGCAGGATCAAGAGTCAGAACGCCCTCGAGCAGAAGTTGCGACATCTGCCCACGCAGCCGGGCGTGTATTTCTTCAAGGATGCACAGGGCGAGATCCTGTATGTGGGCAAGGCGATCTCGTTGCGCTCGCGCGTACGCAGCCACTTCACGCACGATGCGGGCTGGTCGATTCAGCGCACCGAGCTGGTCCGGCGCGTGGTGGACGTGGACACCATCGTAGTGGGCACGGAAGCCGAAGCGCTACTGCTGGAAGCCAACCTGATCAAGTCACATCAGCCGCGCTTCAATATCCGCCTCAAAGACGACAAGAAGTATCCGTACATCAAAGTCACGGTACAGGAGCCGTTCCCGCGTGTTTACGTTACGCGCCGCCTGGACAATGATGGCGGCCGCTATTTCGGCCCGTACACAGAAGTGGCCGCCATGCGACACGCGCTGGAAGTGGTGAAACGGCTCTACACGGTGCGCAGCTGCCGTTACGATCTGCCCGACGACGCGCCCGCTCGACCCTGTCTCGACTATCACATCGGCAAATGTCTGGCGCCCTGCGTTGGACTGCAGACCGCACAAAGCTATGGCGTGATGGTAGCTGAAATCCTCGAGGTGTTGGGCGGCAAGACCGACGCTGTGCGTAAACGCGTGGCCCGTGACATGCGCGGCGCGGCTGCGACCATGGACTTCGAGCGCGCGGCCAATTTGCGCGATGTCCTGAACGGGCTGGAAGGACTGGAACGCAAACAGAGGGCACTCGACCTGCGCGGTGGTGACCTGGACATCATCGGCCTGGCCCGCGATGGCGACCGCGGGTGCGCGGCGCTGCTGCGCGTGCGGGACGGCAAGCTGCTGGGCCGCGAGCTGGACTTCTTTGAAAACCTGGGCGGCGAAGATGATGCAGCGTTCCTGGCCACCGCGGTCACTCGTTTCTATTTCGGCCGGGGCGAACTTGGCACGCAGGACATTCCACGGGAAATCCTGCTGCCCACCGAGTTCGAAGATCGTGCGGTAATTCAGGAGTTGCTGCGTACCACCAGCCACAAGCGGGTCAGCACGCACGTGCCTGTGAAGGGCGACAAATTGCGACTGATCGAGCTGGCCAACCAGAACGCGCGCCACTTGTTGGAGGAGCGCGCCGTACTTGGTGAAGAAGTGCGGGAACGTGCGGACGATCTGCTGTACGACCTGCAGGAAGCGCTCGAGCTGAAAGTCGTGCCTCGTTTCATTGTCTGTTTCGACATTTCACACCTGCAAGGTGCGGAAGTGGTGGGCAGTGCCGTCGTGTACGAAAACGCCGAGCCCAACAAGGCCGAGTACCGACGGTTCCGCATTCGCGGTGACTGGGGCAACGATGACTTTCGATCCATGGCGGAAGTGGTACAGCGCTACTTCCGCCGTCGCTTGGAAGAAGGTAAGCCGGTGCCCGAGCTGGCCATCATCGATGGCGGGCGCGGGCAGCTGTCAGCAGCACAGCAGGCCGCGCTGGAAGCCGGGGCAGACTCGGTCACGTTCATTGGACTGGCCAAGCGGGAAGAGGAAATCTACCTTGTGGGCCGCCCGGAGCCGCAGCGCTTGCCACGTACGAGCAGTGCCCTGCGCTTACTGCAGCGCATTCGTAATGAGGCTCACCGATTTGCCATCATGTACAACCGCAAGCTGCGCACTAAGCGCACGCTGGACAGTGAGCTGAGTGGCATTCGAGGTATTGGACCAGCCCGCCAGCGTGCGTTGTTGGCGCGCTTCGGTAGTGTCCGTGCATTGAAGCAGGCCAGCGCCGAACAGATCGCAACCATTCCTGGTTTGTCTGCGCAACTGGCGCGCAAAGTACTCGAACAACTCGGCAACCGATCTTGATCCGCACTCGTTTTGCGCCGCACCCGGCGGGCCGTCCATGAAAGCGCTCATCTTTGATCCGTTTGCGGGCATCAGTGGCGATATGACGCTGGGCGCATTGCTGGATCTGGGTCTCGAGGCGGATTGGCTGCGCGCGTATGTTGCCGCGCTCGAGCTGGGATCGATTGTGGTCATCAACGAGCGCACGGATCGGCGCGGTATCTCCTGTGCGCGGGTTTATTTCGACCTGCCGCACGAACACAGGCATCGGCACCTGAAACACATCTACGAGATACTGGACCGAGCGCCGCTCAGCGCAATGGTACGCGCCCGCTCCCGTGATGCCTTCCTGCGCCTGGCCCGGGCCGAAGCGGCTGTACACGGCACTACCATCGAAAAAGTGCACTTCCATGAGGTGGGCGCACTCGATGCCATCCTGGATGTGGTTTGCGTCATGGCAGCGGTGGAACACCTTGGCTTCGAACAGTTCTTCACGCGGCCGGTGTGTCTGGGATCTGGCTGGATCGAAATCGAGCATGGCCGCTTTCCCGTGCCGGCACCAGCCACGTTGCGACTTCTCGAAGGGCTGCCCATACAGGATTCCGACCTGGAGGGCGAGTGCACCACACCCACGGGCGCCGCTATCCTGGCCACGTTGGTTGCGCACGTTGATCCGCCCGCCCGGGTGCGCGTGCTGGGTAGCGGGTTTGGCGCGGGCACACGCGATCCCGCCGACCGGCCCAACTGCCTGCGACTGATTGCATGTGAGGTGGAAACACAGGGCGGGGAACAGCTATTTGTCCTGCAAACCGACATGGATGACATTTCACCCGAGTTGGTGCCTGTGGCCCAGGAAGCGCTACTGGAAGCAGGCGCTCTGGATGCCACCGTGCAAACCGTGGGCATGAAGAAGGGCCGCCCCGCGGTGCGTCTCGAGGCGCTGGTACCGGGGCCGCTGTTGCAGCAGGTGCTGGACGCTCTTTTCCGCGCGACCACAACCATTGGAGCGCGTTATTGGCCTGTGCAGCGACCGGCACTGGTGCGGCGTGAGGAGATCCTGGAATGGCGAGGTCAACGCGTGCGCATCAAGCACGTGACACTGCCGGGCGGCGGCGAACGCAGCAAGCCGGAGCATGAGGATGTAGCGCGCGCGGCGCAGCAACTGGGATTGTCGGCACTGGAAGTGCGACGCGCCCTGGACGCCTTTGCCACGAAGACGGAACCCGAAGTGTAATATGCCGTTCGTAGGACCGACTCGACCCACGATGGAGGACCCCAAAATGACGCGGCTTGCCCGAGTGCTGTTTAAGCTGGTGCTGCTGGCTCCCATGGCAGCAAGCGCGCAGACGCGGCCATCCAACACCATGCATACCAACAGCGCTGAGTTGTACTTCGAGCGCGCCCGGCGCAGCAGCCGTGAGGCTGAGAAGATGGAACTGCTGCAAAAGGCATTGGGCTTTGCCACGGACGGCATCAAAGCGCGCGCTGACAATCCGAGGGCCTACTTGTTGGCCGGCAAGATTCACGTGCAGCTGGGCAATGCCGCAGCCGCAGATTCCATGTTCGACAAAGCCGAACAGCTCTGGCCCGAATACACGAAGGAAACTGATCCTGAACGAATGCAGTCTTGGATTCGCGCGTACAACGCCGGCGTCATGGCCACGCGCGCCAATGATCTGACCGAGGCCATGAAACAATTCGACCATGCGGCCATGATCTATGACAAGCGGCCGGACGCGCATCTCAACATGGCCCAGATTTACGCGCGCCAGAACAAGACCGACCAGGCAATTTCGTCGTATCGCGTTGCCCTTGCCATTCTGGCCAAGCCGGAAAACCGCCAGGGCCTAAAGGCCGATGAAGAAGCACGGTCCAAGGAAATCGAGGAGGGCGCCACGTTCAACCTGGCACAACTCCTGGCCAGTTCGGGCAAGAACGAAGAGGCAGTGGCTACTTATCAGGAATTTCTCCAGCGCAGTCCGAACAATTCGTTGGTGAAGTCGAATTTGGCCGTGGTGTTGTCCCGGCTGGGCAAGACCGAGGAAGCCGCCAAGATCTACAGTGAGTTGTTGTCCCAGGATCTCAATGCCGAAGCGTTCTTCAACGTAGGCGTTGGCCTGTTTCGCTCCACGCAGCACGAGGCGGCGTCGAACGCATTCCGCAAAGCGTTGGGCAAGAATCCTCACATGCGGGATGCGCATTACAATTTGGCCCAATCGATGTACTCACTGGCCTCGGAGTTGGATAGCAAGAAGGCGAGCGCATCCGCCGATGATGCCAAGGCGCTGCAAACGCGCCTGACCGCTCTATACACCGAGATTGCGCAAGTCACCGAAATGTTGCACACCGTCGATCCGGCCAATCGCAACGTGATTGCGCTGCAATCCCGGGCCTATCGCTCATTGGCCGACCTGACGACCGATGCCAAAGCGTCGTCCGATTGGAAGAACAAAACGCTCGAGGTCCTGAAGGCAAACGAAGCGCTGGTATTTACGGTTGAAGATGTCAACCTGGCCAAGGTCGCCGACGAAGTCCAAATCAAAGGCAGCGTGATCAATCAGAAAGGGACGGCCGGCCAGTCCGTTAAGCTGCGCATCACTTTCCTGGGCCAGGGCGGCTCTTCACTGGGGACCCAGGAAGTCACGGTTGCACTGCCGCAGGTGCACGGTGCGGCTCCATTCACGGCCTCGCTGAAGGCGGGCCAGGACGTTTTGGGCTGGAAATACGAAGTGGTGCAATAACCCACGGTCCGGACATTGCACGTCCACTGAGGAACAAGTCCCCCAGATGAGAGGTCGCGATGAACGACTCGCCGTGTCCGAATTGCGAGGAGTTGATTCCGGCGGATGCCGGAGCCTGCCCGGTCTGCGGTCATCTCACGGTCGACCAACCCTGTGACCGCCATCCAGAGCGCAAGGCAGTGGGCGCGTGTGTGATCTGTGGCCTGGCGCTCTGCAAATCCTGCGATCACTCACAGGGCCGCCATCACGTTTGCGCCGACCACTCCGACATCCCATTGATCTCCGGTTGGGCGCAGGTGTACCTGGCCGTCAGTGAGATTGAAGCGGAGCTGATCCGCGAGAACCTGGTGGCTGAAGGCATTGAAGCCCAGATCCTCTCCCAGAAGGACCTCTCGTTTGCCGTGGAACTGGGCGAATTGAGCCAGGTGCGCGTGCTCGTGCCTGCCTTTGCCTTTGGCGATGCCGTGACGCTCATTGCGCAACACCTCGATGCCAGCGGCGAGGTTGCATTTGCGTGCCTGGAATGCGGTGAAGCCTATGAGCCGGGCCAGCTCAGCTGCGCCAACTGCGGGGCGCAACTACCCTCCTCGGTGCGCAGCTCACCGACTTGAATCAACCTTAAGTCGCTGGTAAACTTAGCGGTTATCCTCACTATCGGTTGAGGCGGTCGTGTGGCCGCCTCGACCGTTTTAGGCACCCATGGTTCGCATCGCCGCCATATCACCCGACACGATCGCCGACGAGCTCGAGTTGCGCATCGGTAGCCGCATTGTGCGCATCAACGGGCAGGCCGTGCGCGATGGTATCGATTACCGTTTTCTGGAGGCGGACGATCAGCTCGAGCTGGAGGTGCACGAACCCGGCTGCGCCGAGTCCGTACTCTATGAAATCGAAAAAGACGCCGGCCAGGCACTCGGCATAACGCTCGCGCCCGACACCGTGCGCCAGTGTGCCAACAAGTGCGTATTCTGCTTCGTGGACGGCAACCCGCAGGGAGCCCGCGCACCGCTTCATCTCAAGGATGACGACTTCCGGCTCTCCTTCACATACGGCAGCTACGTCACCCTGACCAACCTGGGGCCACGCGGCTTTCAGCGGCTGATCGAGCAGCGGCTTTCGCCGTTGTATGTCAGCGTACACGCCACTGAACCCGAGCTGCGCCAGCGCTTGCTGGGTGTAGCGTTGGGAGGCGAGATCGTAGAACAGCTGCGCATGCTCACACAGGCTGGGATTCAAGTACATACGCAGGTCGTGCTTTGCCCGGAATGGAACGATGGTGAGCATCTGCAGCGCACCCTGGACGACCTGTGGTCACTGGGCGAGCACGTGCTCTCCCTGTCGGTGGTACCGGTCGGACTTACGCGCTACAACGTGAACCGCCCGATTCGCCTGCTCAACGCGGATGATGCGCGCCAGGCCATAACGCTGGTTGCGCAAGCGCGCAAACGCGCGCAACGCGAGCGCGGCCTGGGCTGGGCCTACGTGGGCGATGAGATGTTCTTCCTGGCCGAGTTGCCCATCCCGGAAGCAGCCTACTATGACGAGTGGCCGCTCACCGAAAATGGCGTGGGCGCCGTGCGCCGGTTGCTGCTCGAGTTCGAGCAGGGCCTGGAGGCAACACCCCAGCTCAAAGATTTGCGCATTGTCATTGTGACGGGAACACGCATGCACCCGGTCCTGGCACCGCTGGCGCAGCGACTCGCCCGGCATACGCAGGCACGCATCACTGTGCTGGCTGTTCACAATGGCTATTTCGGTGATACCGTCACGACGGCAGGCCTGCTGGCTGGCAGCGACATTCAACGCACACTCGAAGAAGCCGGCCCGTTCGACCTGGCCCTGTTGCCCGCGGAAGCGCTCAACGATGATGACTTGTTTGTCGATAATGTGCGGCTCGAAACACTACGCCAACATTTTGCGCCCGCACAAATTGTAACCGGGTTCGAGCTGATCTCCGCGCTTGATGGCACGGGTGCAGCATGAAGAGTCCGCTGCCCGTGGTGGCCATCATAGGCCGGCCCAACGTGGGCAAATCAACGCTCTTCAACCGCATCCTCGGTCAGAAACACGCCATTGTGGAAGACCGGCCAGGCGTGACTCGCGACCGCAACTTTGCGCGCGCGGAGTGGGGGGGCCGCCGGTTCTATGTCGTCGATACGGGCGGCCTGGAGCCGAGCAGCGACGAAGTCTTTGCGCACGTGGTCCGCACCCAAGTGCTGGCGGCAATTCGGGAGGCCGACTTGCTTGTATTTGTGGTCGATGGTGAGATCGGCAGCCATCCGGCCGATGAGCAGGTTGCAGATCTGCTACGGCAGACCAACAAGCCCGTGTTGCTGGTGGTCAACAAGCTGGACCGTTTGCCTCAGGAAACGGCCCAACACGAATTCTGGGCGTTGGGGCTGGGTGAGCCGATTCCGCTCAGCTCGGCCACCGGACGGGGCTCGGGTGACGTGCTGGACCGCATGGTCGAGAGCCTGCCGCCGAGCGCGGGGGACGAGCCTGAGGACGATGCGTTGTATGTGGCTGTGGTGGGCAAGCCGAACGTGGGCAAGTCCAGCTTCATCAACCGCCTGCTCGGCCAGGATCGACTGGTGGTGAGCGAACTGGCGGGCACCACTCGTGACGCCATCGATACACCCATGCGTTACCATGGTCGAACGCTCGTTTTCATCGACACAGCGGGACTGCGCAAACATGCGCGCATCGAGCCGGGCATTGAGTACTTCAGCGCACTGCGCGCGGAACGCGCCATCGAACGCGCCGATGTGTGCATCCTGCTGACCGATGCCAGCGAGGGCGAGCTGCACGTGCAGGATCTCAAGATTGCGGAAAAGGTCTGGAGTGCGGGCAAAGCGTTGATCCTGGCCGTGAATAAATGGGACTTGGTGGAGAAGGAGACGGGCACGGCCATCGTCTTCGAGCGCCATATCCGGGAGCGCGCACCCATGCTGAAATGGGTGCCCATCCTGTTTACCTCAGCGCTCACCGGCCAGCGCGTGCAGCGCGTGTTGGACCTGGTCCTGGAAAGCGCGGAACAGCGGGCGCGCCGCATCCCCACACGCGAAGTCAATGAAGTAGTGCGCGAGCTCGCCCGTCGTCAGCCGCCGCCGCACTATCGCGGCCTGCCGGTCAAAGTGCTGTACGCAACGCAAGTCGAAAAGTCGCCACCTACTTTTGTACTGTTCGTCAACCACGCAAAATCGATGACCGACTCATACCTTCGTTTTCTGGTCAACGGATTTCGCGAGGCCTGGGGCTTTGAAGGCTCACCCGTGCGCGTGCGTATTCGGGCACGGCGCGAAAAGAAGACCGTGTGAGTCCGTATCCACTGCTGATCTTCGCCTACTTGATGGGCGCATTCCCAACCAGCTTGATCGTGGGCAGAATCCGGGGCATCGACCTGCGCCAACAGGGCAGTGGCAATCTGGGCGCAACCAACACCTTCCGGGTTCTGGGCTGGCGCGCGGCACTGCCTGTGTTCCTGGTTGATACGTTCAAGGGTTGGTTTCCCACCTATGGCTTTCCGCGTTGGGACTCGGCCTCGCCGGGCGAATGGGCGCTGGCCTACGGCGCGGCTGCAATCGTCGGCCACGTTTTCTCGGTATATGTTCGATTCAAGGGCGGCAAAGGTGTGGCCACCAGCTCGGGTGCATTGCTTGCGCTCGCTCCCGCCGCCGCAGGTATCGGTTTGCTGCTCTGGTCCGCCATCGTTTTCACCACCGGATACGTTTCATTGGGCTCGATCGTGACCGCGCTCACGCTGCCCCTATTGATTCTGGCATTACAAGGGCGGGCACCGGTATTCTGGCTCTCTCTGGCGCTGGCCGTCTTCGTGGTCTTTGCCCATCGCGCAAACCTGCGGCGGTTGTTACGCGGAGAAGAACACTCCTTCAAGAAGAAGGTGGACTCCACCGCATGAGCGATCGTGTGGCCGTGATTGGTGCGGGCAACTGGGGCACCGCTCTGGCTAACCTGCTGGCACGCAAAGGTGAGCAGGTAGTGATCTGGTCGTACGAGCAGGATGTGGCCGCCGCTATCAACCGCGAACACAACAATCCACGTTATCTGCGTGGCGTTCCCCTTCATGCGCAGCTGCGGGCTACGGACGATCTGTCGGAAGCCGTACGCTCGGCGCAGTGGATAGTCTCGGCAAGTCCCGCGCAGCACGTGCGCCAGGTTCTGCAGCATGCTGTGACGGCCATCGACGCCGGGACGCGCGTAGTGAGCGCATCCAAAGGGATCGAGATGGGCACGCTGGAATCGATGGACCGCGTGCTGGAGGAGGTGCTCCCAAGTGACTTGCCCGCGCCCGTGTTTCTCTCCGGGCCCAGCTTTGCCCTGGAAGTCGCGCGCGAGTTGCCTACTGCCGTCACCGTGGCTAGCCGCGATGCCGAGTGCGCGCAGCGCGCTCAACGACTGTTCCAGGCTTCCCACTTTCGCGTCTACACATCCAAAGACGTTATTGGGGTGGAGCTGGGCGGCGCGCTCAAGAATGTGATTGCCCTGGCCGCAGGCATGGCCGTGGGGCTCGGTCTTGGCCACAACGCGCTGGCCGCTCTCATTACGCGCGGCCTGGCTGAAATGGCGCGCCTGGGCGTGGCGCTGGGTGCGGATCCGCTCACCTTTGCCGGACTGGCCGGCATGGGCGACTTGATCCTGACCTGCACGGGCGATCTCAGCCGCAACCGTACCGTGGGCATCGAGCTGGGCCGGGGCCGTCCCCTCGAGCAGATTCTCAGCGCCATGGACACCATTGCAGAAGGCGTTAGCACGGCGCGCGCGGCCCATGCGCTGGCACGCAAGCACAGGATCGAGATGCCCATCGTCGAACAGGTGCACGCCGTGTTGTTCGAGCAATTGTCCGCACGCGAAGCAGTCGAGACATTGATGCTGCGCGAACCGAAGCCCGAGCAGTGGAAGTAAACCCGTAAGAAAAACCGCAAGAAACATGGCAAGAAAAAACGTAAGAAGAGGCGTAGAGAGGGGAGCCAAAACGGAACGCAATGGAAGACCCCATGGATAACACAGGCGAAAACGGACCGCGCAGCTCCGCTGCTCCGGACGAACCGCAATCTGAGCTATTCGGACAGGCGAGCTCGCAGGCCGCCCGCATGTTTTCAGAATCGGTGGGTGATACTGCCGAGTCCATTTCCGGCGTTTCTTCCGGTGTATCTTCCGAAGTTTCTTCCGGGTTTCCTTCCGGAAGTTCTCCCCGGCCCATTGCACGCAAGGAGTACTATTCGATCAGCGAGGTATGTGACCTGGTCGATTTGCGGCCGCACGTCCTGCGTTACTGGGAAACACAATTTGCGCTGCTCAGTCCGTCCAAGAATCGTTCCGGTAATCGCGTGTATCAGCGCAAGGAGATCCGCCTTATTCTGCTGGTCAAACACCTGCTCTACGAAGAGAAGTATACGGTGGAAGGCGCCAAGCAGAAGCTGGAGCAGCTGCGCAAAGGTGGTGAATTGCAGAAGGCCACCAAAGGTGCGCTGGACAAGCAAATGGTGCAACTGTTGCGTGCGGAGATGCAAACGCTGACCGAGGTGCTGACACCGCCCCGGCACTCGAGCTGATGCGCATCCTGGTCACTAACGATGACGGCTACCTGGCGCTGGGCATTCGGGTCTTGGCCGAGGCCGCACGCACACTCGGCACCGTGCACGTGGTGGCGCCGGACCGCGAACAGAGTGCAACCAGCCATTCCCTCACACTGCACCAGCCGCTGCGTGTGAGGCGCGTGGATGACCACACGCAAGTGGTCGAGGGTACGCCCACCGATTGTGTGGTTCTGGCCCTGGGCGAGCTACTCTCCGAACGACCGGACTTCGTGCTCTCCGGTGTGAACCACGGCGCCAACCTGGGTGACGATGTGCTGTACTCGGGTACGGTGGCGGCCGCCATGGAAGCCACACTCCTGGGCGTGCCCGCCGTGGCGCTCTCCTACGCGGGCTCCTCGCCGGAGGAAATCGCCGACTGGTCGACGCGGCTGCCCGACTTGCTGCGCCAGATGTTGAAGGCCAGTGAGTTCCCGGCCGAAACACTGTTCAATGTGAATTTGCCGCCCGTGCCGCAGGCTCGAGTGAAGGGCATTCAAATCACCACGCTGGGACGACGCGCTTATGTGGGCTCGCTTACGCGCGCACTGGATCCCAATGGCCGCGAGTATTTCTGGATAGGCGGCGGTGAAAGCAAGTGGTGGGGCGGACCCGATGTGGATTTCCGGGCCGTTCATTCCGGCTACATTTCGGTCACGCCCCTGCACCTGGATCTAACCAACTACGGTTTGCTGGAGAACATTCGCGCGTGGGAACTGAAGCTCTGAACGAACGTCGTTGGGAGCGTCAACGGCGAGCTCTGATCGAAATCATTCGTGAGAAGGGCATCGATCAACTCGATGTGCTGCGCGCGTTCGATCTGGTGCCGCGTCACTTGTTCTTGCCGGATGCCGTACAGCACCGCGCCTACGAAGATGCGGCCCTGCCCATTGGCTTCCAACAGACTGCATCTCAGCCATCGCTGCAGGCGCTGTACCTGCAACGACTGGAGCTCGGGCCCACGGACCGCGTGCTCGAAATCGGCACAGGCAGTGGCTACCTTACGGCCCTGCTCGCACATCTGTCGGCCCACGTTTACTCCGTGGAACGCATTCACGAGCTCTATGCGCGTGCCCGCGCCACGCTCGACCAGCTGCGCCTCACCAATGTGGCGCTATGGGTGGGGGACGGCACGGTCGGCTGGTCGCGCTACGCGCCTTACCAAAAGATCCTGGTCTCGGCGGCCGCGCCCAACATACCCAATGCGCTGGTCGAGCAGTTGGCACCCGGTGGGCGCATGCTGATTCCGCTCGGTGACCGAGAGTTGCAGAAACTCACGCTCGTACACAAAGCGGAGCGCGGGTTGACCACCGAGGATATCGGTGATTGTGTTTTCGTGCCGTTACTGGGCCGCTTCGGTTGGCCCATCCACTAACAAGGGCAGACTCGTGATCGAATTGCTGCGCCAGGCCATCGATTTCATTCTCCATATCGACGCACATTTGCATGAGATCATCACCAGCTACGGCACCTGGACATACCTGCTCCTGATCCTGATCATCTTCTGTGAAACCGGACTGGTGATCACGCCGTTTCTGCCGGGCGACTCACTGCTTTTTGCGGCCGGCACGTTTGCCGCGCGCGGATCACTCGATCCCTTCGTGCTGTTCATCACATTGAGCATAGCCGCCGTGGTGGGTGACACGCTAAATTACTGGATCGGCCGGAAGATCGGTCCGCGCATCTTTCAAAGGGAAACGCGGTTCATCAAACGCAAGCACCTGGAGCGCACCCAGCAGTTTTACGAAAAACACGGTGGCAAAGCGATTGTGCTAGCGCGCTTCATGCCCATCGTGCGTACCTTTGCCCCCTTCGTGGCCGGCATTGGCGCCATGGACTACAAGCGATTCGTCCTGTTCAACATATCCGGCGGTGTACTATGGATTGCCCTCTTCGTGTTCGGCGGCTATTTCTTCGGCACCATTCCAGTAGTCGCGGAGAATTTCACACTGGTCATCCTGGCCATCATCTTCCTGTCGATATTGCCCGCTGTGATCGAAGTGATGCGCGCACGCAGAACAACGGCTTGATGCGCGCGCTCACGGCCGGCCTTCTGCTGAGTGCAGCCAGTCTGGCGCCGAGCGCAGCGCAGCAGGCGGACTCGCTGCGGCGGGACACGCTTCGTTTCCGTCTGCAGCCCGTGGAAATCAGCGTGTTGCGGGGCACGACTGCAGAGCTGCGCACGCCCGCGGCTGTGACCGCGGTGGCGCGCGCCACATTACAGGATGCGCAACTGACGGTTGGGCTGGACGAAGCGTTGGCGGTAGTGCCCGGTGTGGTGGTCAACAACCGCGGCACGTTCGCGGTGGGCAGCCGCATTGCCGTGCGCGGACTGGGTGTGCGCGCCCAATTTGGCGTGCGCGGTGTGCGCATGTTGCAGGATGGCATCCCGCTGACCATGCCGGACGGTCAGACCAACATCAACAATCTCGACCTGGGTTCAGCGGGTCGGATCGAAGTGTTGCGCGGGCCGGCGTCCTCTCTCTACGGCAACGCGGCCGGCGGTGTGATCGCGATCGAATCGGAACCCGCACCTCACTCCGGGTTTGCCGGCGAGCTGCGCACCGTGGCTTCCGATGTAGGTGGCGATGGCCTGACGCGGCTCACCAAACATCAGATCAAGGTGGGCGGGCGCGCGGACCCACTGGATTACCTGCTCAGTGCCGCGCGTTTTGAGACCAGTGGCTTCCGCGCACATTCGCGGGCCGAGCAAACCTCGCTCAATGCGCGCGTGCGTCTCGGCCAGGGCCCGGCAGCACGCTGGACCTTCCTGCTCAATTTCGTGGACGCACCCGTGGCCCAGAACCCGGGCTCGCTGCCGTTCGACTCAGCGGATCAGAAGCCGACCATGGCCTGGCCGGCCAACGTCAACACCAGGGCAG
>JBOHRF010000123.1:0-13523 GCA_050732575.1 Longimicrobiales bacterium
GTTCGAGATAGGCATCAATAGCGGCGCGCGCGTAGGGCTCCAGACCAGGATCGAGCTGTGCTCCATACACGTGCCGGGTGAGGTCCTCTACGGTACCGGGCCGATCCGCCAGACCAGCCAGGACCTGCTCTTCTCGTTGCAATCGATGCTGCACGTAGCGTTGAAGGGCAGCCGATGCATCCTCGATGGCCGGGCCATGGGCTGGATAGATGATGGTGGGCCGCAAAGTCGCCAGCCGTTCGAGTGACGCCAGGTATGCACCCAGCTCACCCTCGGGCGGCGCAACCAGCGCCGTGTCCAGCCCGCCCATCATCAGATCCCCGCAAAAGATTGCATGCTGGTCCGGCCACCAAAAGCTGAAATGATCCGCAGTATGACCCGGCGAGTGCAGGGCTACCAGCGGGCCCGCGTCTGTTTCGATGCGCTGATGGTCGGTGAGGCCCTGTTGGCCGCTCAGCACGGGAGCATGCAAGCGTGCGGCCAGTGCAGGGGCGCCCTCGGCATGGTCGGCATGTGCGTGAGTCAACAGGATGGCTGCAGCAACGCCGTCACCCAGAGCGGTGGTGACGGCGTCGAGATGTTGGTGGAGCGCGGGACCCGGATCAATAATGACAGCGCGCTGGCGACCCACAATGTAGGTCTGCGTGCCCTGCAGCGTCATGGGCGAAGGATTCGGCGCGAGCACGACTCGCAGCATGCGCCGAGCCCGCCCGGGGTCAGGTGCGCCGCTCGGCCACGAACACTTCGGCCAACTTGTCCGCGATCATGCGGACATTGTCTTCGACCTTGTCCGGGAAGGCATTCTTTTCCCGGGCGTCAATGTCGATCTGGCCAAAAATGTCGTCGCCCGCACGGATGAGTATAACCAGTTCAGACTTGGTGCGCGGACTGCACGCGATGTAGTTGTCGACCGTGCTGACGTCACCCACGTTCTGGTCCTTCTTCTCCGACACGGCCGTGCCACACACACCCTCACCCACGGTGATGCGCGCATGCTCCGTGCTCTCGCCCACATAGTTGTGCAGCCAGAGCAGGCTCTCCTCGGGGTTGTGCAGATACACGCCCACAAAATTGTAACGGTCGTCGCTCGACTTGAGCTGCTTGACCATTTCGCGCAGAATCGCATCGGAGAGATAACCCTCGTCGCGCATTTCCTGAACGCGCTTTACCAGCTTGGTCGCATCTACGGACATCGACTGTCTTCCTAAAGTGAAGGGTTCCGCATCCCGGCTGGCGCAGTCCACGCCAACAGCCAGCGCCACAGATTGCGCCGTTCCTGTGCATCAACCTCATCATAGAGCCGATCGATCACCGTGGCCACGGTCGCATCCTGAAATAGCCAGATATGATACTGGGGCACGGCCACCTGACGGCCGCCCACCCAACGGGCCACGTTTTCCACGCGCTGAATCTGGCAGTTCACGCGCGCGCGCCGCACCATTTTGTCCACCATCTCGCGGTAGCGGGTCCAATCGGACTCGGTAGGTGAGACCAGGCGCCAATCGAGCTTGGCATACTCGAGTTCGCGTCCGGGATCTTCTTCGACCGGCGCGAAGATGGGATCCAGCCGCGGCAGCAGCACTGCGCGGCGAGCGCCCGCATTCAGGCACTCACACCAGACCGCCACTTTACCCTGGTAGAGGTCCCACGGAATCTGAATGGGTACAGTCATGCTGTCAGCTCAATGATCCATCGATCAGAATGGCCCGTACCGGCGAGCCATCGGCTTCCATCAGTTTGAGGGGCAGCGCGACCAGCGTGTAGCGTCCCGCCTGCACACCCGTAAGGGCCAGGTTCTCCAGGATGGCAATACCACCCTGAATCAGGATCCGATGCGTATCCAGTGTCCTGGAATCATGGGCATCCACGGATGGCGCATCCGTGCCCACCAGTTTTACACCGGCCGATACCAATCGACGGGCCAGCGCCGCGGTTGGATGCTGGAAGTCGAGTGGAAACTCGGTGGCGGAGGCGCGTTCGCGCGTGCGTAACAAGACACGTGGCGTTTGACTTACATCGAAACGTTCGAGCACGCGCTCATCCAGCGGATCTAGCCCGACGGCATCAACGACAACAGCTGCGCCGATGAACGGCTCGAGCGGCAGCGCACCAGCCCGCTGCCCGTCCGTGCCAATGTGAAGACCGGCGTCCACGTGGGTGCCCGTGTGCACGCTCATGGTGAGTGCGGCCACGTTCACGCTATCTCCGCGATCCTGGCGCAAGGTCCACTCCAGCCGATACGGCTGGTCGCCTGGCCAGGTGGCAATTGCGGAGTTGATCGGTTGGCTGATGTCGTAAAGTCTCAAGGCCCGGAAACATAGCCATGCGGCGGCAGATCGGGCAGGTCTGTGGCACTGGACAATTCTTGACCAAATGCCTGCTCCAACCCCTGGGTAAGTGCGCTCGTCTCGAAAAGGCGTTCGGCCACCTCCCGGTTGTGATCCAGCCAGTCCCAGGCGTAGCGCAGGGTCGCGAAATTGACGCGGCACCAGCGTATGCGGCCGGCTTTCTCCACGTCGAGCACACCCGCGGCGCGTAGCACCCGCACGTGCTTGGAAATGGTCATGAGTGACACGGCAAAAGGCGCGGCCAGGTCGCTAATGGTCGACTCGCCCGCCGTGGCCAGGTGAACCACGATTCGACGGCGAATCGGATGTCCCAACGCCGAGAAGATCCGATCGATGGGCTCGGCGCTGATACGTGGGCTCGATATGCGCACGCCTTCATGGTTGATGCTCAGCCGGCGCGAAGCAAGAGCGCATTTAGTTGACCATGAACTCGTCCGCCGATTCCACCGACCGGCAGAACGCCGCTACCAGCCTGGCGGTCGCATCCAGATCGTCCAGGCTCACCATTTCGTTGGGCGAATGCATGTACCGGTTCGGTACACTGATCAGGGCCGCGGCCACGCCTGCACGTGAGAAGAAGATACTGTCGGCATCGGTGGACGTGTAACGTGGTGCGGCCGAGATGGAGAATGGGATCTTCTCCTGGTCGGCGATCTCGGCCAGCCGCTCGAACACGCGGGGATGGGATGCTGAGCCACGGGTCAGCACCGGCCCGCCACCCATCTTGTGTTCACCCACCTCTTTCTTGTCGATGCCGGGCGCGTCCGTGGCAAACGTTACATCGATGACCAGCGCGATCTGCGGCTCGAGCGCAAATGCACTGGTAGCGGCACCGCCACCGGTGTAAAAACCAATCTCTTCTTGCGTCGTTGCAACCGCCGCTACCGTAGCCTTCGGCCTTTTCTTGGACAGCAGCCGCAATGCCTCCAGGGCCACAAAGGCACCAATGCGGTTGTCAATCGAGCGGCTGGCAATGAGTCGCTCGCCCATTTGAATCAGCTGCGCATCGATGACCCCGGCGTCGCCAACGCGCACGCCCCGTTCAATGGCCTGTACTCGATTGCTGGCGCCAATATCGATCCAGAGATCGGAGATCTTGGACGCTTTTTCGCGCTCCTCGTGCTTGATCAGGTGAATCGGCTTCTTACCAATCACTCCCGTTATGTCGCCATTCCGCGATAGCAGGCGAATGCGCTGGCCCACCAAAACCTGGGGATCCCAGCCACCTATGCCGTCGATGTAAAGGAACCCCTCTTCATCGACGTGCGTGACCATAACGCCGATCTCGTCGATGTGACCGGCCAACATGATGCGCGGACCCGACTTGGCCTCCAGGATCGCCGTCGAATTGCCCAGGATGTCCCCGCTCACCCGGTCCGCAATCGACTCGGCTTCGGCCCGCCACACCCGGGCAGCTCCCGCCTCGAAACCGCTCGGACCGGGGGTGTCCAGCAGGCGCTTCAGAAAATCGAACGATTTGGCGTCCACAGGCGGTCTCCGGGCTTCGGGTCGGCGCCGATTATAGGGGCGCAGGCGTTTCCAGGCCAGTTGAATTGGGCGCTCACAGGGTCGTTTTCCCGCGTGCCAGTAGGAGCGCCGTCCCATTCTCGGGCCAGACTGTATAAATTATTACTGGACCAGCAGTTACGTGCGACGTATCAAATGGTTTGCATGGCCCTGGGCCTGAGGGTATCATCTGTCATGGACTCGACCTACTTCCGGCGCGGCTTTGGACTCAAGCGCGAAATCGAGCCGCTGCTGGCTGCGGAGTATCACAGCACGCTGGTGGAAGAAATGCGCGAACACGGATTCGTCCGCACGTTCGGCAATCTCACCATCCGGTTGGCCGAGGCATTTGGTTTTTGCTACGGCGTTGATCGCGCCGTGGACTACTCGTATCAAACCACGTTCAAGTTTCCGGATCGTCGCATCTTTCTGGTGGGCGAGATCATACACAATCCGCACGTGAACCGGCGGCTCCAGGACTCGGGCGTAACGTTCCTTTACCCGACGCCAGACGGTCGCTTCGATTTTGGTATGCTGCGCCCCGACGATGTCGTCATCCTGCCCGCCTTTGGTGTGACCTTGCACGATCTGGCGCAGTTGAAGCAGATGGGCTGCATACTGGTTGACACTACTTGCGGCTCGGTGCTCAACGTGTGGAAGCGTGTTGAGTCCTATGCCCGTGATGGTTTTACGGCTCTGATTCACGGCAAGTATTTCCATGAAGAGACACGGGCCACGGCGTCTCAGGTCAATACCCACCTGGCAGGCCGCTACCTGGTGGTGCGCGATATGGCGGAAGCGCGCCTGGTCTGCAACTACATTGAGCAAAATGAGCGGGCGCTGGGTCGGGACGAATTTCGTGAGCACTTCCGTGAGAAGGCGTCGGACGGCTTCGATCCGGACCTCGACCTCACACGCATCGGCGTGGCCAATCAGACCACCATGCTGGCCTCGGAATCTCTGGCCATCGCAGCGGAGATCGGCAAGAGTGCGGAGGTCCGCTATGGACCGATCGATCTGGCCGGGCATTTTCGCTCGTTCGATACGATCTGCTCGGCCACTCAGGAGCGGCAGGATGCAGTAATCAAGTTGATGCAGGACCCGCCGGATGTGATGATTGTGATCGGCGGTTACAACTCTTCGAACACGAATCACCTGGCACATCTGTGCCGCGAATACACCACCACCTACCACATTGCGGACGCGTCCTGCATTGACGTCGAACGGGGCACGATCCGTCACAAAGCGGAGTTGGCAGCTGACGCGCCCGAGGTCCTCACGGGTGAATGGCTCTCCCCCGGGCCCCTATCGCTCGGGTTGACAGCGGGCGCGTCTACTCCGAACAACAAGATTGGCGAAACCATCGAGCGCATATTGGCCCAACGCGGCGCCGCCTTGCCCGCTACCGCTGTCTGAGCTGATCCAACCAATTCTGAAGCTGCCGCCGGGCTGGCCCCTTCACGGGATCAGCGGTTTCTGCCTGGCACTCTCCCTGCACTAGTGATTGAACTGGAGGCATACCGCTTCACCAGGCAGTACGCGGGGGAGCCATGCTGAAAATCACGTTCAGTACCAAGCAACGGACCCGGCTAACCTTGCTGGTATCAGCTCTTATCGTTTCGGGCATTGTTGCTGCCAACGCAATCGATGCGCCGAGCCGATTTTTTGATCGCAGTTCCATTACGCTGCCGCCTGACAGCGACGGCATTGCCGTTTATCGTGCCGCACGCAGGGCGAAAGGCATGAAGATTCTGGTATCAACCGAAGAGCGCCAACTGTGGCTCATCTCCGGACGCGATACGCTGCTGAAGGCGCCGGTTGCCATCGGCAAGGGCAATACGTTCGAATACAACGGAAAGCGCTACGTCTTCAAAACGCCACGTGGCCAGCGCACCATCCGGTTGAAACAGGAGAATCCTGTATGGACGGTGCCGGAGTGGCATTATTTCGAGAAGGCCGCCGCGCGCGGACTCGAAGCCGTGCAGCTCAAGGAAGGCGAGCCCTACATGTTGCAAGACGGCACTTCCCTCGATATTCGCGACGACCAGGTTGGTCGTATCAACCGGTTCGGGAACTGGTGGCCGTTCGCGCAGGACTTCGAGATCATTTTCGACGACAAGATCTTCATCCCGCCCATGAATACGATGCAACGTAAAGTCACCCAGGCACTGGGCCCCTACAAGCTGGACATGGGCGGCGGCTATTTGATCCACGGTACACACATCTACAACGAGGACTCGATTGGTCAGGCGGCCAGCCACGGCTGTGTACGCGTGCGCAATTCGGATCTGGCCATTCTGTATCAGTTGGTTGCGCCGGGCACGCCGGTGTTCATTTTCTGAGTCAGCGGTCACGGGCAGCTTTTGCTGTTTCGATTAATCGGACCGTAATAAACGGGCGGCAAGCAGGAGAGGCGCGTTGAAATCACCGCGCCTCTTCTTGCGCCCGGGTGCCTGTCAGGGCACCATTTCATACATGGCAGGTACCTCGACGGTCAGTCCTCACGATGCGGCCCATCCCGGCGAGTCATCGGGTGTGCCGCTCTGGCGCCGAGAACGCTGGCCGCGCGTCGTATTCCTGGGCCCGCTCTATCGATCGGGCTATCTCAACACGTTCCTGGTGGGCCGCCTGGAGGATGGTCGCGATTTCGCGCTGGTGGCAGGCACCCATTCCCGGCACTATCCGTACGCGCACCCGTACTCGAAATGGGATGACGTTCTCCTGGCTGTGGGCAACGACACATACCTGGTCAGTGGCCGGCAGATCTCGTCTCTGGGTCTGTCCCTCGGTCCCAATAACGTAGCATCTGTGTTCTACCACGGTCGCGCATTCTCACCCAGCGGCGCAGCCGTGCAGCTGGATTTCCAGTTCAATCTCTTTGCGCGCCTTTATCCGGTGCGTCCGCAGGGCGTGGGTTTGCGGCCCATGCTGCTGGGCCTGAGCTGGCAACCTGCCCTGGTTGTCGGCACGGGTTCACTCACCATCCATGACCGGCGCGTCCGCGTCCCGCATGTGACCGGCGAGATGGAACGTGGCTCACTCACCAATCTGCGCAGCCGGTTCTTCGAGTTTGGTTATGAGTACCTGGCCGCAGCGCGTCCCGACGTGCCCGCTTGTTACGTCGAGTTCCACACCTTCCCTCTGCGAGATGGATTGGCAGGCCTGCCGCTGCGCACATTGCTGCGTTTCGCGCCGGCTCGTGAATCGTTGACCCTGGAGGGCAACCGACCCGAGCCGGGCGATCGCAACATGCTCAAGCCCGCACCCACGGAAACGGTCACCCGCGTGCTCGCACATGACGTGAACCTGGGACCTGCCATCATTCACCGCGAGCTGGTGCGCATTGGATCCATGGCCACCGTGCGCTACGCGTTCCGGGAACGCATCAGCAGTAAGTCCTGATGGCGCTCGATTTCACGCGGGCAACCGATCTCTTCATGGGAAACGAGAACGAGCTGGCACTCGCACTCGGCATCACTGTGGCCGATCTGCGCGAGCTGCGCACGAATCCGCGCCGCGTCAGCGCCGAACTACTTACCCGTCTTGGTCAGGTGCTGATGGAACGGGGCAAGGGCATGACGCGCGTGGGGGAGCTCCTGAGTGACGCGTGACGCGTCACAGGTCCCGCGTCACGCTCAACTCCATTTCGATTTCCGGCGCCCATAGCGAGCCGGACAATCGGCGGAATCCGGCCTTCTCGTACGAGCGAACAGCGGCACGATTGCCGGGCTCGACCGACAGCCAAATACGCTGTGCGCCTGCTTCCTGCGCGAGTCGTAGAGCCATGGCATTCAGGGCGGAGCCGATGCCACGGCCGCGAATCGACTGGTGCAGGAAGTTCGCCAGCTCGACGGCGTCCGAGCCATGTGGCATCAACATGATGTGGCCGCGCACCACGTCATCGACTTCGATCACGACGTGCCGGCCGCGCGCCAGAGCGCGCTGCAGCCAGGCGCGAATCTTGGCGTCACCGGCGGGTGGAAGTCCCTGCGCCGCGCGTTTGGGCTCGAAGTCGGCGTACATGGCGACCAGCTTGTCCTGGTCGGCCGGCTCATAGTCGCGCGCCACAAACCAAACTCCGTGTTTGTCGATCATGCGCTCACGCAGGCTGGTTGTCACCATCAGAAAGCCAGGCCCCAACCGGTCAACAACGGCAGGACGCGCGCTTGACTGCGCGTACGGTATGTTCGTTCGTCTCGGCTATGGCCGTACGTCTGGGCAAAGAAGGAAACGCATTGGGTGCATCGCGCAGGGTGAGAGGCACGTCATCTCCGTACTCTATGCGCACGGCCCGGAGCCACTCCTCGGGAATCTCGTCCGGGACCTGCAAGCCGCGCAGCGCCGCCCAAACCAGCGCCCACGCGCGCGGCACAACGGTGTGAATGGCGTAGCCCGCCACCAATCAGGGAAAGAGTCAGCTCGAGGCGCCGCGGGTTGAGTGGATGCTGGCGACCGAAGTTATACGTGGCCAGCCGCTCATCCCAAACCAGCGCCGTACGGTAGCGCGCCGTGTTCAGAGCACTTCTGCCCAGTATCGCCTGCGTTCTCCGGTGGCCGTTGCGACCGGTGCCTGATCCAGATCCAGCGCCGGCCAGCCAATTTGATAACCGAGTTGGCGCAACTGATTGATGATGGGCCGAGGATCCAGTGTCTGTATGTGCACGATGGCAACGGCATCACTGGTACCGCTCAGAGGCGGCACGACCATGCCCGTGATGTTGATTTTGTGATCGATGCCAATCAGGCGGACCACGCGCGCCAACTCGCCCGGGCGGTTCTGCATCCGGATTTCCAGGCGCGATGAGGGCTCACCGTGGCCGAACAATTCGACGAATGCGCGCATGACATCGGTCTCAGTCAGGATGCCGACCAGCGCACTCGCATCCAGGACGGGCAGACACCCAATGCGGTGACCGTACATCAAGCGCGCCGCATCTTCGATGGGTGTGGTGGGCGCGGTCGTGATGATCGACCGAATCATCACTTCACCAACCTGCTTCTGATGCAGCGCAGCACGCAGCTCATCGCGCTGCTCCGCCCAGATGGGTGGCATGGCCAGCCGCAGATCGCGGTCCGTAACGAGGCCCACCAACCCGTCCTTCTCGAGCACCGGCAAATGCCGAATGCGATGAGTGCGAGTCAGCGTCAACGCCTCGGCCAGGGTTGTGGTCGGCGACGCAGTGATGACGTCAGCCGTCATACGGCTGCGAACCAGCATGCGAGAGTTTTCCGGCGCAAAATGGATGGGGATTACGTTCGGATTGTAACTGTGATGGCAGTGCCTGGCAAGCGCCGCTTGCTGCGTCCTCGGCGACCGAAGAGACTGCGAACTGATAAGAATTATTCAGCCCTGCCAGCTTTCGTGACGCAGCCGCTCATTCGCCGCGTAGAATCATGGCCGGGTGAGCACGCGCAGCGCGTCGGGCCGGCAGCCAGGCAGCTACCACTGTAACCAGCAGCACAGCAACCATCACCAGCGCATAGCTGGTCAGGTCCGCGGCCACCAATGCCAAACAGAAAGCGCCGCAACGGGCGCGTGCACATCAGCGCGACCAGGCCGCCCACGCTGGCGCCTGCCAGACCCAAAAACACGGTACTCTGCACGGCCAAACGGACGACCGACCCTGCGCTTGCACCCAGGGCGAGACGTACTGCCATTTCGCGCGTGCGGCACGTGACCGCATCCACAGTCACGCCGTAGAGTCCGGCCGCGATCAGCAGGCCGGCTACCAGGGCAAAGAAAGCGGTGATGATGGCGCGGAATCTCTGCTCGCTGAGTGTGCGATCGATCAGCTCATCAACCGATCCAGTGCGCCGAATCGGCGCATTGGCATCCAACGCGCGGATGCGCTGCTCCACGGCTTGCAGGACGGGCGCGGGATCTCCATCCAGCCGCAGCACGAGGGTCCACAGTCGACGTGTCGTCTGTTCATAGGGAAGATAGAATGTGGGCCGCGGCGCGTGTAGCAGGCTGACCACTACGACACGGGCCGCACCCGTTCGATCGGTAGCGGCGTTGACTCGACCGGTCACCACGGGCAGTCCCATGGTCTCGAAGAAGCACGGCATGACCACGCGCCACTGCGCGTTTCCCGGTGTGACCACACCGGCGCGCCGGAAGTTGATGGTCGTGCTGCTGCCGCGGTCCGTGAAGGGCAGACTCGAGCCCGCACTGCTGTGCGCACGCCGGGCAGAATTCGAATACCGTCGGTCAGCCCACGATAGAACTCGTGTACGGACAGCGCGTCGGGATAAGGTCGAACAGGAGTTGCGGCTCCACATAATACACGCCCTGCCGCTGGAAGCCGGGCGGCACACTGGCCCGGCGCTGCAGACTGCGCACCAGCAATGTGCCACTAATCAGCAGCACGACCGCCAGTGCGAGTTGAACCGCCATGGCAACGCGCTGCAAGCCAGTGCGCCGACGGGTCAAGCGCGAAGATGCGGCACGCAGAATCAGGCCCGCTTCCGTGCGCGCCAGGGACAGGGCCGGCGCCAGCCCAAACACACTCGCGGTCAGGAGAGCGGCACCCAGAGCAAAAACGAAACTGCGCACGTTGATCGAGACTTCCTGGATGCGCGGCGTGTTGGGTGGCACCAGCGCGATCAGTGCACCCGTGGTCCAGTGGGCCAGCACCAGGCCCAATATCGCACCGGCAAGCGCGAGTGCGAGTTGCTCCGTCAGCAATGGTCGCAGGATCCGCGCTCGCCCTGCGCCCAGCGCGAAGCGGGCTGCCACCTCGGAATCCCGAGCCGCGCCCTCGCCCAACAATAACGCGGCCACGTTGACACAGGTGATCAGCAACAACAAGCCCGATGCGCACAGCAACAACAGAAAAGGTGCGCGCACCCGGTCCGTGGACGCGCGCCGAAGGTCGAAAAGGGCTGCGACTCTCGCCCTTCGGCTGATCGAACTGAAATATGCGATTCGTTTCTTCCTGCGCGCGCGCCTGGCTGACGCCCGGCTTGAGCCGACCCATTGCGTTGTAGTTGAAGTTGTCACGCGCCGTGTCCCAGGGCAGAGTGCCCGCCGGAACCCAGATGCCCGGCGTTTGGCGCAGACGCACCAGATGGAACGCGCGCGGCAATACGCCAACGATCTCGTGCGCTACACCATTCAGCTCCAGTCTGCGCCCCAACACATCAGCCGCCCCGCCGAACCGGGTGTGCCATTCGCCATCGCTGATCAGTGCGACCGGAAATGCGCCTCGACCTTCTTCCTGCGGCCGGAAATTGCGGCCCAGCTGCGGACGCACACCCAGCGCTTCCAGCAGCGATGCACTGGCAAACAGGACGCTCGCCAACTCGACTCCCAAATCGGTCCGCAGTGTGCGCGACGTCCAGTTCCAGCTGGCTACGGACTCGAATGAAGTTTGCTGCGCCCGCCAGTCCCGGAATTCGAGGTAGGAGATGCCGTTGTCCTGCCACTGGCTCGCACGTGCCGGATCGGAACGCCAGTGCGGAAACGTGCGCTGCACGGAGACCAGTGATCCGGTTCCGTATAGGGCAACGGTCGGATCAGCACGCCGTCCACTACACTGAAGATCGCCGTGCTAGAGCCATGCCGAGCGCGAGCGCGAACAACGCCAGCGCGGTGAAGCCCGGTCGCCTGCTCCACAGTCGCCACGCGTATCCCAGGTCACGAACCAGTGTATCCAACATCAGCTCCCGCCTCCTGCCCGCCGCGCCAGCGCGCAAAACAGAATCCGCGGCACCAGGCCGCAACCGAATGAAACCAAACGAATGATCAGGCTCAGCGCCTGACCCCAGTACCACGCGCGTACATGAGCGCCCGGTCGCAACCCGCGCAACGCATACTCCTCGCGTAAATCACCCACAACACCATCGGCAAAGTCAGTGCGGGGCAACACACGCTCGAGCAGCCACTCCGCCATGCGCGGCGGGTGAGGGCTCATGGCAACTCCTCGAGCAACTGACCCAGTCCGCGCCAGGCACGCACCATTTCCGCGCGCGTGGCCGCCATGGCCCGCTGGCCCGCCGCCGTCAATCGGTAATAACGCCGCGCTTTGCCCCCGCGGATGGGCAGCGGAACGCTCATGCGCGATCGCACCAGGCCCTTGTCCTCCAGCCGCGCCAGCGTGGTATACAACGCCCCGCGTGTAATGGCCCGGCCAGTGCGTGCCTCCAGAGCCTCGCGAATCGACACGGCATAGGCCTGCTCACCCAGCTTCAGGACCAGCGCCAGTACCGTGAACTCGAACGATCCCACGTTCTTTGGCATTGCCTCATTGTAGGCATTATCAGGACGGCGAACGAGAACCTGGGGACGAAACGACTGCGTGCGGGCTGAGACGCGGGTTAGAGAATGAAACCGTGACGGCGATTGACCTCGCGGATGCGGGCATCGTTCAGGACCCGGTCGTAGATCCACCGGTAGTGGTTGGCCGCGCGCAGGGTCTCGCGCGCGCGTTCTGCACCCACCAGTCTGGTCATGGACTGCAGTTCCAGGTCGCATACGACCAGATGCAGGTAGGTGCTGAAGCGATCGCGTGCACCGCCGCCACTGCGGTCCGGCGCATCCGGGAAGAGGCTCTGGAATTCCGCGATGGCGGCTTTGGCTTTCGGGTCGCGCTCTTCGTCGACGCGCCAGTGCATCTGTTCATGCAGGAACGTGGCCAACGCTTCCAGTTCGCGGTCGTGGTACCCGGTGCTCAGGGTGAGGATTGGATGGCTGTGTGGGATGATGCCATCCTCGATCAGGATGCGGTGCGTGAACACGTAGGGCTTCAAGTCGTATTTGGCAAAGATTGCTACCATCTGCGCGCGGGCCGCGCGCTCCGTCTGGCTGTCGTTCTTGAGTTGAATCTCAATGACTGGTGTTTGCGCCGTTGCCGTGTCGAGCCCGGACAAGAAGACCAGGACCAGAAAAGCCTGCCGTTTCATTCGCTTCCTCCCCACGAGTTGCTGCAAGGTATCGTACGGTGCGCAGCGCGTATTGGAGAAAACGGACGTCAGGCGGTGCGGCGCTCGAGGAAGCGGGCGGGTGATTCCCCGAGCAATTCATCGAATTCATGAATCAGATGGGATTGGTCGAAGTAGCCGCATGAGCTGGCCATGGCGGACCAGTTCGGATCCGAGGCATCGACCAGCTGATCGAGCGCGCGGAACAGACGACTCAGACGGGCGAAGCGCTTGGGTGCCAGGCCGACGGCGCGCTGAAAGCGTTCGCGCAGCCAGCGGGACGACCAGCCCAGGTCTGCGCTTACCTCTCGCACGGCCGCCGCCGGCCGTGCCAGTTCCGCAGCCAATTGTCTGACCCAACGATCGACATGATGACCAGAAAGGCGATGGGTGACCTGGCAGTTCATGACTTGCAATGTTGCTCGAGGACTCGCCGCCGATTCCAGCGCCCGGTAAAGCTGGTCGGCCCAGGCCTGATCGAGCTGCGCGAGCGGCACGGCAAGATCGGTAAAGTCATGTGCGTGTCGGGTCGTGAGCACCGAAAGCGCGCCCGGCCGCAATCTGGCGCCAACCGTGAATCGACGCGCAGTGAGATCGATATCCGTGTACTGCGTGCGCGCGCCTACCACCTCCAGCGAGTTCTTCTCGCCTGCACGGTCCACGGCATGGTACAACAGATGAGCCGAGGTATCCGGTACTACTCGCCATCCGGCCTGGCGCACCTCCACCTCATACAACCAGAAGTAT
>JBOHRF010000124.1:0-13452 GCA_050732575.1 Longimicrobiales bacterium
GTCGCGCGCGGGGCACTGGCCGAGGGCGCAGCCATTGTGAACGATGTTTCCGCGCTGCGCCTGGATGCACGCATGGCCGAGGTGGTGGCTGACCGTGGCGCCGGCCTGGTACTCATGCATTCGCGCGGTTCGGTTACCGAAATGGCCAGCTACGATAGTGCCAGGTATGGCGCCGATCCGGTGGGCGAAATGGTCGACGAGCTCGGCGCACGGGCGCAGCAGGCGCGAGCTGCCGGTGTGCCCGCGCAGCACATCGTGCTGGACCCGGGTCTCGGTTTTTCCAAGCGCACGGAACACAGCGTGGCCGCCATAGCACAGCTGGGGCGCATCCTGGCGCTGGGATATCCGGTGCTGCTCGGTCCTTCGCGCAAGCGTTTTGTGGGTGAGCTGACTGGTGGCCTGCCTGCGGAAGGACGACTGGAGGGAACGATCGGGGCGTGCGTGGCAGGCCTGCTGCACGGCGCGCGCATCTTTCGCGTGCACGACGTGGCGCCTGTGCGCCGTGCCCTATTGGTAGCGGACGCAGTTCACGGCGCTCAGCCATGAACGACCTGCAACAGATCATTGGTACGCTGGATTGGATTGACCTGATCCAGATCGTGCTGGTTGCGGCCGGCCTCTATTACCTGCTGCGGCTGCTCGTGCGTACAGGCGCCAGCCAGATGCTGATCGGCGTGCTGCTGTTCATAGCGCTTTACCTTCTGGCCCGTGCGTTGGACCTGCGCCTCATCCGCCACGTACTGGAGAACCTGTTTCGTTACGGCGCCATTGCGCTGCTCATCATTTTCCAGCCCGAGCTACGCAGCGGATTGGCGCGCATAGGCCGGGCGCGCAGCTTCCGGTTCCTCAGCAATCTGCAGCAACGTGAAGTCCTGGATGAAGTGGTCGATGCCGTGACGCGTCTTTCGCGTGCTCATATTGGGGCAATTATTGCGCTGGAGCGAGAGACCAAGCTGGAGGAGTATGCCGAGACCGGCACGCGCATTCAGGCACGCGTCGAGTCGGACCTGCTGCTCAGCATTTTTGCGCCCTATGGGCCCTTGCACGACGGCGCAGTTCTCATTGCCGGTGACACCATCATTGCGGCCAGCGTCATCCTGCCGCTCACCCAGTTCCCCGTGACCGATCGTACCTTGAGCACGCGTCACCGGGCGGCTCTCGGACTGTCCGAAGAAAGCGATGCTGTGGTCATCGTGGTCAGCGAAGAAACCTCGATCGTATCCGTAGCCCAACGCGGCCGCATCGAACGCAATATCGAGGAAGAACGACTGCGCGCGTTGCTGGCCGGCGCGCCCATGATGCCCAGCCTACGTTGAGAACGACGGGGGGTGTCCGCTACGCCCTCCATCTTGTTGATTACATTGATATTTAGGGCACGCGGGGGTACAATCCTCAGGCATGGATGAAGCGCGCTTGCGTGAAAACCTCGCCCAGGTCGAGGCGCAGATCGAGCAGGCGCGCATGCGCTCGGGCCGGCGCGAAACCGTTACCATTGTCGCGGTTACCAAGGGACATCCACCGGATGTGGTGAAGGCGGCGCAGGCGGTGGGACTGAGTCGATGCGGTGAAAACCGGGTGGACGAGTTGGACGAGAAAGTGGCCGCCGTGGGGCGTGAAGCGGTCGAGTGGCACCTGGTCGGCCATCTGCAGCGCAATAAGGTGCGGCGCGCGCTGGCGCTGTTCGATCTGATCCATTCGATCGATTCGGAGCGCCTGGCGGCCGAGCTGGCCCATGAGGCGCAGCGCTCGGGCACGACCGTGCGCGGTTTGATTCAAGTCAATGTATCGGGCGAGGAAACGAAGGGTGGATTTGACGCCCGGGAGTCATTTGAGCCGGTCATGGAACAGATCAGGCGCGTGGTGGCGCTACCAGCGCTCGAGGTGCTTGGACTCATGACCATGGCGCCGTTCGATGCCGAAGAGAGCACACTGCGGCGGATCTTTCGCCGTTCGCGCGAATTGTACGATGAGTGCGGACGCGCCGTGACCGGATTTCAGGCCCGGCATTTGTCCATGGGCATGTCCGGTGACTACGAAGTAGCAGTGGAGGAGGGCAGTACCATGGTACGGCTGGGAACTATCCTGTTCGGGGAACGGCACCAATGATCGATCTGACACCACTTGAAGTACGCAAGAAGAAAGGCGATTTCCGCAAGATCATGCGCGGATACGACCCCGGTCAGGTCGATGATTTTCTGGACCTGGTGGCTGATCGTCTGGAGCAGTTGGTGCGCGACAACATTGCCAACGCCGAGCGAGTGATAGTAATCGAGGCGCAGGTTTCGGATTTCCGCGAACGCGAGCGCGCCTTGACCGAAGCACTGGTCACCGCGCAGGAGATGCGTGAGGAGATCCGCAAGCAGGTTGCCAAGGAAGCCGAGCTGGCCCGACGCGAGGCCGAGCAGGCTGCGGAGCACATCCGCTCTACTGCCGTGTTGGTGCGTCAGCGTGAGGAAGAAGCGATTCGGCGTTTGCGTGCGCGCCAGATGCAGCTGCTTCAGAGCTACCGCTCCTTCCTGGAACGCGAGTTGGCGGAGCTGGGCGTCATGGCCGAAACCCTGGAAGTCAATCGTTCCCGGCCCGTGATCCCCGACGCGCCCACCGGCGAGCGCGCTGCCGCACCGCCGGTTGCGCCTGCCACGGCGCCGCCGGCAGCCGAAACGCGCAACCCGCCCGCTGATGCGAATGCCCCGCATCCTCCCAAGGAGGGAGACTCCGACGCGTGGTTGTCCACGCTGATCGAGAACAAGAGCTAGCCAGTGGCGGTTGAGACCGTCAACGGCGGAACGGCCGATGCGCAGCGCAATGCGCTGCGCGCGTCCGTGGACACCATTCGCGGAAAGACATCATTCGAGCCGGACATTGCCATCATCCTGGGCACCGGCCTGGGTGCGTTGGCGAATGAAATCGCGATCGAGACGGCTGTGGCTTACGCGGACATTCCGCATTTCCCTCTTTCCACCGTCGAGTCGCACACGGGTCGACTGCTGCTCGGCACGCTGCAGGGTCGCAAGGTTGTGACCATGCAGGGCCGCTTTCACCGCTACGAAGGTTACTCGCTGCAGCAGGTCGTGCATCCGCTGCGCACCATGTTCCTGCTGGGTGCGCGCATCCTCATCGTCTCCAACGTATCAGGCGGCATGCACCCGCTCTGGAACGCGGGGGACCTGGTGGTACTGGACGATCATATCAATCTGCTGGGAGACAATCCGCTGATCGGGCCGAATTTGGATGAGTTGGGTCCCCGTTTTCCGGATATGTCCGAGCCCTATGACCGCGGGTTGCAGGCGCTGGCCGAGCAGGTTGCGCTCGAGCAGCAAATCCCGCTGCGGCGCGGCGTGTACGCAGCCGTAGCCGGTCCCAATCTGGAAACGCGCGCCGAATATCGTATGTTGCGAGCCATGGGTGCAGATCTGGTGGGCATGAGCACGGTGCCGGAAGTCATCGTGGCGAGACACATGAACATGCGCGTGTTGGGCTTCAGCATAATCACCGATTTGTGTCTGCCGGACGCACTCGAGCCGGCCGAGTTGGCCACGATCATCCGCATCGCACAGTCGGCCGAGCCCAAGCTGGCTGCCGTGGTCAAAGGCGTGATCGAGCGCTTGCCCTCGACAATGGACCCGAGCACGCGCTCCGGGGATACATAGTCAGAACTGCCGCCTGCCCTTAGTTTCCGCGGTCCGTTTCCCTGAACGTTCGATGGCGATGAGGTATCCGCAGTATCCCGATAACATCACACAGCTGGAAGAGTCGCAGCTCGAGATCTGGCGGCGCGAGCGACTGTTCGAGCAGACGCTGGCCGCAACCCGCGACGGCCAGGAGTTCGTCTTTTATGAAGGTCCGCCCACGGCCAATGGCAAGCCCGGGATTCATCACGTAATCAGTCGCACTATCAAAGATCTGGTGGCGCGTTATTGGACCATGAAAGGCCGGCATGTTACACGTATTGCCGGCTGGGACACGCACGGCCTGCCCGTAGAGATCGAGGCGGAAAAGAAGCTCGGCATCAGCGGCAAGCGCGAGATCGAGCAGCTCGGGATTGCGCGCTTCAACGAAGTGTGCCGGGAAAGCGTATTCACGTACAAAGAAGACTGGGAACGCTTCTCGGAACGGATCGGCTATTGGCTGGACTATTCCAGCCCATACATCACGTTCAGCCCGCGTTACATCGAAAGTGTGTGGTGGATCCTCCAGCGACTGAACGATCAGGGACTCATCTATCGTGGCTATAAGAGTGTGCCCTACTGCCCGCGCTGCGGCACGGCATTGAGCTCGCATGAGGTGGCGCAGGGTTACGAAGACGTGCGCGATCCCTCGCTTTATTTCCTGTGCCCATGGCAAGACGATGCGAGTCGCGCCTTCCTGGTATGGACGACCACGCCCTGGACTCTGCCCTCAAACGTGGCATTGGCCATCCATCCGGACCTGGTCTACGCCGAAGTCGAGCACAATGGGCGTCTGCTGATTTTGGCCGAGACGCGGGTCAACGCGGTGTTCGGTGAAACGGCAAACGTCGTGCGCCGGCATCGCGCCGCTGATCTGATTGGCACCCGCTACGTCCGACCTTTCGACATTGTCAAAACGCCTGCTAGCGAGACGGCCTGGCGCGTCTACGCGGAAGACTTTGTGAGCGCCGATGATGGTACCGGCCTTGTGCACCTGGCGCCCGCGTTTGGCGCCGACGACTACGCGGCCGGACAGCGCCACCAACTGCCGCTTGTGCGACCGATCGACGACGCCGGGAAATTCCAGGAGGACGTTGCCCTGGTGCCCGGTTTGTTCGTCAAGGCCGCCGATGAAGTTCTGGTTGCCGATCTGAGCCGGCGGGGACTGGTCTGTCGGCATTCACTGGAGTGGCATTCGTATCCACACTGCTGGCGTTGCGCGAGCCCGCTCATCTACATGGCGCGCGATTCCTGGTATATCCGCACGACGGCGCGCCGTGATCTCATGATCCATAACAACGCGCAGGTGTCGTGGTATCCCCCTGAAGTTGGCACGGGCCGATTCGGCGAGTGGCTGGCAGGTAATGTCGACTGGGCGCTTTCGCGCGAACGCTACTGGGGGACCCCGCTGCCCGCCTGGATCTGCTCGCAGGACAATACGCACATCGATTTCATTGGATCGCTAGCCGAGCTGGGTGAACGTGCGGGCGGCTTGCCGGCCGACTTCGATCCGCACCGGCCTTTCATCGACGAGCAGACCTGGTCCTGCCGCCAGTGCGCGGGCACCATGCGCCGCACACCCGAAGTGATCGACGTCTGGTTCGATTCGGGAGCCATGCCCTACGCGCAATGGCACTATCCGTTCGAGAACCAGGCGCAATTCAAGAAACATTATCCCGCGGATTTCATCTGCGAAGCCGTGGACCAAACGCGCGGCTGGTTCTATTCGCTGATGGCCATCAGCACCATGTTGGGTGATGGCCCCAGCTACCGGCACGTGCTGGTCAACGACATGATCCTCGACAAAGAGGGTCAGAAGATGTCCAAGTCGCGCGGCAATGTGGTGGACCCGTGGGAAATGATTGCCGCCCACGGTGCGGATGCCATTCGCTGGTACCTGCTCACCGTGAGCCAGCCCTGGATGCCCAAGCAGTTTGATCCCGATGCCCTGGCGGAACACGCACATCGCACGTTCGACACACTGGCCAATACGTACAAGTTCTTCGAAATGTACGCCAACCTCGAGCGGTGGAGTCCGGGTGAGGGGGATCCGCCGGTCGAGCAGCGCGGTGTCCTGGATCGCTGGATCGTTGCGCGCACAGCCGCGCTGGTGGCACAGGTGCGGTCCGATCTCGATAGCTATGAGATCACGCGGGCAGCGCGGGCCCTGGGTGAGTTCATCGTCGACGATCTCTCGAACTGGTTTGTGCGGCGCAGCCGAGATCGATTCTATGGTAGTACCGATGAAGCGGACACACGGGCGGCGTTCCGCACGCTCTGGGATGTCTTGCAGACGGTGGCGCGGTTGCTGGCCCCGATTACGCCCTTCCAATCCGACTGGCTGTACCGCGCGCTCACGGGTCAAAGTGTGCACCTGGCCGGCTTTCCCGAGGCTGCCGCGCGCCTCGACCTGCCGTTACTGGAAGGCATGAGCGCGGTGCGCATGCTCAGCCGACTGGGCCGCGCGGCGCGCACGTCCGTGGGTATAAGGGTGCGCCAGCCGCTGCGCACCCTGTATGCCGTTGTGCCGAGTGCCAGCACCATAACCGATGCTTTGCTGGAAGTGGTGCGCGACGAGCTAAACGTGAAAGATGTCCGCTTCCTGCAGGCGGCCGAGGAGTTGGTCACGCTCACGGCCGTACCCAATTTCCGGATCATCGGCAAACGGTTCGGCGCGCAGACGCAGCAGGCGGCTCAGCGAATTCGCGAACTCACATCCGCCCAGCTGAGCGCATTCCGGGCGGGCGCTCCTTTGATCATCAAGCTGGACGGGCAGGCACTCACATTGAGTGCGGAAGAACTGGAAATCCGCCAGAACGCGCGCGGTGAGCTGGTCGTCGAATCGGACGAGGGGTTTACGGTGGCCCTGGATCCAACCCTGGATGAGGCCCTGAAACTCGAGGGCCTGGCCCGCGAACTGGTGAACCGAGTGCAACGTGCTCGCCGCGATTCCGGATTGGAAGTGAGCGACCGCATCCGGCTGGGCATTTTCTCGGATAGCGCGGAAGTGATCCAGGCCGCGGAACGCTTTCGCACGTACATTGCCGGGGAGACCTTGACGGTCGCTCTGGAAACCGGCACGGATGTTCCAAATGAACCGGGGTACTCGGTGGTCCAAGCCGTGGAACTGGAGGGCCTGAGCGCGCGTCTCGCGCTCCAGGTCACTGCCAAGGAATAAAGGAATGGATGCCGCAACTGAACTGACAGCCAGCGCTAACACGAACGCCCGGTCCTGGAATGGGGGGAAGGTTGGCCTGTTCGCGGGCGTGTTGATGTTCGTAGTCGCGCTGGACTATGGAACCAAGATCCTGATTGAGCGCAAGTTCCACCTGTACGAGCAGATGAATGTCATTGGAGACTATGTGCGCCTGACTTACATCTACAATCCGGGCGCCGCCTTCGGCATTCATCTGGGCACCTACTCACGCTACATTTTTCTCGTGTTGTCACTGGTCGCTCTGGTTGCCCTTGCCGGTATGTACTGGGTCACACCAGCCCGCGATCGAGTGCGGCTTTCCGCCATCGCGCTCATTTGCGCCGGGGCGATCGGTAATCTGCTCGATCGAATCCGATCTGACTCGGGCGTGGTAGACTTCCTGGATGTGGGGTTCCGTGATCTGCGCTGGCCTGTATTCAACGTGGCCGACATTGCGGTCACGACCGGCGCCATCTTGCTTGCCCTTTCCCTCTGGCGGGAGGAACGCCGGCCGGGCAGCGCCCCATGATGCAGCTACGGGTGGAGGCACCGGGTGGCGAACGAGTAGACGCCTACCTGGCCCGCACTCTGCCCGATCTGTCTCGCTCCCGCGTGGCCCGGTTGATTGAAGCAGGCGCAGTCCGGCTGAACGGTCGTGTCCCCCGCAAAAGCGAAAAAACTTCGCCCGGTGACAACATCGAAGTGGAAATACCGGTCGCTGTGCCTTCCACGATCGAGCCCGAGGCCATCGCGCTGCACATCGTGCACGAGGATGAGGATATCCTGGTGATCGACAAACCGGCCGGATTGGTCGTCCACCCCGCGCCCGGTCATATACGCGGTACGTTGGTGAATGCGCTGCTGCATCACGTGCGCGACTTATCCGGTATTGGAGGTGTGCTGCGACCCGGTATTGTGCATCGGTTGGACAAGGACACCTCGGGACTGCTGCTGGTCGCCAAACACGACCGCGCCCACCGCGCTCTGTCCGCCGCACTCAAGCAGCGCCAGATTCGACGATCCTATCTGGCCGCATCATGGGGACATATCGAGCTCGACAAGCTGACCGTAAATGCGCCCATCGCCCGCTCCCGTCATCATCGGCAGCGCATGGCCATCGTGACCGATGGACGCACCGCCATCACACACTTCCGCCGGCTGGAGCGCTGGCGCGGCGCCGATCTTCTGCGCGCCGAGTTGGAGACTGGCCGCACCCATCAGATCCGCGTGCATTTGCTCTCCATAGGGCATCCCGTGGTCGGCGATCGCGTTTATGCGCCCCAGGCCGAACGCGGGATGAGTGGGACCGTCCAGGGCTGGAGCCGCGAGTTTGCAAAACGGGTCCCGCGCCAGTTTCTGCACGCGGCCGGACTGGCATTTCAACACCCATTGACGGGGGTACCTTTGACGTTTGAGAGCCCATTGCCCGCCGATCTGGCAGAAGCCGCGGAATGGGCGCGTGGAACGGCCATGGGCCAGGCCCGTAATCCACCGGACCAGCCGCCCGGCGGCCCGACTTGGGAGGGCGGCAACAGCGCATGATGGCCCGGCCGGCCGCCGCTTTATCCGCGACTTCGGGAAAAATGTTTCGAAATCCTCGCAAACTCACTATTTTGCAGCGGTTTATCTCCCCCCTCATACCGCACTCCGGATTGTAACCGTCGATGGTGTCCAACGACGCCGAAGCGGGAAGCGAGGCGGTCGACGTCGCCGCCCTGCCGCATTGGGTCGTGTTCTCCTGTGATGGAGAGCGATTCGCCGTGCCCCTGTTGCTCAGCCGGGAAGTCGTGCCCCCACAGCCGTTCACCCGTTTGCCCGGGTGCGGTCCAGAGGTGGCCGGCCTGTTGGGCCTGCAGGGACGCGTAGTCACGGCATTCGATATGGGCACCGTGCTCGGTTTGTCGAGCGCGCTGCGCATGGCAGACTATCGCGTTCTGGTGATTGACCTGGACGATCGAATCGTCGCACTTGCCGTCGACGCGGTGGTCGGCATAGCGCGCGAACAAGCTGCGCATCTGGAACCGGCCGGAGTCGAACTGGGTCGACTGGAATCGATCCGTGCGGATGTCGTTGGAGTCGGGACGCTCGAGGGAAATCGTTACCTCGCGCTCGACCCGAAGCGAATCTTGAGTCGTTTGTTAGCCTGACGAGCGCCACGAGGAGTCATACATGCTGAAAACGGTGTTGGTCTGCGACGATGCGGTCTTCATGCGCACCATGCTCGCAGACGTCCTGACCCAGGCGGGCTTTGCCGTGATCGGTCAGGCCAAGACCGGTGCGGAAGCGGTCGAGAAATATCGAGAGCTGCGGCCCGACCTGGTCACGATGGACATCGTGATGCCGGACATGGGCGGCATTGAAGCGGTCAAGGAAATCGTACAGGAGTTTCCCGATGCGCGCATCCTGATGTGTAGCGCCATGGGTCAACAGTCGCTGGTCATTGAAGCGATTCAGGCCGGGGCGCGCGATTTCGTGGTGAAACCGTTTCAGCCCTCACGCGTGCTCGAGGCCGTGCAACGCGTGTTGGCGTGAAGGGCGTGACGGGCGTGACGGGCGTGACGGGCGTGACGGGCGTGACGGGCGTAACGGGCGTAACGGGCGTAACGGGCGTAACGGGCGTAACGGGGGGCGATCAAGGTTTGATGAACCACAAAGAATACGCGGCAAGCACAACGTCGGGTATCGCGCATGTGACTGAGACGCAGCGCGCGAGCGGGCGCGCGTGCGAGCCGGCGCCTCGTATTGGTGGCTCACACACTCCCCGATACGCCCGATACGCCCGACACGCCCGATCCTCCCGATACGCCCGACACGCCCGATCCGCCCCTTACGCCAAGCGGGCATTGTTATGGATCTGAGTCGCTACCTCGAGCTTTACTACTCGGAATCGCAGGATCATCTGCGGTCACTGGGTCAGGGCCTTCTTGCGCTGGAGCGGGGCGATGAGCCACAAGCGGCGGTGGAAGAAGCGTTCCGTGCTGCGCACACGATCAAGAGCATGTCGGCGACCATGGGATTTCGTGTGGTCACGGAGATTTGTCATCAACTGGAGGATCGACTGGATGATGTGCGCGCTGGGCGACTGATTCCCAGTCGGGAAGTCATTGATGAGCTCCTGGCGCGCGCGGACGCGTTGGAGCGTGCGATTGAGGCTTCGGTGGCGGATCCGCAGGGTGCTGCGCTCGACGCGGAACTGGCGAGTGCGGCTTCAACACTCGTACCTGGCGCGTTGTCGTCCGGTGAGGGGGCCGCGACGGTTGCGGTCACACGCACGGCGGGAAACGGTGCGTGGGTAGCGCGCGTGCGGTTGCGTTCGGAATCACCCATGAAGGCGGCTCGTGCATTCCTGATCGTGCGAGCGATGCAACAGAAGCATGGCATCACGAGTTGGGACCCGATCGAGTTTGGCGAAGATTTCGAGGGCGAGTTGGTGTTGCGCCTGAGTCCGGACGCAGAGCAGGAAGCGATCGAGCGGGACCTGACCGCGCAGGCCGACGTCGAATCGGTAATTTTTGAGGCAGAAAGTGCGGGCATAGCCGCGCGTGCGCTCGATGTTGCGCGCTTGACGCGCAGCGCTGCGACCCGACTGGTGCGCGTGGACCAGGGGCGCGTGGACAACCTGGCCAGTGGCATCAGCGAGCTGACCGTATTGCAGAGCCGGCTCTCCGAGCTGGCCGGTGTATCCGGTCCGCTGGCCGGGCTGGTCTATCGGCTGAACCTGCTGGTGGGCGATCTGCAGAGTGCCGTGCTTTCCATGCGCATGGTGCCGGTTGGTGATGTTTTCGATCGGTTCCCGCGCGTGGTGCGTGATGCAGCGCGCGCGCTGGGCAAGGAAGTCGAGTTGCGCGTTGAGGGTCGCGACATCGAGCTGGATCGTTCCATTCTGGACGAAATCGTGGATCCGCTGGTGCACCTGCTGCGCAACGCCGTGGACCACGGCCTGGAAGGACCGGTTGGTCGGATCGAGGCGGACAAGCCGCCCAGCGGACTGATCGTGCTGCGCGCGGTCCGGGAGCGCAACAGTGTGCGCATCGAGTTGGAGGATGATGGTCGGGGCGTCGATGCGGCGCGGGTCGTGGAAAAGGCGGTTGCCGCCGGCCTGTCGATTGATGCGTCGGCGCATGCCCTGACGGGCGATGAGCTGCTGCGCATTCTGAGTTCACCAGGATTCTCCACGGCCGAGCAGATCACGGAAGTTTCAGGTCGTGGTGTGGGTCTGGACGCGGTGGTCACGCGCGTGCGCGCTCTGGGTGGAGCCATTGATTTGAGCACGCGACCAGGTCAGGGCAGCACGTTCACTATTCGACTGCCGATTACGCTGGCCGTTGCGCAAGCGCTGCACGTGCGCGTGGCCGGTGAAGATTACGCCATTCCCCTCACGCACGTGGCCGAAGCGCTGGTTCTAAAGACCGGGCGCTCACCTGACGGCAGTACGGCGGGCGCGCCGAAACACGGCATGACCGGAACGGTTAGACGCAGGCGCGGTCGCGAAATGGTGAGACTGCGCGAGGACTATCTGCCACTGGTGCGCATGCGCCGAGTATTGGGCGTGCGTGCACCAGGCAGGGAGGAGGCTGCTGTAGTGGCGGAAGCCGGCGAGCGGCGCAGTGCTCTGGCCGTTGATGAGCTGGTGGGCCGCGAGCAGATCCTGGTCAAAGGATTCGACGGCGCGGTGGGCACGCTGCCCATTTTCTCAGGTGTCACGCTGCTCGCCAACGGTCGGCCGGCGCTGGTACTGGATCCGCTCAGCGTAGTGTGAGGATCATGGACCCTAGAGATCTCGGACCGCGCCAGCTCGATGGGCTGCGAGAGATTGCCAACATCGGAGCCGGTCACGCCGCGACTGCACTTTCCCAGCTGGTGAACGATCGGGTCATGGTTTCCGTACCCGAGATCCAGATCGTGCAGCTGGAGGATGTGCCCGAACTGATGGGCGAGCCGGATCAGGTGATCTCGGCCGTCATGATGAAGTTGTTAGGCGATGTAACCGGCCGCACCGTGCAAATATTCCCCGAGCGCACGGCATCGGCACTGGTCGGCCTGCTGACCGGTCGTAAGCGGCTGCAGTTTCCCGATCAATTCGGTGAGCTCGAGCAGTCCGCACTGAAGGAGGTCAGCAACATCATTGTAGCCGCGTATGTGAATGCGTTGGCCGAGTTCATGGGCATGATGCTGATCATCTCGGTACCGGCTCTGGCCATCGACACCGCGGCTGCGGTGTTGACCACCAGTTATCTGAACGCAGGTCAGGACGGTGACTTCGTATTTGCCATAAACACGAACCTGTCTCTGGGCAGCGCAGCGGAGTTCCGCGCGCATTTCCTGTTGCTGCCCGACGATCCATCGCTGAAAGTCATGCTGCAGGCGTTGCGGTTGAGCTGATCGATGATGGAAGCGCCCACCACGATCCCCTGGCGAGAGCGAGGCGAGGACACGAACCGCGCCACCGGTCCATCGCCGCGCTCGGCGCGCGACCTGGAGATCTTGCATTCGCTTTCGCGCCGCATCAACCCGCACGATGCTGGTGCGCACAACAATTTGGGCGTGGTCTATTACAACAAAGGCTTGTACCAGGAAGCAGTCACGCATTTCGAGCGTGCGCTCGAGCTGGACCCGCGCATGCAAGTGGCAGAGCGCAATCTGCAAATCGCCTATTTCCACACGGGCTTCTTCGAAACATTGCTGACGCAGTTGCGCGATCGGCTGGAGGTGAACGCGGCCGATCATGCCACTCGGGAACGGCTGGCGCGCGCCTACCTGTACGGCGGTGATCCGCAGGCCGCCATTGAGGAGTGGCAGCAGGTCATAGCAGCGCGTCCCTACGATGCTGCAGTCTACGTGCGTTTGGCGCGCGCCGAGCAGCAGCGAGGCCAGCTGGATCCGGCATTGGCCGCCATCCAGCGTGCCGTGCAGCTGGATGAAACGAATGCGCGTGCGCAACTGCTGTTGGGTGAAGTGCTCTATCAGTTGGGGCGCGGCCAAGAGGCGCGCGAGCCGCTGGAGGCGGCCGTGATACACGACCCGTTACTGGCCGAAGCGCATCACTTGCTGGCCTTTGTTTACGGCGACCTGGGTCTCATGCCCAAGGCGGAAACGTCGGCCGCACGAGCAGCGGAATTGAACCCGAGCCTGAGCAAGGTCGAAACAAATCTTTCGCTCGACGCTTACAGCACGGCACGCTACCACGAGTTGGTGGGTGACCGCACCCTGCGGCCCGACGTAGCTGCAGGTGGCACCCTGGCGCACTACAGCCTGGGTCTGGCGTTCCGGCAGAAAGCCCTCTACGACGAAGCGCTGCGCGAATTCCGACTGGCGGCCGAGCGTGGTGAAGATCCGCTGTTGGTGCAACAGGCTGAAGGTGAGATGCTGTTGCTCAAGGGCGCGAGTGATGAAGCCATCGCCATCTACAGCGCTCTGGTCGACCAGGAAGCGGGCAGTCCAAAATTGTGGAACGAGCTGGGGGTTGCCCTCCATCAGGCTGGGCGGCTCGAAGATGCCGAACGCATGTACCGCCGCTCACTGGAAGTGGATGGCGCGTATGCGCTGGCCTGGAACAACCTGGGTGTGGCTCGCCACTACATTGGCGAT
>JBOHRF010000125.1:0-13337 GCA_050732575.1 Longimicrobiales bacterium
CAGCACGTGCCGATCTCCACGCGACTGCACACCACCTTCGATAGGCGCGTTCGCCGGAACCGGATACGGACCCACGTCACTCTCATCATCGTAATCGAACGTCACCGGAACTCGTGCTTGGGTACGCGACACCACCATATAGGGAATGCCGTTGGGCGCACCGTCCCATACCGTGCCAAAATCCGGATGCAGATTGCCCGCGCCGCAATTCGCTATCAACGCGGCCGAGTTGGCATCTACGGATTCCGTTGAAATGTCTTGATTCCAGGGATTGTCGGCAGGAAACAGCCGGCGACCATTCAAACTCGCGTTTGCGCCCAGGCCCGGAATCCCGGGACTGCCGCTATCAACCGGCGCTAACATCGCCGGATCATTCTGCTCCTGGCACGCGGCCACCAGCAAGACCAGCAGCGCGTGGCGAGTCGCAAGGCGCGTGGCGATTTGCATGGTAGAAATCAGGCAACTGACGTTAGTCGGGGGGTGCCTCCATTTCGTGCAGCTTCTGTTCCAATCGCTGACCCCCTGTAAAGAAAAGTGCCGCGCCAGGCTATTGACAAATTATTTTGTCAAATGCACGTTTAGCCCAACCTTCTCACCGAGGTGCACCATCAGTACGCCGGTACACGTGGTTGACCAGCTGGAGCGCGCCGCGGCCATGCTCCATCCGCTGCGTTTGCAGATCCTGACCGAGCTGACCGAGCCGGATTCGGCCACAGGACTGGCGCGCCGTTTGGGCCTGCCGCGGCAGCAGCTGAACTACCATCTGCGCCTGTTGGAAGATGAAGGTCTGGTGGAAGCCGTGGAGGAGCGGCAGCGGCGAGGCTGTACGGAACGACTGCTTCGGTCGGTGGGTCAATCCTATTTGATCAGCCCGGCCGCACTGGGCGACCTGGCCGCGGACCCGTCGCGTGTGCGCGACCGTGCCTCGAGCGCGTACCTGGTGGCCATGGCTGCGCGTACGCTGCGCGAAGTCGCGTCTCTGCGCCAACGCGCTGAGGCACGCGGCCAGCAGCTGCCCACTCTCACGCTGCAGTCCGACGTACGATTCGCAAGTGCGCAGGCGCAACGGGACTTTGCCTTGGAGCTGACCTCGGTGCTGGCCGATCTGGTAGTCAAATATCATGACGAAACTGCGCAGACTGGGCGCTGGTTTCGCGTGACTGGGGGCGCCTACCCGGCACCGACAAAGAAATCCGGAAAAGAGTAAGAAAGCAAGAACAAGAAATGGGACCGTTGGGGAGGCACGTATGGATACGCGGAGCGAGACCCGGGTGGTAAAAGATGTGGAACGGGAAGTGGAAATTGCCGCATCGCCCGACGCGGTGTGGCAGGCACTGACCGATGCCCACGAGTTGACGCGCTGGTTCCCCATGGATGCGCGCGTCGTGCCGGGAGTGGGCGGCAGCATCACAATGCAATGGCAAGGCGAGCCGCCTTTGCACTCGCGCATCGAGATCTGGATGCCCAGCCATCATCTGCGCATGGCTGGCCTGGGCGGTCTCGATGACCTGGTCACCGACATCTTCCTGGAGGGCCGTGGTGGCTCGACCACGTTGCGCTTAGTGACCTCAGGTTTTGGAACGGATGCCAATTGGGACAACATCATCGAAGGCTTCCAAAAAGGTTGGGACTTCGAGCTGCTGGGGCTCAAACATTACCTGGAGCGCCACCGGGGGGCTGATCGCGTGATTGCACGCGCGCGCCTCGAGATAGCCGAGTATGAGCCTGCATGGAATCGGCTGATACAATCCGGAGAGTGGTTCCCTACTGATCTACGCCCGGGCGATCATTTTTCGATTCGCGCCGGACACGTTGCCATCGAAGGTACCGTGCAGGTGTGGAGTCCGCCGCGTCAAATGGTTGGGGTTGTAAATGGTTGGAACGACGCATTGACTCGGGTAACGCTCTTCTGCGTGGATCAAATCGGCAGTATTACCGCCTGGCTGTCAGCCTATGATGTTCCGGAATCCGAGGTGCGCGCACTCGAGCGCGCCTGGCAAGCATCACTGGTGCGCATCCTCCAAGAGTGACGGGTCGGCCGTCGTTGGCATCGTGTCTGCGCTGGCTTGCGGCGAGGTACGCTCATCCGATTGTGCACAAGCGGCCAGGAGCAGGAACAGCGTCCGGATAATGTTGCATCGTCGCCGAGCGATCATCGCGGTCAAACCAGGGGAATGAGTTGGACGGCCTCGGCGGGCGGAGCGGATTCGCCCACTTCACCCAGTTGCACGGATCGATGTTCGCGCCGATCCACGGTCAGCTGGAATACGTCGGGTCGCGCGTAGTGGCCGGCCACATCGAGTTGCCAGCGCGGTCCGCGCAATTGTGTTGCATCCACGTCCGCATAAAGGATGGTCTCGAGTTCATGCGCGGGCCCGGCCAGCAATTTGCCATCGGGGTGCACGATGGCGCTGTCACCGGGGTTGATCCAGTCCTGTGCGGGCAGCAGTCGCTTGAAGGCGTAGCGATCGGGGATGTCATCATAGCGCATGGCGGTGCAGCACCCGATGACATAGACCCTACCCTCTTTGGCGATATGACGCAACGTGGACAGCCAGGGCTCGCCGCGGTCCCAGGTAGGCGCAACATAGATCTGGACACCCCACGCATACAGCGCGTAGCGGGCCAGAGGCATGTAATTCTCCCAGCAGATCAGGCCACTCAGTCGGCCCAGCGCAGTCTCGAACACCTCCAGCGTGCTGCCATCACCTTGCGCATGCACCAACCGCTCACCTGCCGTGGGTACCAGCTTGCGGTGACGGCCCAGCAGCCGGCCATCATCGCCAATGTAAAGCAGCGTGTTATAGAGCGAGGTGCGACTGGCTTCATCGTTGCGTTCATTGATGCCAACCACCACATACGAGCCAGTTTCGCGTGCGGCCGCGCAGAGCCTTTGCACGGTCTCGCTCTGAACGCTCACGGCCTGCTCCAGCAGCTCTGCGTACAACTCGCGCAGCCCCTGCGAATGACCGGCCGGCAGGTGCCAGGCCCAGAGCGGATAGGTTGGAATGAAGGCTTCAGGAAAGACGATGATGCGTGCACCCTCGGCGGCCGCGCGGCGGATCAGCGCGCAGCACTTTTCCACGGTGCCGGCCCGGTCCAGGAAGACGGGCGTGGCCTGCACAGCTGCGACCCTGAAGTTGCGCGCATTCACCCGGGTTCATTCCTTGGATTGCGTACTCAGGTGCTTGTGCGGCCGCTCCACCAGCAGGCTGCGCTGCTGTAACAGATCTTCCAGGAAATCCACCTGCTGCTGCAGTCGTTGCACTTCATTCTCCAGCAACTGCAGGCGCTGCTCGATCGGTGTATTGTCCACCGTCTGCACGGGCGGCGGCGGCTTGACCTCATCGAACGCGGCCGAGGGCAGGGCCAACATATGCTGGATCACGCGGCCTACCATGGCGCCCGGCGAGTGACGAGTTTCCAGCGGCCGCTCACGGGTGGGTACCAGCTTGGATATGGCCGCACTCAATTTCACGGCATCGGTCCTGCGCACGCGCAGCCGATACACTTCTCCGTAGGCGCGCACGGTCACGAACGCGCGTCGGATGCCGTTGCGCACGGAGAGATCCGTGACCTGCCCGGCGTGCAGATCGAACTGGCGCCGGCCCATTCGCTTGTTCGTCTGCAAGCAGACCAGCCGTTCGTCGGTGACCACAACCAGCCATTCGCGCCGCCAGCGTGCCCGGTGCAGCTTGCCCAGCGCGATCGCCTGGATCCGCTCCTCGGCGTGTAATACGGCGGGCAGGTCGCGCAGCTCACGGCGCTCCCACCATGTGGCAGGCTCACCCAGCGCGGCCAGTTGTTGCTCGATGATGCCTCGATCGAGGGGCATTCTACGGTCTCGGCGTGAACACGTTCCCGCTCTCACTCGGGTTGCCGCTCACGACTGTTCTGCGAGCCAGGAAGAGCGGGCAGGCATTCCTGGAATAACGACGACTGTGTTAGGATCGGCTCGACTGCGCGGCCACGCAAGGCTCGTGCGACTGCAGGTTCGGCCGCTGCCGGGAGTGCAGCCGCGCGAACCGAGCAGTGCCAAGCGGCCAGCCTGACCCCGTGAGCATCCTCTCTGGGCTGGGCCGTTGAACGAGCTGGCATTGCCGCGGCTGGGCCGCATTATGCGGTCAGCTGGCCTTCCGTTGTCATGGGCGATGGCTCCGCGCAGCCCATTGTTCGCACGTCGCTGCGCCTGATGACACCCGCGTATGCCGCGCCCGAGCAGGTGCGCGGAGAGCCAATGGGCATGCATACCGACGTCGCTGGCCAGTCGCGCAGATTGGGCCGATCTGGATGTGCTCTGTCTCACCGCCATGCACAAAGATCCGCAGCGTCGATATGGAACGGCGAAAGCGCTGCTGCGCGACATCGATAATTACTTGAAAGCGGAGGCGGTACTGCCCAGCTCCTTGAGAATGGAAGCGACTCTCCGGGTGGCTGGGACCATTTACGCGCTCCTGAATGGCAAGCCCACGCTGCAACAAATCGAGCGCTTCAACAAAACGTTGTTGGGAAACCATCGCGCGTCCGAGCATGGCCACCAGTGTCTACCTGCGCCGCGAGCAGTACAGTCGGGCGGAGCCATTATTTCAGGAGGCGTTGCGCACGAATGCGCAGACCCTGCCCGCCGATCATCTGAATGTGCGCATCACGCAGGTCAAGCTGGGACGTACCTTGCGCGGCAGGCACGGTGGGTGGAGGCGGAATCACAACTTCTGGCCGGACACGCGATCGTGGCCAAGTTGTCGGATCCGGGCGTGAGCTGGCTAAAGGCAGCTCGCGAGGATTTGGTGAAGGTGTACGAAGCGACCGGACACGCAGACAAGGCCGCGCGGTGGCGGAACTGACCGCACACCGCGCACGCCTTGTGAGCACTACAGCTTGAAGTCCAGGCCTACGGTCAAGTACGCGGCGCCAACGCCCAGCGTCGCAACGCCGCTGACTCTGGGAGTGAAGGCATAGCGAGCGCCGCCGAAACCGCCGACGAATAAACGGTTACTGGCCACATCGAATGTGCCGAAGTCATCCGAGTAATTCACGATGTAGTAGCCGATGGCCACTCCGAGGAACGGATCAAACTTGGGCGCCGACGCAATCGCGAAGTGGTACGCACCTGTGCCCGCAATCGCGATGTAGCGGACGCTCGAGTTGAACGTGCCGAACGAGTAGTCGTAGCTCCATGTGTCGAACCAAGCCCCAATGCCAATGTTCTTGTTATACGCGAATTCACCCTGCGCGCCCAGGGCTGCTGCACTACCCACACCGCTCATGCCAAGGTGAAAACCAATCGTCTTCTGTCCCTCGCCAAACTGCGCGGTTGCGCTGCCCGGCAGGGCAAGCCCTGCCGCCAGCATGGCTGTCACTACCCAACAAGCTTTCATTGCCTTCATCCATCCCTCCAGGGGTGAGGTTCCTGATGACATGTCCGGTCCATTGACCGGTATCGGCCGCGTGGCCGTTTACCTGCATTGCGCGGAAACGCGAGCCGGGCAGTCATGGCTCTTACGGCGTCGTGGCGCAGTTGGGTGTTCGGCGCTTGATTGGTCGGTGGGGCCTGTCGCTTCTGACCGGTACATGTTATGGCGACGCCTACGGCAAGGTCAACACCGGCGCACGCCGACGTGTGTGGCGTTTGCGCATCACGACCTGCCGCCGCGCAATGAGGGAATCCCCACGCGCGTGAAGCCAATTGACCTTACCACGCTCCATAGATAGGTGTCGCATTCGTTGCCGGCCATGGCGCTTTCACGGGAATTCGAGCCATCGACCCTACGTCACGAGCCGCGCCCCGGTTGCGGGTTCATCGGGTCGGGTTGATGGAACGGTCGCCAATGCTCCACTGGATGTTGGCCAACGCGAGAACGGACCGCGCCTGGGCTGCATTAAAGTCTCGGCCAAAGGTCGTGGTCAGCCAAACGCCCTCGCGTAGCATCACGTCGAACCCGAGGTCGAGCCGGAAGAGCCAGTCTCGTTGAACGTCCCCGCCCAGCCTGCGTGCTATCCCCTCGGCCGAGACGGCTACGCTTTTGAAGGCAAAGATGCCCCGTACACCCAGGTCGACCACCGAAGCGGTAGTATCGGCGTCCAGTCCCTGGAAGGCACCGGACGCAATGCCAACCACGCTGTAGCCGGCGCCAAACTGATACGCGGGAGTCAGCCATAAACCGAGGCGGGCGGTTCGACCTGTTTCCCAGGTGCCGTCACCGAATGACCACGCCGCTGCGCCTGCCGCATCCAGGATGAACCCGCGATTGACCGAGAGGACGCCTACGCAGTTGGTGGTGGTGGCTTCGATCTGCCTGCGCACCTCGGGTGGCGCCTCCGCTTGCGCCTTTTCGAACGCCGCCTTCCGCACCGAGTCGATGACCGCTTCCGGCGCCGTTGGGTTCTTCAACACGAACGCCGTCACGGCCGCGCCCACCAGGCGAGACAACTGGGCGGCTGCGTGTTGCGCTTCGGCAATGCACGGATTGCTGCTGTTGGCGGCCGTATCGCGGGCAGACACCAGCATTGTGCGCAGACCGGCGGATAACATCCTCCGGCCCGAACCATTGGCTGCTGTACTGTCGCTGGTGCCGATGGAAACCGTGAAATTGCGCACGAACGTGGCCGGGCCGCCGCGCGCGTACGTATCCAGCGTCAACGTGGGATGCGGGAACAACCAGTACGGCGCCACCTCGATCGCGTACGCGTTGGGAAGCAGTCCTCCCGGATTCCCGAAGTCCTCCAGGAAAGAAGCGGCCACAGTCGCCGGCGTATTGGGTCGTTGGATCCGGGTCGGCGAAAGCCCCAGGATCACGAAGGCCGGACTGGAGGGAGTGCGCAGCTTGTCAAACTCCGGTATGGCCTTCTGCTGCGCGCCGGTGAGCGCAGGCGTCAACGCACACGCGAGCAAAATGCCGGTCCATATTTTCATGGCGCCCTCAAACGAAGCGAACGACGGTAATGAAACTGGCGGAACCGCCCGGGCCCATATTCTCACTCTGCGGCACATCCACATGCGGATGCGTTCCGCCATCCAGGATGACCACCGTGCTGCCGAAATCCGTATTCGCGTTCCGATCGAATACCACGGTGCTCACTACCAGCGCTTTGCCTCGCAGCTGTTCTCCAGTTCCGAGTGCATGATCCACTATGTCGCCATCCTGCTGAAGCCGCATGGCTTCGCCCAGGAACAGACTCGATCCGCCGGGCTGGGAATCGCCTATCAGAACATCCAGCAGGACGGGTTGTCCGTCCTGCACCCGGTACTGGATGGCCACCGTCGGCATAGACAGAATCTCCTTTGATATGGAACAAGTCCGATGTCGTAGCACATGTGCATGCTGTCTCACCAGCGATACGCGCAGCGGCTGATTGACCTGGGACGAAACGCAGTCGAACGTGATGTTGGGACAGGTAAAAGTGAGTTGTACCCGTAGAGATGACGGCGTGCGGCAACCCCAAATGTTGCGTCCAGCTCGCGCCTGCGCCAGCCTCAAGATTAGACAGCCGTAACGCTGCGTTTTCCCGCGCAGCTCACGCTGTAGTGGCCAACAAACTTGGCCGTCCTTTCCACGCACTGTCATGTCGACGATAGGCCCCGCGCCGGTCTCGTAGTAGCGGGTCGGCTGCACTGCGCTGCGCGTGCGTATGCACGGGTAGAATTAGCTCCGTGTGCCCATTCCAACCCATGGCATTGGCTTCCACTCGGATGCGCACGGACTCCACATGGGTGGGTTCACCAAACGGGTTGAGTTTCCACTGATAACCATCGGGCTGGATGTGTGTGACCACACGCAGATGGGCTACCGATGCCTGGTTGGCCAGCGCTACCAAAGCACTGCCTCCCTCACGTGCAGCGCGCGAAAGGCGAACCGCCTCACGGTCTACTCCTGACACTACACCCGTCAGCACAACCAGAGTAAAACCACCCGAGCGCAACAGTTCTTCCGCGCAGGCCAACGCATTGACTTCGCTTGTCGGCCGTATCAACAACGGACCGCGTACCCACCCATCACCGCTCACCTGTCGCTGTGCATCGATCCAGGCACTGCGTTCCCCACGCTGTAGCACCGCCCGGGAAGACGCCCGCAATACCGCTGTCGCTCCTCCACCTGGCAGCCACAACGTCACTCGACCGCGCGGCAGTCCACCTCCTGGCAACAGCGCATCCAGTCCACCCAACCCGGTCGCCACGGCTCCCGCAGTGCGGAATAACAGCGGCTGCGCATTCGGAAAGCGCCGTTCCAGGGTTTGGCGCAGGGTGAGCAGTTCAGCCGCGGCAGTCATCTTCGCGCTTCTTCGCTTTTTTCGATCGCAGTCCGCCCACATGGGAAACAGCGGCCGGCCGCCCTCCCGGGGGAAGGAGCGAGCCGGCCGCTCGAACGGGGAGGCCAGACTTTCCCAAGCTAGCCCGAACAAAAGCCGAAAACAAGGACGCTAGTCAGCGGCTGCGCGCATTTCCGTTAATCGGCAACGTGAAGAAGAAGGTTGCGCCGGCACCGGCTCGACTGTCGACCCAGATACTGCCGCCATGTTGTTCGATGATGGCGCGGGCAATGGTGAGGCCGAGTCCGGCGCTGGTGCGGGCGGCGCGGGTGGATTGCCAGAACGGGAGGAAGATGCTTTCGCGGTCATCTTCCCGGATACCGGGGCCGCTATCGCCCACGGAAACCCGTACCTGTCCGTGCTCGAGCAAAGCACTCACCTGCACATGTCCATCTTCGGGCGTGAACCGGAGCGCATTGCTGATGAGATTGGCCAGCACCTGCAGGATGCGGCCATGATCGACCGATACGTTGGGCAGATCCTGAGGTGCGCTCCACTCCAGGTGGATGCTTTTCTTGCGCGCTTCCTCGACAAAGGACTCACAGGCTTCGTGAATGAGGGTGTGTGCGGGTTCTTCCTTGCGCTCCACGGCAATGGTCTTGCCGGCTTCCACGCGAGCCACGTCCAGCAGATCCTGAATGAGCCGCTTCATGCGTTGACCGGCCTGAGCAATGACTTCCAGATGGTGCCGGCGCTTGGGGTCGTCGGCGGGCACCTGGAGCAACAGATCGGCGCTCATGCTGATGGTGTGCAGCGGATTGCGCAGGTCATGGGAAACGATGGCCAGCACTTCATCTCGCGTGCGCAACGCATCGTGAACGGCGCCGTAGAGCTTAGCGTTCTTCATGGCGAGTGCGGCACGACTGGCCAGGAGTTGTGCCAGCGGCACGTCGTCAGGAGTGTAGTGGCGGCCGGACTCGGCAAACGCAAATACGATGGCACCCAGCGCCATATCGCGTGCGATGAGTGGAATGGTGACCCAGGAAACGATACCCAGACGATCGAACATGATGCGCACGTCGGGCGAGAACCCGATGGATTCGATCAACTCGGGAGAAACCTCTTCGATCAATACAGGCTGGCCGGTCCGAATGGCGCGCACGATCGTACTGCCGGGGTTGTTGGGCCCGGGTCGATACCGTTCTCCGGCCTTTTCCAGGAGGGCTTCGCGCCTGGGATCACGATGGGCAACGGCCACCTGGCGCGTTTCACCCTTCTCGTCGGTGAGAAAGGCAATGGTGAGGTCGGCAAAGAACGGCACGGCCAGACGCACCACGCGCCGAATGGTCTCTTCGTAATCCAGCGAACCGGAAAAAGCTTGCGCCGCATCGGCCAGGAAGCGCGCACGTTTTTCGGCCTCGCTGACCGTGCGGAACAGCTCGGCGTTGTCCACCGCCAATGCCGCACGCCGGGCCAGCTCTTCGGCCAGCGCCAGGTCCTTTCCGTTATAGCGACGAAGCGGATCCTGTGACACGAGGAGCAGCGCGCCCAGTGTTTTGCCGCGCACAATGAGGGGCGCAGCCATGGCTGAGCGCATTTCCAGGCGGCGCAGGAGTTCGAGGTGTTCCTCATCGGTTGCTATCTGGCGCAAGACCTCATCCGTGACCTGGGCCCGCAGTTGCGCCTGTCCGGTGCGCATGGCCACGGCCGATGGATGAGGCCCAGTGAGCGGTACCGGGTACTTGCGATCGATGGTCTCGAGCACATCGCGTGTGGACGTGTCCTGCGGCTGAGACTGGAAGCGGCGGGAAGCCCGATCGTTACCCGTGCGCAGATGCAGAACCGCGAAGGTGGCAAGACGCGGCACACACAGCTGAAGCAGTGTTTTGAGGGTGGCATCGTAATCGAGCGATGCAGCCAGCACGCGGCTGACCTCATCCAGAAAGAGATTCTCCTGCTCGCGTCGTTTCTGCTCGGAGATGTCGTAGATGGTCGCCACCGCGGCCACAATTTGGCCGCGCGTATCCCGGACCGGCGCCGAACTGAAGCGCACCATGCCGCGACTGCCGTCCGTCCGTTCGATTTCTGCTTCTTCACCCTGCACCAGCTCACCGGAGCGAATGGAGCGGGCCAGGGGCAGCTCCTCGGAGGTATAGGGCCTGCCATCCAGATGAAACGATTTCCAGTCGGCGTATTCTTCGATCCGTTCGGGTGGGCGCACCTGGCCGCGCCATATTTCCACGGTTTGCCGGTTGACCAGGATGATGCGACCGCTGGGTGCTTCGGCGAGTAGGACACCAGCGGGCATTTCTGCCACCACGGCCTCCAGGCGTTTGCGTTCGGATTCCAGTGCGCCGGCCAGCTTGGTGCGGCGCAGCGCGAGCGCAGCCAGTGCGCCCAGCACCCAGATGCGCGGAACCTGCGTGCGTTCAAACATGGTGGCTCGCCGCCGCATCAGAATCAACACACCATCCACATCGCCGTCATGATGCAACGGCACAGCCAATCCAGGACAATGACCGCAGCGGTTGGCGATCGCGCGGCCAATTTGGCCGCCCATGGCCGTCAGATCGGTAATGCTCTGCGATTGTCCGGTGCGCACCACTTCATCGGTCACGGAGTCGATGTAATCCTCGCTCAGGCCCACGGGCGGCGCATCGGCACCGGCCGCGGCCACCACCGTCACGCGACTGCGCGCGTCGTCGCATTGTTCGATGTAGGCGCTATCGGCATCACCCACGCGCTGGGCCACGGCGACAATGCGCTCCAGTGCCTGTGGCAATACGTCCGTATGAGTGAGCGCGGCCATGGCATCACGCAGCAGCGCTTCCTCCGCGGCGTTGCGCACCAGCCGCTGATTGAGGCCGCGCGCTTTTTCACCGAACCATGCGGTCAGAAAGGCGGAGAAGAGGGCGAGCGGGAACAGGCTGCTCAGGATGCGCAGACGACGATTCTCGAGTGTGCGCAGCTGGGCCAGGCGCCGTTCTCGTTCGTCCGAAATCATGATTTCCAGCCGTACGGCGCGGACCAGGACCTGGCGCGCCAGGTCGTCCTGTTGGGGCAGTCGTGCGCGGTACTGTTCCAGGGTCAACGTGCCGCTGGCGAGTGCCAGCGGCGCGATTTGCGCGAGCGCCAGTAAACTGCGAAACGCGTCCAACTCGATCGCGTACGCCCGGTCCAGGCGCGGCGCACTCTGCACCAGATTGCCCAAAATCCAGAGCTTTTTTTCGTTGACGGATCGGACTTCGGGCAGCAGCTGCGGCCGCGGCAGCGCCGCATATGAGCGCAACAGCGTCAGCTCCGCTTCAAACAGTAGTTGCAAACGGACCAATCCCCGGCCGGCAGGCTCCAGCAGGTCCGCAATGGCGCTGTGCTGGCCTTCAATGCGGCGCCCCAATATCACGAAGGCAATGGCAGCGGCTACCAGCAGAAGCGTGGTCAGACCGGCCGGCAACCAGATGGCCCAGCGCGGTGGACGCGACTTGATCGGCTCGAGCGTCGGCACGGTGCTTTGCGCGGTACCAGGCACTGAATTGCTGCTCAACAATGCCACTCTATCAGCGCCTGCGATCCGACAATAAAGGTCTCGAGCCGCGCCGAGTTTGGTGGTGGGCAAGTCTCCTGTGGCGCAATGTCCGGACCGCCTGTGCTCGGTCCGGTTATGGAGTCAGTTGCGCGACCACTGGCTCTGGGCCAGGTGACGAGCAAAATCAGGAGTTCCTGCCCTCAGTGGCGGCGGCTCAATCGGGATCGGAGAGATCTGGCGGCACTAGCGCGGAATGGCCGCCAATTGCGCGGCACTCCAGCGCCGCAGACTTTCGCGATAGGTTGGAATACGCGCGACCATTGTTTCGGCAATATCTCGCTGTTCTTCCGCGTCCCGACACAAATCGAAGGCCCTGGTCCGGTTGGATTCCAGCTCATGAATCAACTTGAGGCAGCCGTCGCGCACGCCCAACAGGCCAAGCGAATAGTCCGTGAAAAAGAGAGCCATGCGCTCGCGACCATCCAGCAACGATTCACCCTGGAACGGGACGGGCGGTGTGACACCCAGCAGATCGAGCATGGTAGGCGCAAGGTCCAGCACGCTGGCGGTGGTGGGAACGCGCTCGGCCCTCGCCTTTCCCTTGGGCAAGGACAGGATGAGTGGCACGCGTACGTTCTCGTCGTAGAGTGCCAGGTTGTGCCCGTAGTTGCCCGCGTGCTGCCCAAATGCCTCGCCGTGATCACCCACAACTACGATCAACGTGTTGCGGTCCAGACCACGCGTGCGCAGCCCGGCCAACAACGCGCCCAGCGCACGATCGCCCTCATGCAGCGCATTGCGGTAGCGATCCGCTTCTTCGTGTTCTTCAAAAGGCCCGGGCCTGGTCGTGGCATAAGGGTGATGCCCTGCGATGGGCAGATACACGGCGAAAAAGCGACGCTCGGCCGGCAGGCCATCCACCCAGCCCAGAATGCGACGTACGGCCGCGTCTTCATCAATGCCAAAGCTGGACTTGTGATTGCCGCCCATATCTCCCGCATCTTCCAGATCATGAAAACCAGACCGGGCCAGCAGCTCGGCCATGCCCAGATAAAAGAAACGACCGGAATGAAACAGTGCGGTACGGTAGCCTCCTGCGCTGAGCACGCTGGCCAGTGATGGCGCCATGAGGTCGGCGTGACGCTCTGCCGGCACGTCGAAGCCCGGGTAACGCGACGCCAGCAGCGCCACCAATCCCTTGACGCTCTCGGGAAACACGGCGTACGCATTTTCAAAAACAATCGAGCGCTGCGCCAGCTCACTCAGATTCGGCATGGGGTCTTGTGTCGCGCCGTACGGGCGCAGATAGCGCGCAGCCGTCGACTCGAGTACCACCAACAGAATGTTATGGCCGGCCGCGCGGCCGCGTAGCTGGTGCAGCGGATGTGTCGGGCGGGTCGGCGGGACTTGTGGGAAGGGACTCGCACGCCAATCGGCATGCGCCGGCTGCGCATGCACGCGCGGCACGGCCGTTCGCAGCAACGAAAAGACCGGGTTACGCTCCAATCCGCGGGTGTCTACTCGCCGCGCTGCAACCGGCCCCAGCAACGTGACTATGGCAACG
>JBOHRF010000126.1:0-13034 GCA_050732575.1 Longimicrobiales bacterium
GACATGCAATGCGTCGGCCAAGCTGGTGTCACTGCCTACGTCGGTACCATTCTAGACGCAGCCTATGCGCAAACCGGCCAAAACGCAGGAACGTGGTGGTGGTCCGCGCCTCACCGTCCTGATCGCCGCGCTTCTCCTGTCGCAACAGCCAGAACAGCGGCTGCCTGTTCGTGAGCTGCTACGACTGGGCGGAGATGCAGTCGATGCGCGCGTGAGCTTCGGCTCCGTGGATCGCATTGCCATCGGCCCACAGCGCCAGATCGTGGTCATGGCCGCCAACGATCACAAGGTCTCCGTCTTCGATTCGGCTGGCCGGTTCCTCGTATCCATGGGTCGAAGTGGGTCCGGCCCGGGCGAGTTTCAGTTCATGACCGGCTTGCGCGTCGACTCGCTCATCCACGTGTTCGATGTGAGGCAGGAGCGCGTCTCCAGCTTCGACTTCCAGGGTCGCCATCGAGAAACGCGCAGATTCACGTTGGAAGGGCTGAGCCTCGCCGAATTTGTACCGTCGGGCAGCGGTGTAGTGGGTGCCACGGTCACACGTTTCACGCGCACGGAGGCGCCCGAGCGCGAAGGCATCATTGCCGTCGTATTCGCGCGCGGCGCGCGCGTCGACACACTCATCACCTATCGCGGCGGCGCCGGCACCTGGTTCGTGCCCAATCAGTACGCGCCCTGGGGCGGGTTCCCCGCACCTACCGGCAACGGCGGCGCGTGGCTCGCCTTTGCCGACACAATCGTGGTGGCCGACGGCGTCACAGGCCGCGTGCGCTGGTTCACCACAACAGAAGGTAGCGGGACGCCGAGGCTGCTGAAGGAATTGAGTCTCGGGCTGGTGGCGCGACGCGTGTCGGATGAAGATCGCAACCGCTTTCTGGCCGAGCTGCGGCAAAAGCAAAAAGACCTGCCGCCGCGCGTTCAGATAGAAGCACCAGCCCATTGGTCGGTGGCCACGCGCATCCTGCGCGCGCCCGATGGCACGCTGTGGATTCGCAACGGTCATTCGGGCCGCGCGGGCAACAGCTACAGCGAGATTCCGCCCGGCGCACAGACCGTGCGTCGTTGGCAACTGCCCGACGGCTTCGCCCTGCACGCCGTGCACGGCAATCGGCTGGTGGGCGTGCAAACCACGGAGTTCGACTCGCCCATGGTTGTGGTGTACCAACGTTAGTGTTGTGTAGCCGAAGTAACGTGCGCACCGAGAGCGGTGCTGCGCCCGCAGCGCAAGGCGCGGCGACGCAGGCATAGCAGCGCTATTTCAAGGAGTCCGCAACGCCGCGCTGCGGGATGCAGCGCCGCTCGAATGCCACGGGACTTCGGCTCACAACACCAGGCGACACTCATCTCACAACGGCGCTGCGAGCGGCAATCAAAGCGTCATTGATCCATGGAACGAAAGTCGCCTACGCGTCTATACACATTCAAGCAGCTCCGCATCGAGCAGTACACCACTCACGCTCGTAACGTGTTCTCGCTTCTACGTTCGACACTCCTGTGGATACGTAGTCGATCCGAAACAAACTGAGCAGGTCATGGATTCGATGAAATTCTTCTCGCCACGACGCATGACAGCCATCACCTGGGGCTTTGCGCTGCTGCTCTCGGCAGCCGTGCACACCGGCCTGAACGCTCAGGATGGCCTCAAGACCGACTTCTTCCTACAACCCGAAGCTCGCATCTCGAAAGTTGGGGGCGGAACCGCGGTAGTAAGCGGTTTCAATACAGGCTGGGTCATCAACAAGTCACTCATCTTGGGCGGCACCAGCTTCGGCACCAACTACGGCATCGAACCCAGGATGGCCACGACCGATGGCGAGGTGAAAGGTGACTTCCGTTATCGCGGCGGTCTGGTCGGGTGGGCTTTCCAACCCAGCCCATCGCTCAAGACATCGATTACGACCGTGGTCGGGCGCGGCAAGCTGCAAGGCATCGGGCAGGACAACACGGTCTACGCAGATCGATTCTGGGTGTTCGAGCCCATGGCCAACGTGAACCTGCGCGTCAACCGCTGGGCGGCCATATCGGCCGGCGCGGGCTACCGTTTCGTTGCGGGCGGCGAGTACCAGGATTTCGGCGCCCAGGACCTGCGCAGTCCGACGGCACGCATTGGCGTGACGTTGGGAGGGTGGTAGACACGCGGACCGCCTTTCACTTGTGAGGTTGCGGCACATCTACGCATTGCTGTGACCCATGGAAGCAGGAGCGCCACGGCGGAAGGGTCAACCGTGGCGCTCTTTGCTCTATTCTGGACCGCCAACCTCGGAAGTGAAAGGCGGTCCGCGTGCCTAAACGCGGTCCGCTAGTCTCCCGCCTCCACCACCACCTCCCCACCATGCACCCGATGCTCGCGCGGCCGCCGCTTGAACACTTTGAGCATCACCCACTCCTTCCACTCGTCCAGGATCTCGTAGACGGTCGGGATCACGACCAGCGTCAACACCGTCGACGTGATCACACCGCCAATGACGGCGCGGCCCAGCGGCGCGCGAAAGTCCGCGCCTTCACCCACACCCAACGCGACCGGGATCATGCCGGCAATCAGAGCAAACGTGGTCATGAGAATCGGGCGCAGGCGGATGCGTCCAGCTTCAATGAGCGCATCGCGCCGCGACATGCCGCGCTCGCGGCCCCACTTGGCAAAGTCAATCAGCAGGATGGCGTTCTTGGCCACGATGCCCATGAGCAGGATCACGCCGATCATGCTCATGATGTTGAGCGTATCGCCCGTTGCCAGCAGGGCCAGCACAACGCCAATGAGCGAGAGCGGCAGAGAGACCATGATGGCCAGCGGATCCAGGAACGAGTGGAATTGCACGACCAGGATCAGGTACATGAGCAACACGGCAAAGGCGAGGGCGGCCAGGATGCTGCCGAAGACCTCCTGCTGGTCGGCTACTTCACCGAATTGCGTGATGCGATAGCCGGGCGGCATGCGGAAGTTATCCAGGATCTGCTGGATATCCGTGGCCGCCTCACCCACGGAACGGCCCTGCACGTTGGCGCCCACGGTGACCACCTTCTCGCGATCCAGGTGATCGATCTGCGCGGGTCCCAGGCTCGAGGTCACGTTGGCCACCTGCTCGAGCGAGATGACCGCGGGTTCACCGCTCATGCCTCCGCGCGGCAATACGAGTGGCAGGTTGCGCACGTCGGCAGCGCGCGTGCGCGCTGCCGGCGACAGGCGCACCATCACCTCGCGCTGCTCGCCCGCCGGATCGACCCAATCACCGGCATCAACGCCGGCAAACGCGGGCCGCAGCGCCATGGCGATCTGTGCGGTCGTGAGACCCAGCGAGCCCGCCACACCACGATTGATCTCCACGTTCAACTCGGGTTTCTGGCCGCGCGTGGACAGACCGACATCCACCAGGCCGGGCAACTGCCGCACCTGTGAGGCCAGTTGCTGCGCGAACTCCGTGATGCGATTGGCATCGGGACCGCGCACTTCGAGCTGGATCTGTTTGAACGCACCGCCAAAGCCGCCCGAGAACACATTGGCGGTGGCGCCGCCGATCTGCTTGACTTCTTCGCGCAGCACCGCGCCCAGCGCGTCCTGATTCAGGTCACGCTCGGCCTTCGGAATCAACCGCACATAGATGTTGCCTACGTCCGTAGAGCCGCCGCCAAACATCGAAGCGGCACCGATCGTGGTATAGGTGTAGGCCACTTGGTTGGTGTGCGCGCGCACGATGCGCGCAACCTCTTCCGCCTTCACGCGCGTGTACCCCAGGCTCGAGCCGGGCGGAGTCTCCACGGTGATGTTGATTTCGCTCTGATCGCTGATGGGCACAAAGCCGAAGCCGCCGAACATGCCCTGCAACACCAGCGCGCCAACCAGCGAGCCACCGGCAATCAGCACCATGGCCACGCGGTGATCCAGCGCCCAGGCAATCAGGCGCTTGTAGTTGTCGGCCTGGCGGTCGAACCAGCGGTTGAAGCGATCGAGCGCGCGCGCGATGGGGTTCTTGCGCTCGTGCGCCTCGGTTTGCGGATCGGCCCAGTACGCGGAAAGCATGGGATCCAGCGAGAAGCTGACAAACAGCGAAACCAGTACGGCGCAGGCAATGGTCAGCGCAAACGGTTTGAACCACTGCCCTGCCTCGCCGTACATGAAGGCCACGGGCACGAAGACAGCCACAATCGAAAACGTGGTCGCGGCGACGGCGAGGCCGATTTCGTCGGTGCCTTCCATCGAGGCCTTGTAATGGTCCTTACCCATCTCGATGTGGCGCACGATGTTCTCGCGCACCACGATCGCATCATCGATCAGGATACCAATGGCCAGGGACAGGCCGAGCAACGACATGGTATTCAGCGTGAAGCCGAACACCCACACGGCAATGAAGGCGGCCAGCACGGAGACGGGTAGTGCCAGACCGGTGATCACGGTGGAGCGCCAGGAATTGAGGAACAGGAACACGACCAGCACGGTCAGGGCCGCGCCTTCCAGCAGCGCTTCCTCCACGTTGTTGACCGAGTTCTCCACCCGTTCGCCGGCATCACGTACAATGGACAACTCGGCACCACGCGGGAGGGTTGGCTTCAACGCCTCGACGCGCTCTTTCACACGATCGGCCACCGTGGTCGTGCTGTAGCCCTTGGTGCGCCGCACGTCGATGCCGATGGCGGGCTTGCCGTTGAACAGGGCGATGGATCGTGCTTCCTCGGCACCATCGCTGACGTCGGCCACCTGGCCGAGCCGGATCATGCGGCCACCGCGCTCGGCCACCACGAGCTGCAGGAACTGTTCGGGCGTCTGCAAGCGGCCCTGCAACCGAATCGTTCGCTCGGTGGTGGGCCCTTCCACACGGCCCACGGGCACGGCCAGGTTCTGCATGCGCAGTGCGCTCACCACATCATCGACGCTCACACCCGCGGACATCAGGTCGCTGGGGCGCAGCTGAACGGTCAGCTCGCGTTCGGCACCGCCCACCACGCGCACTTCGGCTACACCGGGAAGGGAGCGCAGTTCGCGCGTGATGCGCGGATCGGCAATGGCAGTCAGCTGCGCCTGCGTGAGCGTGGGTGATGACAGCGTGAGCGAAACGATCGGCTCGTCGGTAAAGTCGAAGCGGCCAATGACCGGCTCTTCCACTTCGGCCGGCAGATCGCCCCGTATGAGCGCCACGGCATCGCGCACATCCTGCGCAGCCTGATCGACCCCTTTCTCGAAGACGAAGAAGGTGGTCACGATGCCGAATCCGTCGGTGGAGACCGATTGCATGCGGTCCACACCGTTGATGCCGGAGATGGCCTCTTCCACGCGATCGATGACTTCACGCTCGACCACATCGGGAGAAGCGCCGGGATAGGGCACGGACACGGTGACGATGGGCGCGGCAATATCCGGATACTCGTCGGTCTCCAGGTTGCTCAGCGCGTACATGCCGAAGGCCACGATCGCGACCATGGAGACGACTGTGACGATGGGCTTCTTGATGGCAAAATCGGAAATGAACATGTGCGCTATCCTTTACTGGCGCGGCGCGTCGATGGGCTGAACGCGCACGGTCGTGCCCGGACTGATGCCCTGGGCCGGACCGAGCAGCAGGGTGTCACCCACAGCCACGCCGCTCACGATTTCCACGCGCTCGTTCTGCTCGTCGCGCATGCCAACCTGCACTTCCACTTTTTCCACCTTGCCGTTCTTCAGGCGAACCACCGTGGGAATCGCGGCCGCCAGGTCGACACCGGAGGTGGGCACGACCAGCGCGTTGCGCCGCTCCGTGCCAATGCGACCTTCGGCAAACAGACCGCTGACCGGTATGCCACCGGTGTTCGGTATCGTGATGGTCACACCGATCTGGCGCGTCACCGGATCGGCCGCCGGATTGATGCGCTGCACGCGCCCCGTGAACACGCGGCCCGTGTATCCCTGCAGCACGAATTGCACGGGCGCGCCCACGCGCACGGCGCCGATCTGCGCGGCGGGCACCGCGGCTTCCAGCTTCATGCTGGCCGGATCGACCACCGTGAACAATGCGGTGCCGGGTGACACGATGTCGCCCGCACTCACCGGCTTGTCACTCACGACACCGCGGAATGGTGCACGCACCTGCGCGTTCTCCAGCTGGTCCTCGGCCAATCGCAGGCGAGCAGCCGCATCGGCCAGTTGTGCCTCGGCGCTGGACGCATTGACCCGCGCCGCTTCCAGATCGCGCTCGGAGATGGCGCCCGCCCTGGCCAGTGCGTCGGCCCGCTCCACGTTGCGTTTGGCCACCTGTGCCGCTTGCTCGGCGGAACGCACGGCCGAGCGCGCGGAAAGCGCAGACTCGCGCAGGGCCGCATCATCGATGCGGGCCAGCAAGGCGCCCGCGCTCACGGGCGAACCTTCTTCCGCATAAGTTTGCACTACGGGTCCGCTCACTTCGGCGCGGATCACGGCCGCACGTTCAGCCGTCAAAGCGCCGGAAATGGAGGGACCGCGTTCGATCACGTCCTGCACCACGACCGTGATGTTGTCCGGCGTCACGACCTGGGTGTTGTCACCCGTCGTGACCGCGGCTTCGCTGCTGCCCCGATTGCAACTCGCTACCGTCAGTGCGCTGAACGCCGCAAGGAAGCGCAGCGCTAGTTGTCGCTGGGTATTCTTCATGGCTCCTCTGAACCGGGTCGATTGCTCACTTGACTGGCCTGCACGGGAATGGTCGGTGATCCGCCCGCTCGGTTGGTGCGCGGCACCGACGGTGCCGGAGCACCACCCGCGCCGCCGTTTTGCTGCGGCATGACCGGGCTCTGGATGTTGCCGCCGCCCGCATTGAGCGGCAAATCCGGCAGCAGTGCCACGCGCATGCGCGCCACTTGCAGATCGCGTGCAGCCACCGCTCGATTGGCGCGCGCTTGCTGCAGCAGAATGCGCGAGTCGTTCAACTCCAGCTGCGTCGAGATGCCCTCGCGGAACCGGATCTCGCCAATAGCATAGGCACGCACGGCCTGCCCGACCGTGCCTGCACTGGCCTGCCAGGACGCTTCCGCCGCCTGCAATTGCTCCAGCGCATCGCGCGTGTCCAGCGCCGCCAGCTCGCGCGTCTGCTGCAGGCGCGCGCGCGACTCCTTCAGATTGGCTTCCGCCACCATCTCATCACCCTTGATGCGGCCGCCCGTGTGGATCGGGATCTGCGCAAACGCGGTGACCGTGAAGTTGGTGCGGAATTGCGAGTACGTGGGAATGCCGCCCACCGGATAGGCCACGCGGCCGTATTGCGAAGACAGGATGACGTTGGGCAGCCGCTGCGCGCGCGCAATGCGCAGCGCCGACTCCTGCACGTTCACGGCCTCACCCGCCTGACGGACGGGCGCGCGCGCCGCCACACTGGTATCCGACTCGGCCGGCTGCACGGCCACCACGGCAACCGCGTCATCCGCTTCCAGTGGCGTGCGCAGGTCGAGCGGCTCATCGAGGGACAGGTTGAGCAGCTGCTTCAGCCGAATGTGCGCCAGATCGCGCGTCGCGCGCTGCTGAATCACGATCGGCCTCTGATTGTCTCGCGTCACCTGCGCGCGCAACAGCTCGAACTCGGGCTGATCGCCCACCTGCCGCGCCAGGCGCACCTGCACCAGCGTGGTATCCGCCTGCCTCATGGTCGCTTCCGCAATGGCCAGCAGCTGATCCGAAAGCGCCGCGTCGTAATACGACTGCGTCACCTCCAGCACCATCTGGGCATGGGCCGATGCCAGATCGATCTGCGCCGTGCGCCGGCCCGCTTCCGCCATGCGCCCCTGCGCACGTACGCGCCCGCCCGCAAACACCGTTTGCGACAACGCCAGCCCGCCGTTCAGCTGGTTCAGCCGGCCAAACGGCAGATCCACAAAGATGTCGCCAAACGGACTCTCGTTGTCCCGGCACACCATCGCCGCTTCCAGCGAATCCACGCGCGCGCCCAGCGGCAGCGCCGGATTGGGCACGAACGCCGGACACGGTGCGCCACCTATGGTCTCATCATCATCGCTCAACGCGGAAAACTCCGACCGTAGCGTACGCACGAACGTCACGTTCCCATCCAGTTGCGGATAACGCTCGCTCCGCGCCCGATACAGCTCACCCTGCGCGCGCTGTACGCCCGCCTCCGCAATCGTGATCTGCTCGCTGCTGGCGCGTGCCAACTGCAACGCTTCCTGCAGCGTGAGCGCCCGGCCCGCACGAGTCGGCGTTTGCTGCGCCCGCACAGCCACCGGCCAAAATGACATCACCAGCCACGAAACTGCCGCCATCAGCAGCCATGCAACGGATTCCAGCCGCCATTTCCTTTGCTTTATCATTCCTCACGATCCGTTCTTCGTTACGTTTCTTTCTTCCTGTTTCTCCGGAATCACTCCCAACGCAGACAACACGAACTCCGCGTAACGAATCGGCGCTTCCGCGCGCGAATAGACGTATAAACGCGGCATGAGGTCGCGACTGATGGCATCGATGAACAACGCGCTCATCAGCATGCCCGCCGCGATCTCCGGGTCCACTGCACCACTCGCACCACCCTGCTCGCGCAGCCGGTTCAGATAGCGGCGCAGCTCCGCGCCCACTCGCACCGGCCGCTCGCTCACACTCCCCGTCAACTCCGGATGTTCATTGCTCTCGCCCAGGCAGGTGCGGATCATGGGCGCCCGCGCACACAGGTGCCGGTAATGCTCACTGGCCCAGTGCGTCAGCTCCTGGTAGGGGCGGACAGGGACCTCGGGGAGCCGCGCTTCCTCCTCCCGCGCGGCATGCTCCAACGCCTCCCGGATCAGCTCCTCCTTCGAGCCGAAATGACGGAATAGCGTGACCTCATTGACCTCGGCCGTCTGCGCGATTCGCCGCGTCGTCGCGCCCCGATAGCCCGTCTCCCCAAACACGCGCAGGGCCGCTTCCAGGATCTTGTCTCGGATTTCCAGCATCGTGGGCGGCAACCTATCGGCCCTGGCCTAACCAAGCAAGTGGGTACTTGCTTGCAGTAAACCTTTGCGTTCTCGCCCTCGTTCACGTTCGCGCTCACGAACCCGTGAACGAAAACGTGAACGAGAACGAGAACGTGAATGATGCGATCTGGGCTACTCGGGCAGCCGGGCTGCTGCAGCCGCGATTTGCCGCGCGTACGCGTCGATGGCCGCGGCTACGCGCGCGGCCTCGCGCGTGGCCACCTGCAGATCGGGCTTGTCCTCGACGGCCTCCCGGATGCCGGGCATGGTCTTGACGCCATAGCCGGTATAGAAGCCGGGCGCGTAAATGAGATGTCTGAACCAGCGTCGTTCGGGCAAACCATCCTGGTGGGTGAGGGCCTGCTCCGCCTGAAACAGCGTCCGATTCACTTCGCTGAGCGTGCGCCGCGCGGCGCGCAGGCGTTCTGGCGGCAGTTGCATGGTCGCATGAAATGCGGTATCGAATTGCTGGCTGGCCGCCTCCAGGCGATCCAGACTGGCTCGTACGTTGGCCAGGTCCAGGCTCTTCACCGCGTCCTTCATTTTTGCCTGCGTTTCGATTTCGGTGACGTAACGCCGGTACGTGCGCACCACGTTGCCGAACTCGAAGGGCAGTACGGTGGCATCGGCCAGGCGCACGAGGAGCGTGCTCGTGGTCTGCGCCTCGGCCACACCGTACACGAACGTGGTGTCGAGAAAGCGGCGATAAAAGTCGTAGGTATCGTAAATGGAGTGGTAGATGCCTGCCTGTGCTTCACCGCCATACGACACGTTGAGCGAGGGCAGTCCCACGTGGTCGAGGAACGCGGTGTAGTCGGATCCCGAGCCCAGCGCATCCAGATTGAACAGCGTGTCGGCGCGCAGCGCAGGCGCGCCACTCGCAACGCTCGAATCCGCGCTCAGTGTTACCGTCGTGGTGGGCAGGCGCACACCGGGGCGCCGGCGCGCGATCCAGGTGTCGAGCACACTCCTGCCCGTGCGCGGATCCGGCACATCGCGCGCGACTTCCGTCATGAACGTCTGCAGCGAGTGCGATCCGCCCACCGAGATGAGGCCACGTCCGTTGGTATCACTGTTCAGGTAGAGCACGGCGTTGCGGCGCAGCTCGTCGCGGTATTTTTCCGCCCACTCGGTCGAGCCCAGCAGGCCCCACTCCTCGCCATCCCACGCCGCGAACAAAAGCGTGCGTGCGGGCCGCCAGCCGGTCTTGAGCAGCGTGCCCACGGCGCGCGCCGTTTCTTCCAGCGCCACCATGCCGCTGATGGGATCTTCCGCGCCGTTCACCCAGGCATCGTGATGATTGCCGTAGATGATCCACTGATCGGGATCCGTGGCGCCGGGCACGCGTGCGATGACGTTGTAGAGCGGCCGTGTTTGCCAGTCGAACTTGAGCGTCAAGCGGACGCGCGCGGGCCCGGGTCCCAGGTGGTAGGTGATGGGCAGCGCGCCTTTCCACGCGTCCGGAACCACGTTACCACCCAGGTTGCGCAGGATGGGCAGCGCGTCTTCATACGATATGGGCAGCACGGGAATCCGTTCGATGGTCTGTGCCTCACTCACGGCGAGGCGGCGGCTACCGGGTTCGGACGCCCAGCCCGGCGAGAGCGGGTCGCCCGGATGCGTGGGCATGTCCATGACACTGCCGCGCTGCACTCCGGTCCAGGGCCGCATGGATCCCTTCGGATACACATCGCCCACAAAAAAGCCATCGTCCTTCGGATCGGAATAGATGATGGTTGCGATGGCGCCGCGTTCGGCCGCCACTTTGGGCTTGATGCCACGCCAGGAGCGGCCGTACTTGGCAATGACGATGCGGCCGCGCACGCTGATGCCCAGACTGTCCAGCAGCCGATAATCCTCCGGTACACCATAGTTCACGAACACGACCTCGCCCGTGACATCGCCGTCGGGCGAGAATGCGTTGTAGGTGGGCAGCTGCTCGGCATCATTCGAGTCCTTGTCCTCGGCCAGTGCGGGCTCCGTGAGCCGGGCCACGTACGATTCGGGCGCCAGCAGCTCCAGGCGCCGCTCGAGGGGTCGCGGCATCAGCGCTTCGAATGGCTCGATGCGCGCATCCAGACCAAACGACTTGAAGCGGGCCAGGATCAGCTCGGCCACCGCGCGCGAGCGATCGGTGCCGGCCTCATGCGGATGCTCGCTCAGCAACCGCATGCGCGCGCGCAGGCTGTCTGCACTGGGCACCGCGCGCAACTGCCGCTCGCGATTGTGTTGCGCAGCGAGCGCCGCGCCGCTGAAACCGCGGATGGGGGATTGGGCCAGAGCAGACTGAGCCAGCACCGCCGCGGCCGCACCGGCTACGATGGCAATTCGCATACTGAATTCTCCTGGAGTTGCCGTGGCTAACCGTCAGTGTCGTTTCCACGATGCGGTTCTCAAGGTACCGTGGACGGGCGCTGATCGCTGTGCGCCACAAACAGCAACCGCTGAGGGCTCACCTCACGGCTCCCTTCCCCGTGCACGATAGTCACTGATCTGGCCCATCTCAACAGCCGCCTTCGCCTATGCCTCCGCGCCCACTCAGCCATCTCTGCAGGCAGCCAGTCGAGCAGAACGCTTGACAAACGTTCCTGGGGGGAGGGGATATTGATTCGTCCACATGTTATTCGCCGCCACACTGGATTCGCCCATGTTGTATTCGCGCCTGAACCTGTGCTGGACCGTCTTGATCCTCCAGATATTGCTGGCTCCTCGCTACTTCAAATGGGTAATGTCCGGAGCTGGAGCTTGCCTGCGATGAGGTAGGCGATGGCGATCAGGTTGCGAGTCGTGCGATAGCCGCGGGCCTTGGCTTTCGCCGCCTGGATGAGACTGTTCATGCCCTCGAGTACGCCGTTGCTGATGCGCGACTGAAACCAGTGCAGCACGCCATCCCAATGCCGGCGCACGGTGCGAGCGAAGGCGACGATCGGGGCGAGCCGGCTGCGCACCGCCCACGAATGCCACTTCTTCAGAAATGCCTCGGCGAGGTGCGACGGCTGCGTCCACAGATCCTGCAGCGAGAGACGAAGGTGATACGCCCGAACGGTCTTCATGTGCTGATGCCAAAGCGCGTCGTAGCGCGCCATCTGCCGCTCCGTAAGATCCAGCGGGTTCTTGAGCCAGAGGTAGCGGGTGTCCTTGAGCTGCGGCGTGTACGGTTGTTCCTCCCGGCGCACCTGATCTACGGCTTCGTTCATCAGCTTCAGCAGATGGAACTTGTCGAAGGTGATGTGGGCGTGGGGAAACTGATCGACGACGCCCTTCTGATACGCCGGCGACATGTCGAGGCAAACTTCCTCGACCGCTTCCGCCTGGCCGCCGTGCGCTTCCAGATCCGCGCGAAAGGCCTGCAGCGTGTCCGCGTCCCGGCCTTCGGTCGCGAAGAGCAGCCGCGACCGCTCCAGATCGACGAACAGCGTGATGTAGTTATGCCCGCGCTTGCTGGCCGTCTCGTCCATGCCCACCTTCCGCACCTGCGAGTAATCGGCCTCGGCCCGGGCCTGATCCACATAGTGGTGCACGATCCGCCAGATGCGCGTGTCATGCTCGCCCAGGAAGCGCGCCGTCTCCGCCACGGTCATCGATTTCACCAGCATCAGGACGATCGCTTCGAACAACAGGGTGAAGCCGCTGCCCGCTCGCGCCCACGGCACCTCGACCAGTTTCACACCACACGCTCCGCACTGCACTCGCGGGACACGCGCGTGCAGGTAGGCTTCGTGCTGGAAGAAGTTCAGATGCCGCCAGCTCTTCTCCGACGTGTCGTACGCCTTGCAACCCAGCGCCCCGCACTCCGGGCAGGCAAACGTTCCGCCCACTTCGAAGTCCAGGTACAGATCCAGTCGCCGGTTCCCTGCATCGAACGTCGAACGCTCTACGTACCACGGTTGGGGCAGCGCCAGCGCCTGCTGGAACAGATCGATATCTCGCATGGGATTCCCTTGAATGCTTCTCTTCCTTCTCTCGGCAGCGCTCCAACACTTACACGCTGCCCACCGTTGAAAACGTAGCATTCTGGGGAAGGACTTCATGGGCAGGCAATGATCCTGGTAGGCCGCTCATTCGCAGCTATTCTGCCCACCCAGCACAGCGAGGAGCCACATGTTGAGTACATGACCGAGTTCATGAATGACCCGGCC
>JBOHRF010000127.1:0-12995 GCA_050732575.1 Longimicrobiales bacterium
CCGTGAACGCCGACATCCAGATGCTGGATGCCGTCTTTGTGGAAGAGCACGATGCGCACGTCAACGCGCTGGGCGTGAAGGGTGTGGCCGAGCTGACTTGTGTTGGCGTTGCGCCCGCCATCGCAAATGCGGTGTTCCACGCGACCGGCCTGCGCGTGCGCGAACTGCCGATTACGTCGGACAAACTGCTGAAGATGTAACGCTTCCTCCCTCAACTCCCTTGCAACGGAAGGGGAGTTGACGGCGAGGCTCTACGTTGCGCACCACGCAGACTCATCACGCGTCACGGTTTTCTCCGCCGCAGCTGCTCCGCCCAATTCACGACCACGAACAGACGCGCAGGCTCTCGCTTCTCCGGGCGCATCATCAAGAAGTGTCGCCCATCCGGAAAAACGTCATAACTGGCATGCTCCTGAGCCAAAGCGCGCATGTAGGAATCAGGGAACAGCGTATCGCGCCCGGTAATTGTCAGCTCGGATGCGTAAGCCAACAATCGACCTGAAGGCGAAATGCTGGGCGAGAGCTCTACCGCAGGCGTGCTCAGCAAGAGTCGCGCACGATGCAGCGAATCGAGTGGTGCGATCCACAGCGTGGCGATGACCCGGCCGCCCTGCTCAAACACCATGTAGGAGTGCGGCGGACCGATCGAGAGCCCGAATAGGTATGCGTCACGAGCCAGCATCACGATCTCGAATCCATCATTCTACCTGGCGGCCATGGCCACACGCTGCCCGTCCGGCGAGATGCGCGGTGATACAAACTCGCCCACTCGATCTGCGAACGGGGCAGCGTTGCCCCGCCGGTCAACCAGCATCAGCCGCGCCGGCCAGGTGGGCGAAGCATGGTACACCATCGTGCCGGTAGGGCTGATTTTCCTCCAACCAGGCGCCCTGGCCACGGGCTCGTTCACAGTGAAGATGGGGCCCGTGACACGCATCCGGCGCAGCGAGAAAGGTACGGCCATGATCGAGCCATCCGAGCGGGCAGCGCCATCTCCGCGGCCAAAGACGATATGCCCAGTACGCACGTATTGAGCATACGTGCCCGGAATTCCCAGCTCCGTGACCGATCCATCGGCAAGCCAAACGATACCAAGCTCTGCCTGGAACCCGCCTTTGATGACGGTGACCAGCGCCGCCCGGCCGCCGGGCAGAATATCCGTGACGTCGTAGGCTCGATGGCGTCGGGTTGTGTCTGGCCGCGCGACCAGTGCGGGTAAACCGCCATTCATGGACACGCGCCAGAGATCGCTCTGTCTTTGAAACACCAGTTCGTGTTGATCGCTGCACCGGGCGCGGCCGCCCGAGTCCGCAATCATGACCGGTGCGCCGCCCTCGATCGACACCTTCTTCAATGCGCCCGCCAACACCCTGAAAACGACCCAGGCTCCATCCGCCGAAATGCACTCCGGCAGGACTCCCTCGCTGCTCGCGATTCTACGCGTCTCCGGTGTGTCGAGGCCGCGTACATAGAGTGCCGAATCGGTGCGACTGGCGTAAACGATGTGCGAGCCATCCGGCGAGACGAGCGGCGGAAGGTCACGCAAAGGCATCGACTCCGGCGGAACGATTTCGAAGCGCGTTAGCTGACTGGTTGGCTCGGTCCGCAATCCTTGCACGAGGGCAACGGCGCCAATCGCTGCCGCAACGGCCCAGGGCGCCCACTGCCTGGCTTTGCTCAGGTTCAACTTGCTGGGCAGCGCGGCTGTGGGTGCTCGTTCCGCGCTGGCGTGCCGACCTGCGAGCGCCCCCGCAAACTCGCCCGCTGTCGCAAACCGATCGGCTGGCAGTCGGGCCAGTGCGCGCGCGACCGCAACCTCGACATGCTCCGGCACGGTCTCTCGGTATGTGCGCACCGGCAGCGGACGTTCCGTCAGTACCTTCGCGATAATCGCCTGAACACTGTTACCCGTATGAGGCGGCTCGCCCACCAGCATCTCGTACAGCACCGCACCCAGTGCATAGATGTCGGAGCGTGCGTCGATGCGCCGATCGCCAGTTGCCTGCTCGGGGCTCACGTATTCCGGTGTGCCCAGGGAAATGCCCAGCTGCGTGATGCGGTCGCCGCCCGCACTGTTCAATGCGAGCGCAATACCGAAGTCGGTAACCAGTGCCTCGTGATCGCGCAGCAGGATGTTCTCGGGCTTGAGGTCACGGTGGATGACGCCGCGGCTATGGGCATAGTCCAGCGCGCTGGCCACTGCGCTGGCAATGCGAATCGCGTCGTCTATCGGTAGTTGGCGTTCCCGCTCTAGCCGATGGCGCAGGGTTTCCCCTTCGATGAAGGGCATCACGTAGTACAGCAACCCATTCGCCTCGCCCGAATCGAAGAGTGGCAGGATGTGCGAATGTTGCAGATTGGCCGTTACCTGGATTTCGGTAAGGAACCGGTCGGGACCCAGGATGGCACACAACTCCGCACGTAACACCTTGAGTGCGACGTTGCGTTGGTGCCTGAGGTCGCGGGCGAGGTAAACCGTTGCCATGCCCCCGGCGCCAAGCTCTTGCTCGATTTGGTAGCGATCGGTAAGGATTGCGCTCCATCGTTTCGGAACGTCCATCGTCAGACCTCCGAGCCGGAGTGAGTAACTACGATCGACCGAGATAACATTGGCGCAATGAGACGGCAAGCAAGGGCGCTCCTGTCCGGTAAATCGTGCGGCACGTATCTACCTCCCCCTTACCCTCAACCTTTACCTCATAAGGTTGAGGATTGGGGTTCGAAATCGACATTGCGCATCCCATGAGCAGACAGTCGCGCAGCGGGCGTGGCTTCCCATCAAATGGCTAACCGTAGGCGACTCCAGCACATCGGTTTGCGCAACCGACAGGAACACGGGTTGCCATCGATGTGCGTAACCGCGTGAGTTGACAGGGGCGGGCAGGTCGCGCGCCGGGAAGTCATTTCGGTAGTCTCGTATTGCTGTTCCCGACGCGCCCGTCACGCCCGATACGCCCGATACGCCCGGCTCGGAGGGTGGCATGAGCAATCTCTGGCAGGATCTGCGCTATGGCATGCGCATGCTGAGCCGCAAGCCTGGCCTGACCATCGTGGCCGTCCTGACCCTCGCCCTCGGCATTGGCGCCAACACCTCGATCTTCAGTCTGATCAATGCTGTGCTGCTGCGGCCGCTGCCCTTCGCTGAGCCGGATCGACTCATTGTCGTGCACGAGCGCAATGCTGAGGGCAATCAAAACACAGTCGGGGGCCACGAATTCGCGGCCTGGCGCGCGCAGAACCACGCGCTCGAACGCCTGGCCCTCTACGGTTACTCCAGCTTCAACCTCACGGGTGGCGGGGAGCCCGAGTTGCTCAACGCGATGCACGTGAGTGCCGACTTTTTTGCCGTGCTGCGCGAGCGGCCGCTGGCCGGTCGGTTGATCGGCACTGGCGACGATGAAACCGGCGCGCCGCGCATCGTGGTGCTCAGTCATCAGCTCTGGCAACGGCGCTTCGCCTCCGACCCGGGCATGGTGGGTCGCTCTATTTCGCTTAGCGATGTGCCGTACACGGTGGTGGGCGTCGCACCGCGCAGGGGCGAAGTCTTCGATCCGGATGTGTGGGTGCCCATGGACGTGCCCGGCGAAATTCAGAAAGTTGGCCGGCACGGCAGTTTCGTCATGGGCCGCTTGCGTCCCGGCATTTCGGTGGCAGATGCGCGCTCGGATCTTGCGCGCATCGCGCAACGGCTCGAGCAGGAGATGCCCGCTGACAACACCGGCCACGGCGTCATAGTCCGGTCGATGCACGAAGATGTAGTGGGTAATGTGCGACGTCCGCTCATCGTATTCATGGGCGCCGCTGCCTTCATTCTGTTGATCGCCTGTGCCAACGTGGCGCACCTGCTGCTGACGCGCGCCGCCGCGCGCGACAAGGAGCTGGCCATTCGTACGGCGTTGGGCGCGGGTCGTGGCCGTCTCATCCGACAGTTGCTCACCGAGAGTCTGCTGCTCGGCCTGGCCGGCGGCACGGCGGGCCTGCTCATAGCCGCGTGGGTGATCGACTTGTTACCCTCGCTCTCCGCCGTGCAGCTTCCGCGGCTGGACGAGCTGAGCATCGATCGACGTGTGCTGGGCATCACCGTCGCATTGTCTCTACTGACCGGAATCATCAGTGGTGTCATGCCGGCAATGCAGAGCACGCGCCTCCGGTCGATGCTGCGCTTGTGGTTGACCGAAGGCTCAAAAGTCACCTCGGGTCCGGGCCGCCGCATGGCCGGCGCCCTCATCATATCCGAAGTCGCGCTCGCGTTGGTGCTGCTGGTGGGCGCGGGACTCACCATCAAGAGTTTTGCCCGGCTGATGGCCGTGGATGCAGGCTTCAACCCGCGCAACGTGCTCACGGTCCCGCTCGACTTGCCAGCGACGCGCTACGCCGATGCGCACCGCGTACGCGCTGCCTACGACCAGCTCTATGATCGTCTACGCTCTGTACCGGGCGTGCAGATCGTAGGGGCGAGCGCGCAGGTGCCAACCGGTCAATGCTGCATGGGCCTTGGTTTCACGATCGAGGGTCGGCCCGAGCCGCTGCCCGGACGCGGACCCGGCGCGCTCCTGAACATCGTGAGCAACGATTTTTTCCGCGCTCTACAGATTCCGTTGCGCAACGGTCGGTATTTCAACACTGGCGATGCACGGCTCGCGCTTCCGCTCATTCGCTGGTGGCCCGGGCAGACCCATCCGACCAACTTCGAAACTTCGCAGGCTCCTCCCGTCGTCATCATCAACGAAGCGATGGCTCAGCAGTTTTGGCCGGGCGAGAATCCCGTGGGCAAACGAATGCGCGTGCTCTTCAGCCCGTGGGCCACGGTGGTGGGCGTGGTGGGCAACGTGCGGCAGCGCACCCTGGGCCAACCGGCCGAGCCCGAGATGTATCTGCCGCACACGCAGGAGCCGTGGGGCGGCCTGACGCTGGTGTTGCGCACAGCCGGCGATCCCCAGCTGCTGGCCGGCGCCGTGCGCGATCGGATTCGTGCGTTCGACCGTGACCTGCCGACCGGTCAGATTCAGAGCCTGGAGCAGGTCGTATGGAACTCCGTTCGCAGTCCGCGCTTCAATGCGCTGCTGCTCGGCATCGCCGGCAGCGTGGCGCTGCTCCTCGCCCTCATCGGCATTTACGGTGTCATGTCATACTCCGTGGCTCGGCGCACGCACGAGATCGGCATTCGCACCGCACTGGGCGCCAGTTCATCCGAGGTCCTGAAGCTGATTCTCACCCAGGCCATGACACTGGCCGGCGCCGGCATCGCACTCGGCCTGCTGGGTGCGCTGGCATTGTCGCGTGTTCTGCACAGGATGCTCTTCGAAGTCGAGCCTACTGATCCGCTCACGTTCGTGCTGATTGCCGTGCTGCTGGCCGCCGTCTGTCTGCTCGCCTGCTATTTGCCCACGCGCCGGGCCATGCGGGTGGACCCCATGATTGCGTTGCGCTCGGAATAGAGGTGAGCGTACACATCCGCTCAATTCGTTATTATGTTCGTTCATGCCCACCGCCGCCTCGCTGGCCCGTTGAACGGACGTGAGTATGAGTAAGCCCCTGAGAAACAACTTTCTGATCGTGTTTTGCCTTTTGCCGGGAACATCATGTCAAAATGGCGATCCTACGGGTCCGTATGTGGGTGCCGATACCGCAGGTAGCATCCGGGTGGATTTTACTACACAGCCTGGCCGCTGGCATGCCGATCAGCTGGTCATTGATTCGGCCAGCATTGCCAGCGACGTGCTGCACGTACACGTTCATCACGGGGGTGGCTGCGCTCGGCACGCGTATGCAGCCGTGGCCTATAACGGCTGGCTGGAATCGAATCCCGTACAGGTCGGCGCGTTCCTGGCGCACAATGCCAACCGTGACCCCTGCGACGCCCTGTTGAACGCGCACCTGCGCTTCGACCTGGTACCGCTGCGCGACGCCTATCGAAAATCCTACGGGCCTGCGGCGGCCGAGCTGGTCATCCAATTGGCGGAAGCGTTTCCGTGGAATCATGGCCCGGTCACGCTCCGTTACCGATTCTGAGCGGAACGCCATCCTGTACTGATTCGTTATAGCTTCTGACCTGGCCGTGCGCTTACCCCTCGCGGCGCCGCACACGGTTCGTTAGCCTGTCCCCATCCGAAGCGACTACCGCTAGCGGACCAACACGCATGAACTCGCCAACCCTCGCCTCACCGGGCAACCAGAGAGTCACCTTCGTCGAGCTGTTCTTCGACCTGGTGTTCGTTTTCAGTGTGACCCAGGTGGTCGGACTGTTTCACGATGGTATCCAACTACACGCGGTGGGTCAGGGCATCCTGGTCTTCTGGATGATCTGGTGGGCCTGGACCCAGTTCACGTGGACGCTCAATGCGGCCGATACCACACACGATGTGGTGGAGCTGGCCACCATGCTGGGGACGGCGGTTGCGTTTTTCATGGGCGTGGCCGTACCCGATGCGTTTCAGGGGCGCGCCGCGTGGTTCGCCATTCCGTACGTGCTGGTGCGTTCCATCGGGCTGTACATCTATGGACATGTGGCGCGGGCCAGTCCCGGCCAACATCAGGCCGTCCGAACGTTCACATTCCTGGCCGTCGGCGGAATGGTGGCGGTGCTGGTGGGCGGCTTCATGTCCGGCACCGCGCAATACGCGCTGTGGACACTTGGCATTTTGCTGGACGTTCTTGCGGCCGCTGTCGGCGGACGGTCCGAGAACTGGGATCTGCACGCCGAGCATTTTGTGGAACGTCACGGCTTGTTCGTCATCATTGCCTTGGGCGAAACGCTCATCGTGGCGGCAGCCGGGCTTACTGGCGCGCAGTGGAACGCCAACCTGTTCTTCATCGCAACACTGGCGATTGCCATCACCTGCGTCTTCTGGTGGACCTATTTCACGCGCGCCAAGCCCGCCCTGGATCAGGCACTGGAATCGTGTCGCGGCTCAACCCAATCAACCATGGCCCGAGACGCGTTCAGTCTTGCCCACTTTCCCGTGTTGTGTGGTGTGATTGCCTACGCCGCCGCGCTCGAGCAGGCCATTGCCCATCCCAACGATGCCTTCTCCCTGGCGGCGCGCCTGGCTCTGGCGGCCGGCGTTCTGCTTTTTGTGGGCGGAATGGCTCTTCCCATCTGGCGCAGCTCCCGGCAACTGCGCTGGCCGCGCGTGTGGCTCAGCGCACTGGCCGCCAGTCTGCTGATCGTGTTTTCCGATTCACCACCCACCCTCGCGCTGGCCATCGCCTTGATCGGCGTGACGGCTGTGGCAGTCTGGGAGCACCGCACGCTGCCCGCAGCCGTGCCCGCCCAGCCGGCGCATCACGATGTACTCACCATCAGGAGGTCGTCATGACATCCGGCAAGCCATTCCAGGCTGAGCGTCCGGCCACGCTGGTGCTTTCCGGCGGTGGCGCCAAGGGCGCGTTCCAGGTGGGGGCAGAACGGGTATTGCGCGAGCAGTTCGGATTCCGTTGGCAACGGATCTTCGGCGTCTCCGTCGGTGCACTCAATGGCGCGCTGCTCGGACAGGAGCAGTACCAGAATCTGCTCTCGGTTTGGCGCAACATCCGCGAAGCCGATGTCTACCGCAAATTCGCGTGGACGCGCGTCGCCTGGCGACTGGTTGTGGAAGGCAAACGCGGGCTGTATGACAACCGCCCGTTGCGCGACACCATTCGCAAGCACACGGTCAACAAGCCCTTCACCATTCCCGTGCACGTGGGCCGCGTTTCCCTGACCAGCGGGCAATACGAAACGGTGCCGCATACAGCGCCAGATTTCCTGGATGCCGTATGGCACAGCGCAACCCTGCCCGTGGTGTGGGAATCGATTGGCAAGGAAGCCTACGTGGATGGTGGACTGCGCAACGTCACGCCTCTGGGCGATGCCCTGGAATTCGATCCCCAAGAGATCGTGGTCATGATCTGCAATCGGGACGAGATCGACCCGGCGCCTTCACCGCGCAACATCCTCGATGTGGCCAAACGCAGCCTGGCCGACATCACCATCAATGAGATTATGATCAACGATGTACGGGAGTTCCTGCGCATCAATCGGCTGGTCGCGCAGGCGCGTAAAGCGGGCGTGGAGCTGACGCACGAGAGTGGGCGGCCCTACCGGGAGTGCAACATCACGGTCGTGCAGCCATCCGGATCGCTGGGTGACAGTCTCGACTTCTCGACCGCCGCCATTGAGGCACGGCTGCGCGCAGGCGATGAAGCCGCACGCAAAGCACTGGCTACGGTATTTGCGTAACGGACGTAACTCCCCCTCACCCTAAACGGGCGAGGAGGGAGTCAATTCGTACTGTCTTTCCCTCGCGGGCGCCACGCCCGATAGGAAAGTCCAGCCACCAGCACATTGCCCTCCGGCCTGGACCGGGTACCGAACTCGTGCTCGTAGCGCAGCTCCGCGTACAAGTTGAGCGGCGGCAGCGCCACTGCCAGTTCTGGCCCCAGCCCAAACACGCGTGTGCGCAGATCGCGCAGGGCAACGGGAATGTCGGCGCCCTGATCATCGGTAACTTGCCACAACGCAAACCCAGCCACGCCCACCATGACAACCTGGAACACCGTGAGCCCGGCGCCGCCCTGAATCTGCGCGCTGTTGCCGCGTTTGATGTCGATGCCGCGCTTCCAGCCGTTCATGTCGTAGCTGGCCAGGACGGATGCGCGCCAGCGTCTATCCAGCGCGGGAAACAGGGCGCCGCCCAGCGAAAGCTGGTGCGTCCAGTAGCCGCGGCCTACTCCACTGCCGCGCGGCTCGAACTTGCCCGTGGGCGCGTAAAACGTGTACAGCGCCACCACATCGAAGTGTCGGTCTTTGAAACCAATCTTGAGCGGCTGCACGAACGCATCACCGATTCCCGATCGATCGATCGAGGCCTGCGGAAGATCGCTGTTCACGGTGACGCGCGCGATCGGCACGCCGGCCGCCATACTGAAGTAGGGTGAGCGTTCTGGTTTGATGGTCACGGACAGGCCCACCAGATTGCCAACCGCGTCAATGTCCAGGCCTGGAACCGGTACCGGGTCCCCATTTCGATCTTTGATCTCGTGCGCGCCGTAGCGCAGGAAGCGATCCAGAATGTACAGACCAGGCTCCGACTGGACGCCCGCGTTGACGCCCACGCCACCCAGCAACTTGTGGCCCAGCTGTTGTTGCGCTGCCACCGGTCGTGGAAGGAAGGACAAACCCAACAACGGAACTGTGCATAACAGTCGTGAGAGAGGGGACAAGCGGAAAGCCTCAGCTCTGATCGGGGGACCAGTGGTGTGCCGCGAGACAAATTGGGCAAACTCTGCGCCCAAGAGACAAATACGGTAATGATTTGTTCTTAGTGTGTACGGCGGGCCCCCCCCGCCCCTTTTTTCGGGACTGAAACTGCGGAAACTGCGAACGACTGGCGGAACTGCAAACGGCAGTTCCGTAGTTGCAGTTCCGCCTTTGCAGTTCCGTAGTTGCAGTTCCGTAGTTGCAGTTCCGTAGTTCCGTAGTTTGTGGGGTGGTTCTTATGCCCTCCCACCGCCCAAAATGACGGCAAGTTTGTCTGTATCGATGCACCCACCAGACACAATGCACACAATGTTGCCGTCCGGTGCATTGCTGCCGAGTGCGGCGGCCAGCGCGACCGCGCCTGCGCCTTCTGCCACGATCTTGCTGCGCTCGGCCAGGCATCGTACGGCGGTCGCGATCTCATCGAGTGTAGGTGCGTATGCGCCGGCCAGGAGCGTGCTGACCAGCGGCCACATTTCAGGCAGGATGGCTCGACCGCCGCAACCATCGACAAAACTGGCAACCCGATCGATGGCAACGGGTCGACGGGCCGACCAGGATGCGTTGAGTGGCGCTGCCGTGCTGGGCTCACAACCCAAAACCCGCGCGTTGGGTTGGAGCGCGCGCAGCGCGGAGGCAATGCCGCAGGACAGGCCGCCGCCGCCGAACGGAACCAGGATGGCATCGACGTCGGGCAGATCATCCACGATTTCGAGGCCAATGGTGCCGTTGCCAGCCATCACATCCGGGTCGGCGACCGGATGGATGAAGTGACCATCCACACCGGGATATGCGCGGTCCACCAGGGTCTGCCACCACGCGGTGAACGGAATCTCGACAGTCCGGGCGCCCAATCGCTCAACTGCATCGATCTTTGCGCGTGGCGCACTCTCCGGAACCACCACCGTGCACGGAATGCCGAGTTGGCGCGCCATCCAGGCCACGCCCTGTGCCATATTGCCCGCGCTCGCCGTGCATACGCCGCGCGCCAGCGTTTCCGGCGGCAGTGCCAGCATGGCACTGGCCGCGCCCCGGATCTTGAACGAACCCACGGGCTGCAGGTTCTCCAGCTTCAACCAAATTTGTGCGGATGTTCGCTCACTCTCGAATCGGATCAATGGTGTGCGGACCGCGCTGCCGTGGATGCGGCGGCGGGCCTCCTGGATGGCCTCCAGTGAAATGGGACCCAGACTGCGTAGCATGGTAGTATCGAACATTGCGCCGCCGCTTGGGCGCAGCAAGTTTCAACTCTCCGCTGCACGTCCGCTTCTATGACACATGGTTGGAGGCAGTCATGTCGAACCGGCCGCGGTCTCCGGTAATCGTCTTGCTGGGCCTGATGGTCACTGCCTGTGTGGACCAGCCCACCGACCTGCTCCAGCAACTGCAGATACCCGCTGCCGCAGCGGTTTGGATCGAGCGCAATAGCCTGGGTTTCCAGCACGTCGAACTTTCCGCCAGCCTGGATGAGTTGGAGCCGCTGCGCGCCATGATGGGCAGTGCACGCATGGTCGCATTGGGCGAAGCCACGCATGGCACGCGCGAGTTCTTTCAAATGAAAGCCCGCCTTCTGCGCTTCCTGGTAGAGCGCATGGGCTTCAGCGCCTTTGCCATCGAAGCCAGCTGGCCCGAAGCCAATCGACTCGATCGCTACGTGCGCACGGGTGAGGGCGATCCCGCTGCCCTGCTTTCCGGTTTGTATTTCTGGACCTGGAACACAGAAGAAGTAATGGAGATGATCCGCTGGATGCGCGCCTACAACGTCGCCGGCGGCAGGGTCGGCTTTTATGGCTTCGACATGCAGTATCCGGGTATGGCCGTGGACAACGTGCTCAAGTTCATTCGTGTGGTTGACCCCAGCGCGCTCCCGGACGTTTCCACCCGGCTCTACTGTGTGCAGGTTTATGCCAACGGACCCAATGGTCGGTTTGCGCCCGGCAGATATGGCGAAATACCACCGGGCTCGCGCGAGGGTTGTCTGACCGACCTGACTCGCGTGTACGACGATCTGGTCAGGAACAAGCTGCCCTACGAGGCGCGCACATCAGCGGCCGAATATGCGCGTGCCTTGCGCAGCGCACGTGTGGTCATCCAATGGGAAGGCATGGAGTCGCAGCGCCTGACCCGCGATGCGGCCATGGCCGAGAACGCACTGTGGCTGCTCGAGCAACTTGGGCCTGATGGCAAGATCGTTCTCTGGGCGCACAATGGGCACGTGTCGAAGGCGCAAAACGCCATGGGCCCACACCTGCGCGCCGCGCTGGGCGGCGACTTCATGAACATCGGCTTCTCTTTCCGGGGTGGCTCATTCACGGCCGTCACTCAACAGGGTCAAACGTTTCTGGGGCTGAATGCGCATACGGCCACCGAGCTCATTCCGCACTCGTACACGTATTATCTGGCCGCCGCGAACCGACCGCAGTTCGTGCTCGACTTGCGCGGCCGCGCCGCATCGTCCGACAGCACATCGTGGCTGCTCGGACCCCGCTCGTTCCGTTCCATCGGTTGTTGCTTCAATCCTGCACTGCCGCAGAACTACTGGTATGACACGCGCCTGCCAGCAGAGTTCGATGCGGTCATCCACTTTCAAACGACCAACCCATCGCGCCTGTTGCCGTTCCTGTACCCAACCTCGTTTTGAGTGCCGCCGTCCCGGCGGTCGCCGTTCTCTGATCTCCTCTGCGTCCTCTGCGATTGAATGCTATTTCAGCCGCGGCGCCCGCGCAGTGAACTAACAGGCTGCAGGCGCGCGGCGCGGCGTGCGGGCACGGTCATGGCCAGCATGGCAGCAGCCAGCAACAACCCCACCACAGCCACGAAGGTCAGGCCATCAATCGGTTGCACGCGGAACAGCAGCTTGGTGAGTACGCGGGTAGCAGCCAGCGCACCGGCCACGCCAATGGCTGCACCCAGCACAGTCAAACGCAGTCCCTGATCCAGCATCAGGCGAACGATATCGGCTGCGCGCGCGCCCAGGGCCATGCGAATGCCGATCTCGTGACCGCGTTGAGCCACGATTGAGACAACACGGCGTACAGGCCGAGCATGGCGAGCGTGACGGCTAACATGGCAAAACAACCGAGCCGCGTTGCGTAGAAGCGCGGGCGCGCCACCGATCGCGCGATCAGGTCCTGCATGGTGGCCACTGCGCCGAACGGCAGGTCGGGATCCAGCGCGCGCAACATGCCGCGCACGGCCGTCATCACGGATGGCGCGGGTAACGCGGCGCGCACGACCAGTGTGAACGAGCTCGAGATGTCCTGTGCGGAATACGTGTAGAACACGGGCTCGGGCGGCTGGGTGAGTCCGGTCTGCCGCACATCGGCCACTACGCCCACGATTTCTTTCATGTTGGGCGGCCCGAACAACGTGCGCGCCTTCTTGCCGATCGGATCCTCGCCCGGAAAATAGGTGCGGGCAAACGTTTCGTTCACAATCGCGACCCAACTGCGATCCGCATCGCGCGGCTCGACATCGCGGCCCCGGATCAACCGGATGTTCAGGGTCCGAAAAAAGCCGGGTGAGACAAAACCCACATGAGCCGGTGGTTTGGTCAGATCGCGCTCGCGATTCTCGATTAACACGGGCCCGATCATGAGCCGGCCGCTGATGGGCAGGTTGTGGACAATGGCTGCCGATGTCACACCCGGTATGCCCTGCACGCGTGTCACCAGCTCGGTGGTGAACGCGCGATACTCCATCGTGTTGTACTTGTAATGAGGCAGTTGGGCAATGCAGCGGTGCTCGCGGAAAG
>JBOHRF010000128.1:0-12875 GCA_050732575.1 Longimicrobiales bacterium
CAGCGGCGGCGCGGGTCGCGGCGGCGCGGCAGGCGCGCGCGGCGGTGGTGCAGGACGGGCTGGCGGGGGAGGTGCGGCCACGCCAACCTGTACCGTCACGGTTACGACGTGAACGTGGTGGAATGAAAGAGCCGGGGCGTGGGGAACGTCCCGGCATTTTCCTTACGACTCTCTAGCAGGACGCTGAAAAAGGGGATGTTGTGACGGGTTCGCGATGAATAAGTTTCAGGGGCAGCAGAATGTCCCCGAAACCACGAGGCGAATCATGGTGGGTCCGCCGGAGTCGCAGGGGCAGATGTACTTTGCCATTGACATCGAGAGCTGGATTGAGACGGATCACCCGTTGCGTGGGGTGAAGGCGCTTACCGATGAGATCCTGAGATCGATGCGGCCGCAGTTCAAGAAAGCGTACTCGAGGATAGGACGCCCGGGCGTTCCGCCGGAACTGCTGCTCAAGGCTCTGCTGCTGCAGTCGTTGTATTCGATCCGGTCGGAACGGCAACTGGTGAGCGAGATCCGGATGAACTTGCTGTACCGTTGGTTTCTGGATCTGTCGCTGGATGCACCTGTGTGGGACGCGACGACCTTCACCAAGAATCGGAAGCGGTTCGAACATCACGGCCTGGTGCGCACGTTCTTTGATCGCGTGGTTCAAACGGGGTACGTCGAGAAGCTGATGAGCGAAGAGCACTTCTCGGTGGACGGTACGCTGATTCAAAGCTATGCGTCGTTGAAGAGCCTGCGGCCCGTGCAAAGCACCGATCAGCGGGTCAGCGATGGGGCGGCCGATGATGACCCGGGGAATCCTACGGTGAACTTCCACGGACAGCGCCGCACGAACCAGACGCACCGCTCGCTGGTCGATCCCCAGGCGCGGCTGGCTCGTAAGGGACCGGGCCAGCCTGCGCTTCTGGCGCATGCGCTTCATCTGCTCACGGAGAACCGAAACGGACTGATCGTGGATGTGGAACTCACCGAGGCGGATGGCCGGGCCGAGCGCGATGCGGCTCTGATTCTGGTCGCACGTGCCAAACGACGTCACCGCCTGCGCATGTGCACGCTGGGTGCGGATCGAGGCTATGATGGCGGCCACTTCCTGTGTGCAATCGAGGAACAGGGGATCACCCCGCACGTCGCCGTGCGTCGGGGTGCCATCCGCAGCTCCGGTGCCCGGGCGGATGCCCGTCGTCGCGCGCGTCGGCGACAGCGCAACGTCGGCTATCAACTTTCACAACGCAAACGCAAGCTGACCGAAGAACGAATCGGCTGGACGAAGACTATAGGAGGATTGCGTCGCTTCCGGCACGTAGCCGGTTCGACCAACGAACAGCAAGCGCTCATCACGAGCGCCGCTTGCAATCTGATCCGTCTCCACTATCTGCTCAGGAGGGCGAAGTGCGTCTAACGGCCACGAACGCGGCCGCAGGAGCCTGGATTTCGGGCTCCTCGAGGCCTACATCGAACCTCTCATCAGCACCCATTTCGGCATAGACACAGACCGATGACATTGTCATGACATTCGCGACTGTTTTTTCAGCGTCCTGCTAGACTAGTGTTGCGTCCCGGAAATACGTTGACATAGTCGGTCGAGCTTGCCCAGGATCGATTCGGCCGTGGCGGTCCACACGAACGGCCGCGCTCGTTTTGCATTGTACTGCTCGACGAAGCGCTGGATCTTGGCGATCAACTCGGCCACGGAACCGAAGGATCCCCGACGAATCGCTTTCTGCGTGATGATGTTGAACCAGATCTCGACCTGGTTGAGCCAGGAGGCGTAGGTGGGCGTGAAGTGCACATGATAGCGGGGCCGTTTGGCCAGCCAGCGCTTGACCTTGGCGTGTTTGTGCGTTGCGTAGTTGTCCATCACGAGATGGATGTCCAGATCCGCGGGAGTCGACGCGTCGATATGATTCAGGAACTGGAGAAATTCCTGATGGCGATGACTCGGCTTACATTGCGTGAGCACCTGGCCAGACGCGATATCAAGGGTGGCAGGGACACATCACTCTAGGGCTAGGACTGAGAACGCCTTGCGGCGTGACCCTCGCCTATAAGGCGAGGGGTTCATGTGTCGTCGATTAGAAATCGACTGTCGTCGGCGATTTGCTCGCCCTGCTGCTTGTCTATGTACTCGCGCACCATCTCGTCCGTGATCGTGCCCGAGGCCACCGCCAGGTACCCGCGTGCCCAGAGGTGCCGGCCCCAGAACTGTTTCCGCAGCCGCGGAAACTCCTGCAACAGGAGCCGCGACGTCGTCCCCTTGAGCCACTGCACGATCTGGCTGACCTTCTGGGTCGGCCGATAGGACAGAAACACGTGAACATGGTCGCGTGCTACCTTGCCGGAGATAATCTCGAGTTCGTGCTCCGCTGCAATCCGGCGCACGAGATCGCGCACACGACCAAGTTACACGAATCGTGGCTTCGCCTGAAGGCGAAGGATTTCAACCATCCCCGAAGGGGACATTAAGATCGGGATTAGGTGCACGAACGCGCATGCACCGATAGACGATCCACATCCAGTTCATCGCGAGTCCGAACAAGCACGCGAGACGAATCTGCGTCCAATAGCTCGCTCCCGACCGGCAAACGAACTTCCTCAATTGTCTTGCCGTCCTGATCGACCACAAGCCAGCGCTGGCCAGTCCGCTCATATGGAGCTCGATACGACTCGACCCACAAGTGACCGGACCAATCGATCGTTACCTGACCATACGCCGGTGTGCGCGTGGGGAACCGGACCGTCCGAAAAAGCGCCGCACGTGCTTCTTCGGTAAGGAATCTCGACCAGTCCCGGTACTTCGCTAGCATGTCGCCATCGACTGGTTGCCTCGCCGTAGGCACCGTGACAACCTTCTTCTTCATGGTCCGGATATCAATAACCGTGACAGTGGGCTCCGTGCCTTCGGCAACAACGATCCAGTCCCCGCGAGCCTCGACGGATGGTTCAGGGTGAAACGGCACAGTCAACGCAAGCACTCTCAGATCCAGGTGTGAGTACACCCGTCGGCCTGGTGTTCGAAGCAGCACACTATCCCGTCCAACATGGTCACGCATCACCAGTTCTAGCGTGTCCTGCCAGATCTTCGGCTGGGCCCCCGAATTCGACCTCGGTGGCCGCGCGCCGGCGATAACGATTTTTCCATGGTGCGTTACGAATGCGGCCGGGCCCAACCGCCGCGTATTCGGCACGTCATGCGTCCGCATATGCTCGCCATTCGCATCGAAATAAACAATGCGAGTCTGCGGATTGCGATCGATAACCGTTATCGTGTCACCGACACGCCCAACCGAGCCAATGACCGTGAACTCACCCGGCCCCCGGCCCCTACCTCCCGCGAGCGTCACGCGATTACCAGCTCGATTAAATATATGTACTCCCGATCTGCGGCTATCAGAAACTGCGAAACGGCCATTGAGGAGAAGCACGCCATCCCGAATGGCGCCGAACCAGGGTTCGGCATTCTCGACCGAACCAAGCGTTAGCACCGGGGCATGACTCGTAGTGGTCTTGCACTGTTGCGCACCTGCGCTACGGGTGCCGTGAGATCCAATGGCGATGCATGCGCCCCAAGCGAGCAACACTTGGACAGGTATCCAGGGCATACCACTCATGTTCCCCTCGTGTATTTCGAATATGCCCGAACGCGTTGAACCCAACCAGGGATTCCCACCCACACGACCTCCGCTTCGCCCCGCTCGACAACGATGAACGCTGGTGTGGACGAAAGTGGCGGTGCGACCGGGTTCAGCGGATTGAAAATCTGATCAGCAACCGCGCGGTACGCAGCAGGCAGCACTTCGAGCTTGTGGATGTTCTCGCGAAGCATGATAACTCGTTGTTGTGCCGGGAAGGCTCTCACGATCGCGACTATTGCGTGGGCTTCATCGATGCAGATCCGGCAAGAGAGCGACACAAGAACAACGAGCGTTCGTCCCTCGGTCGCGCTGAACGCGAAGATGCTATCCGTGAGCGGGTGCTGCAATCGTGCTGCGGTCGGCCACGAGATTTGCGACCCAGCCAGAGGCATTCGCGGGTTTGTGCGCACATACACAACCGCAAGAATCGTCGCAACTACCCAAAGGACAGTCAAGACGTTCAGCCAAGGGCTCCGCCGCGGATTCAAATGCCCACTGGCCACTGGACAGCCACCCCCGAACTGGCGCCGTAATTAGACCTACTCGAGGTCATCTCTGTGCTGGACCGTGTTTTTGCGTCCCTCTGCGTGGTAATAGCGGGAAGCATCAGTTGAAGCTGCACTCCTGCCCTGGCTCAAAACACTCCTCTCCCTCCCCAGCCCAGGTCAAACAAAAATGCTCACCGGGGCACTCCCAGCATACAGTAGAGGCAATCTTCGTCGTCATTGCGGAAACAGTATTCGACGTCCTCACAGTCCTGGTAGGGCGCGCAACCCCAGTAACATTCCCCAGCGGTAGTCCGACTCCAGGCGATTATGGAAAGGGAGAGCATAGCCATGACGAGGAAGCGGATACCAAGTCGAAACACCATTGAAGCCTCCCGAAGTAAAGTGAGGAACCATCGCCTGCGCCGGTCTCCAACCTCGCAACGCCTCCCGGCTCGCGAAAGAGCAAAACCCCATCATTTACGACAAAGGTCGAGCATCCTTGTCGAACCACCGCTCGAATGCGGCAGCGATCGCACCGGGCTCCAGTATCAAGTCGCGCAGCTGCCTGCCTGTGAGTTCAATTGCGGCCTGGCGAGCCGTTCGAACGTCGATCCCGCAAAGCTTGGCACGCTCTTGCTCAGATCCAGCGGCCCGGACGAAGTGAACGAGTTCGGTAAGCCGAATCAGATCGTGCAGTTCCACATCCGGGCATATCGATCTCCAATGGCGGCGCATGGTGGCCTCGGCCTTCCGCGCATGCGCAGAAAGCCGTTTCACAGTCCGAATCGGGCGGTCTGATCGCAGATATCTCGGACCTCGCCCAGCAGGACTTCGGAGCAATCGTGCCGAACGAGCACCGCAAGCACCGCCTCGTCGATCCAGTGCGTGCCGACGCCGACACCGGCCTCCACGAGTTTGACCACACCCTGGACGAACTCGCTCTCGCTCAGCCCATTGCGCAGTTCAAGGACCAGCTTGCGCAACCGTGCGTGCAGGCGGGCATCTGGTTCATCAGGTGGGCTGGCGCCGGAACCGCTTTCGAGAGAGATAGGAACCTCGGCAGGTGGGGCATGTTGGCACCGGTGCGGTGCGGCAATCTATTGTAGCGAGTTAACCGTGGTCAACCGTTTAACGGATGTTAATACTGATCGTAACGGCATTGTATACGGAAAATTAGGTCACCGCGACCCATGCGCATTGGAGTGCGCGGTGTTATTCGCACGCGCGCGCGAGGACCTGAAGTCGATAGACTGCGTATTCTGGCTCTCCCTCTTTCCGTGTCACTGAGCACATAGCACCGGCACTCTTGTTGGAATCACTCTCGGAAACCGCCTGCAATGTGACCGTGCCCGCCACGTTCGCAGTTCCGGCCCCTCGAGCTCGGCTTGCAATGATGGGCGCACACGCAGTCTTTAAATGTCGCGCAGAGCCAGCGCCACGCCCAGCAGCCGCACCAATCTCCTCACTTCTTCCGTGGTATCGGGCGCGTAGTCGAGTGTGGTCCGCTGAGCTGCGTGAATCGTGGCCAGTCCAGTTCCGTCCGCGCGTTTGATGCGCCAGAGCGCGTTGAATCGTTGTGTGGAGTCGACGACGACGTCGAAGCGGTCCTGCACGGAACCATCCGGCCTCAGACGTTCGATCACCATGGGCGGAACTGGCGCAACCGCGGGCGAACCGGCCGCTACCAGCGAGTCGTAAACCGCAGCCAGGGAATCACGCGGCGGCGTGATCCCGGAGCGTAACCGCCAGCGTACGACGCTGCTGTCGAGCGCAGAGACGAGCGTGCATTGCATGCCGGCCGTCCGCCGGCGAAATCCGACCGGCTCGTCATCGCCACCCTGGCGTTCTATGACCGTATCCATGATCCCAAATAGCGAGCACTCGAGCCGCCAACTATCTGGCCGCCGATCGGATATCGTGCTCGTACCGAAGCTGACTGTGGTTCGCTTCGATTGTCCACCCAGCCTCGAGATTGTTTCCTGGCCGAGCCAGGACATCAGCCGGGCAGGTATGCCCCGTTCCCACCCGGGGATCTGGTGCGGCGCGTAACGCTGAACGCGCGTACGAGCTTCGATCCGCGCGTCACCGCGGCCGATGGTATACTTGCACTCCGAGAAGCAGCTTCCGGTCGGGTACGGAAGCTTATCACGAATCCAGCCTGGCTGCGGCGTTGGTGCGGCAACCAGGCCGACACAGCCGGCCAGCGTGACAAGAGGCACAACACTGAGCGATCTCAACCAACGCGACATCCGGTTCTCCTGATCGGGCGCATGAGTCTTACTGCCCACGGCGCCACCCTCACCGCCATCGAAGGCCTGCCCGCCCCTTCGTTCTCGTGCTCGTACTCGGTCGAGTAGCTCGTGCTCGTCCGTTGAATCCGTTAATCCGTTCAATCCGTTCAATCCGTCACTCGGTCCGCTACCGATCTACCGCGCACTCTGCCGTTGAAGCTTTGCTCGTGTCTCCCTCCGACGCGGCCCTCAGCGTAATAGACCCCGCTGCCGCCGCGGCTGCGCTCCGCCCGACGTGCACGGCCAGTTGCTGCGCTCCACCGAACGGAATGGCAACCAGCGCATTGCCGAGCTGCGCGCTCCAGCCCGTACCGGATGCGGTTACCGACAGCCGATAAATATCCTGGTTGAGGTATCGGTTGGCGTCCTCGGGATGCAGGGCGGGAGCGGTAGCCGCGCCTGTACCGGTGTTACGCACCGTGAACGTGCAGGTGCCGCGGCTTCCTCTCACTCGTTGCGCGGCGGCAGGCTCGATAGCCACACCGCGCTGCTGCGGACCCGCGCCGTCCAGTGACTTCACACCCACCGCATAGGACAGGACGCCGCGCTCGCGGTGCACATCGACCACGTAGAAATGCAGGCGATTGTGTGGATCCTGCCACTCGTACTGGCTGCCCGAGTCGAGACCCGCGTGGAACAGTGCATCGTTCAGTTGGCGATAGTCCGCCACGGTGCGCATCGCGACTTCACCGTCGGGCCGGATGTAGTCGACCTTCTTGATGTCTTCCGGATGCGCATCGATGACCCAGGTGAAGCAGTTGTAGCTGGCACCGCACGATCCACCGCGGCCGCCGCCGCCACCACCTCCACCACCAGCGCCGCGGCCCCGCCCTCCCTGCGCCGAGCCGCCGGGCACGACCGGTATCGCGGCCGGACCATTGGTGCGGCCGCGTCCCACACTGCCATCGTTGGGACGCCCGTTTTTGTTCCTGGAAATCAACACACCAATGTCCGGTGTGAACGAGTCGTATCCGATGCGCTGCACGACTTCCATCGTGTAGAAATTGTACTCGGGTCGTCCCGCCGAGAGTGGATTGGCGTTCATGTCATCGGCGGGTGTGCGATCCTGTGGCGCGGCTCCATCGAGCACGATGTAGATGCCGGCCAGATTGCCGGCCGCCGGCTCGACCGCGCGCGCCGTGACCTTTGCCCACCACCAGTCCCGACTGCGCGAGTCCGTTGCGATTCAACTGCAGCAATGTGCCGGGGGCGAGGAAGTCGGCAGCATGCGGCTGCGCAGCGTGAGCCCAGCCGGCATGGCCGCACGTTCCGTGGGCGGCACCACCCAGCGCCGGTGCGGACCGCCCGGCCCATTGAACGAGCCGCGATCCATGATGTCCCACGGCCCCGATCCCACGCGCCGGTACGGTTGGATGTAGGGATTGTTGTTGTTGTCGGGCACACTGAAGGCGAGGTGCGCAATCTCGTGTGTGATGGTGCCCGAGTTTTCGCCCTGGCGCACGGATGAAAGACCCCATTGCATCTGCCCAGCCTTCCAGCTGGTCCAGGGCACGTACCGTGTCGTTACCCAACGTGGCTTGCTGGTGTCCGGATTGCCCCATTCCGGCGGAATGTCGTCGCGGCTGGCAAATTTCATCTCACCGAATTCCTGCCACACACCCGTCTCGTCGTAGCCGGCATAAATGCGCAGCACGAAGTCGTACTTGCTCTTGATGTCCGCGCCCGCAGCACGTGCCCATAACGTGTCCGCGTCCGGCTCCATGCGGCCATCCACCGTGTAGCCGCTTGGTGCCGCGCCCTCCTGACCCCATTCGTTGAGGCCGTACTGGAACAACTTCTTGGGCATGCGATACGGACCGTACGCGTCCAGTTTGGCGATGCCGATGCGGCGCCGCGACTGCTCCATCCAGTAGCCGTTGATGGTTTGGCCGTGATTGATTGGTGACGGTGTGTTGAAGAAGTCGGCATAGAACTGCGCCACGCGCTCGCGCGGCACCGCATCGACCTGTGGGTTCCCGAACAACTCGGTGCGTTTGCGCTGTGTGATCACGAACGGTTGATCGTCGAAGTCGATGGCCACCAGTGCCACCTTGAATTGACGGCGCGTGGGCACCAGCCGCGGGTCCGCCCAATTGATGCCCGGGATCGGCTTGTAGTCCGCCCAGCTCATGCTGTCCTGGTCCAACACGCGCTGGGGGTCTATGGGCGGCGCCGATTGCTCCACGTTCTGCCTCGGCGGCTCCGAGCGCGTAGAACATCCACTGGCCATGATCACACAATAGAACCATGCGAAACGGCGGATTGGCATCGTCCCTATCTCCATGAATACGGTATACGGATTCAACAGACGAGCACGAGCACGACTACGACTACGATCACGAAAACGAAGGACAGGGTGCGCTTCGATGCTGCCCGGTGTCTCCAGGTCCTATCAATCCCGGCGGCTCTCCAAGACCCGCTCGCTCTTCGTTAACCGTGACCGTAGTCGTAGTCGTGCTCGTGCTCGTCCGTTGAATCCGTTAATCCGTTGAATCCGTTATCCGTTAGTCAGTCCGTAATGACTTTCTTCCACGGCATGACGCTGGGCGGATAATCCTGGATTATGCCCTTCATGCGCACGGTCCGTTCTATGTCCTCGAGTCTGGAGGGCATGAAGTCCGTGAAGTTCTCGAAGCCGGTCTCGGTGACCACGCCCACATCTTCATAGCGCATGTACAACACGGTCTGTCCGTTGGCGTCCCGCATGCGCAGCTGGGGATCGACGGAGAACACCTGTCCGACTTTGAGCGGATTGGAGCGGCCGCCTACGTCGTGCACGGCCAGACCGACGGCGTGAGAGAACACGCCGCCACCCGTGCGCACCAGGTCGCGCGCGGCCTGTTCATGCTCGGGCTTCACGAACTTCGTACGCGCGAAGACCGGTTCCATGGCGGCGCGTGCCTCTTCCATCACTTGTTGCGAGGTCACTCCCGGCTTGATGCGTGCGATGATGGCATTGCGATATTCCAGGATGAAGCCCAGCAGAGCGCGTTGCTCGGGATTGAACGTGCCGTTCACCGGCCACATGCGGCCAATGTCGCTCGTGTAGTAGCGAAAGTCCGGTGCGTAGTCCATGAGCACCAGATCGCCATCCTTCAATTCACTCGTGTTCCGGAAATAATGCAGGCTCACGATGTTGCTCATGCCGGCCGCCGTGATGGAGCGATAGCCGTCCAGACGCGCGCCGTTGGCCAGGAAGACATAACGAGCGGCGGCATCCAGGTGATACTCGAACACACCAGGCTGCGTGGCTTTCATGGCTTCTATGATGCCCAGCGCGGCAATCTGTGATGCTCTGCGGATCAGATCGATCTCGCGCGGACTCTTGATGCTGCGCAGCTCATCCAGCACGGGCGAAAGGTCCCTGACTTCGGCACCCAGGCGAGTTTGCAGCAGGTGCACGAAGTGCAGCTCTTCCGAGGGCCGCTGGTCCCAGTAGTCTGCCACTTGCGCACGCCCCGCACTGGCCGCCTCGCCCCTGCTCATGGCGTAATTCTCGGCGGGCGCAAACGGCGTGTAGATCACCATGCGTGCACCGCCCCGCCCACGACCGCCACCGCCGGCACCGCCCGCCCCTGCGGCCCTACCCGCGCCCTCGGCTGCGCCCGCCGTGACAGGTGGCGGCCAGCCCTCACGCATTGCATCGACGGGCTGCACGTTGTCCGCACCGGTCAGCCGTTTCACCAGGTCGGCGTCATCCGCGGAGAGAACTCGTCCCTCGGCTGCTTCCAGCTGCGCGTTGCGGCGCGGCAAATACATCGTGGTGGTTCGATTGCGACCGTCGAACATGATGTAGGAGCCCGGGGTCTCGACGCCCGACAAGTAGTAGAATTCATTGTTCTGGCGAGGAAAGATAAAGCCGGGTGTCATTCCGACACCCGCCACCACGGCAACGGCATTGTTGCCGATCTGGTCGTAGATACGAGCCCAGCGGGCTTTGAATTCCGCAGCCGGGAAATCCGTCTGGTAGACCGGCACATCGGCCTGCGCCCTGACCTCATGCGTTGCCAGCATTGACAGCAGGACCACGGTTGCGAGCGCGAGGAGCGCATACCACTTCCGAGCTTGCCTCATCGTAGTCTCCAACGTTCCTTGTGGACGTGCCCGTTCAGATAGGGGCAGCACGGGACGGATCGTATATTATATCCAGTTCAGGGGGAAGCGCTAACCGTGACCACAAGGTACGGAACGGCCGTGATCAACACGTTCGGTGCGGCACTCGTCGTTGGGCTGAGTGCCGCTATCGTATTGCTTGGGAGTTGCGATCGAGGCGCGCAGACGAGCGGCACGCTGCCCGTAGATTCGGCGGGTGCACCGGTAACGGCGGAAACCGTCGCAGCCGACACGATTCACATTCCCACGGACCTGGACAGCTTGCGGCCGGTTCTGGACACGCTCGAGCGCCGTCTGGCGCGCGCGAGTGCCGTGGACTCAGCTGCGCTACTCTACCAATTGGGCCGCGCGCGCAGCGCGTTTGGTCCCGATCGCAGTTCACCGCATGCCGGTTACGCAACCGCGCGATCGACCGCGTACTGGTACCATGAAATTGGCGCCAACTGGATCTATAACGGCGTCGACCTGAACGAGTTGATCCGTCGTTTCCCCGGTAATGCTCTGGTCGATGATGCGGCCTACGCGATCACGCGTCTGCCCATGGGCGGTGAGTGCGAGGGTTTTGTCGCCTGCTATGTAGGGCGGCAGTGGGGGCCGCTCTCCGAGTTTCTGCGCGCGCACCCGCAGTCAGCGCTGGCGGATTCTGCGATTGATCGGGTGTTGGCCGGATATGCGCAGATCGACAGCACCGTGGATCTGCGCGTGGCCACCGATTTCATCGAGCCGGAAGAACTACGCAAGCTGGTGGCGCAGTTGGACTCGATGGGGCGTTACCTGCCGCCGCCGCGCAGCACGCGACTCCTGGAGCGTGCCGGTCAACTCTGGGCGCAGTTTGCCGATTACGAACGTGCGAAGGCTGCTTACGAAGTCGCGTTGGTCAACGCAGACGGGGCGGCGCAGACGCGCATCCGGACGCGCATGGCCGAACTGCCAACACAATCGTTCACACTCGAACTGGTGCGCGTAATTCATCCTGGGCGGGTCGGGAGTGTGGCCGCTCGGGTGACGGCGCATATTGGTCACGGTCCCGCTGAACGGCGCGTGACGACGCGGTCGCCCTAACCGAGCAATCTCATGGAACGGATGCCCAATCTTTCTCGCGTTCTATCATCCTGCGTCGTTATTGCGTTCATGTCGCCGGCCATGGGATCGGCGCACGCGCAACCATTGAGGACCAGGGAAAGCGCGCGCACCGACGATCCGTACCAGGGCCGCCAGATCATCCTGGTCACTGGCTCTACGGACGGTCTGGGGCGCGAAGTTGCACGCCGGCTGGCTGCGGATGGCGCGCATGTCATTGTGCATGGCCGCAACCGCGAGCGCGGGCAAACATTGGTCGATGAAATCAAGCAGTCCGGGAAAGGCAGCGCCGCGTTTTATGCCGCCGACTTCGCTTCGCTTGCCGAAGTGCGCAAGTTGGGGGAAGCCATCCTGCGCGACTACGATCGTTTGGATGTGCTGGTCAACAATGCGGGCATCTGGCTGACGCAGGGCGAGCGCCAGCTCAGTGCCGACGGCCACGAGCTGTCCTTTGCGGTAAACTACCTGGCCGGCTTCCTGCTCACGCGCATGCTCCTGCCGCGGCTGGTAAAAAGCGCGCCTGCGCGCATCGTGAACGTGGCCTCGGCCGCACAATCGCCCATCGATTTCGAGAACGCCATGCTGGAGCGCGGCTACAGTGGCGGGCGCGCCTACGGCCAGAGCAAACTCGCGCAGGTGATGTTCACGTTCGACCTGGCCCGCGAGCTGGAAGGTAAGCGCGTCACGGTCAATGCGCTGCATCCGGCCACCCTGATGAATACGACCATGGTGCGCAACGCGGGCGCACAACCGCGCGCCACCGTGGACGAAGGTGCCGCGGCGGTGCTTCAGCTGATCAAGGCGCCCGACCTGGTGGGTGGCCAATACTTTAACGGACTGCGTGCCGCGCGCGCCAACGCACAGGCCTATGATGAAGCCGCGCGTGAAAAACTGCGTGCCCTGAGTACCATGTTGACGGGATCGACTGGCTGATGATGAAGCATCGTTCGGGTGGTGCCGCGCTGGCCTCGGTGCTCGTGCTGCTGGCGCAAACCGAGATTGTCTTGGCGCAGCAACCGCCAGCACGTGCGGATTCCGTTTTTCTGCGCCCGGATTACAAAGACTTGAATGCGTTGCTGGCCGCGCTGCCCAACGTCTCACCGCCCACGTTCGATGAAGAGCGCGCGCTCTGGCTGGGGGCATTGCCGCTGGCCTGCCTGGATCGGCTGCAGCCGCGCACACCCACGCGCGGCGGCGGTGGCGGCGCACGCGGCACCGGTCCCGCCACTGACAGCGCGGGTCGCGGCGGCCGCGCGGGTGCAGCG
>JBOHRF010000129.1:0-12868 GCA_050732575.1 Longimicrobiales bacterium
TTTCCGGAAAGTATTCGGGTGCTTTTCAAGACGGTGGCCATTGGGTCGAGTCATACGTTATCATGTTGGCTAAAGCCAATTTGCAGCGTTGCAGGCATCAGCTTTCCTCCGCAGACCTGGAGGAGCCAATCCCATGGACCATAAGACAAAAACCAGGACGCGCAGCGACGGCGTGGACTTCCTTGCGGGCGGCGGTGAGATGGGTGCGCGCATTCGCGACCTGGATTGGTCAAACACTCCACTCGGGCCGGTCGAGTCCTGGCCTCAGAGTCTGCGCAGCACCACCAGTATCCTACTTTCTTCGCGGGCACAGCTGGTCATGTTCTGGGGCCCCGAGCTGGTGGCTCTCTACAACGACGCGTATGCGCCGGTCTTTGGTGCGAAGCATCCCTGGGCACTGGGCAAACCGGCACGCGAGTGTTGGGCCGAAATCTGGAACGACGTGCTGGCTTCTCTGTTCGGTAGCGTGTTTCACTCGGGCGAATCGTTCTTCGCCCAGGATCACCTCTTTTTCCTCGAGCGGCACGGTTATCCGGAAGAGACTTACTTCGACGTTTCCTATGATCCCGTGCGCGACGAGTCCGGTCGTGTGGGCGGCATCTTCTGCATTGTCGGTGAAACAACCGTCAAAATCCTGAGCGCTCGGCGCGTACAAGCGTTGCGTGACCTGGCCGCGCGCACGGCCGGCGCCAAGGCCATAGAGGACGTATTCACGCTCGCGGCGCTGACCTTGTCCGAGTATCAGCTGGACCTGCCGTTTGTGCTCTTCTATCTGATGGACTACAAAACCAACAGTGCCCGTCTGCTGAGCCGTGCAGGTTTTGCTCCCGGTGTAACTGCCAGCCCGACCGTGCTGGCGATTGACGAGCAAACCGCATGGCCGTGGCCGCTGGGTGAGGTTGTGCGCACCGGCTTACCTGTCTACGTGCGCGATGCCAGGGCCCGCATGGGTGGAATCGACTGCGGCCCCTATGCGGAATCACCACGTCACGCGATCGCCTTGCCCATAACGCCGCCGGGACACGAGAAACCCATGGCCATCGCGGTGGCCGGGGTGAGCGCGCGGCTCGACCTGAATGACGCGTACCGCAGCTTCTACGATTTTTTGGCGGTCGCGCTGACCAGCGCGGTGGCGAATGCGAGCGCCCGCGAGCAGGAACGTGAGCGCACCGAAGCGCTGGCCGCGATCGACCGGGCCAAGACCGCATTCTTCAGCAATGTCAGTCACGAATTCCGAACCCCACTCACCCTGATTCTGGGACCGTTGGATGAGTTGCTGACGGATACATCCGGCGCGGTGCCGGCCGCGCTGCATGGCCAGCTCGAGACGGTCCGTAACAATGCGGGGCGGCTTCAGAAACTGGTCAACACGCTGCTCGAATTTGCGCGCGCCGAAGCGGGCCGCCTGCAGGCGTCGTATGAACCGACGGACCTGGCGCAGCTCACACGGGAATTGGCCGGCGCTTTTGGCGCGGCCATCGACCAGGCCGGTCTCTCCCTTACGGTGGACTGCCCAGCGCTCGATGAGCCCATCTACGTCGACCGCGACATGTGGGAGAAGATCGTCCTGAATCTGCTGTCCAATGCTCTCAAGTTCACGTTGCACGGCGCGATCGATGTAGTTCTGCGCTCCGCGACCGGGCATGTTGAGCTGCGCGTTCGCGATACTGGTGTCGGTATCCCCAAGGAAGCGCTGCCGCATCTGTTCGAGCGCTTCTATCGCGTGCAGGGGACCGGAGCGCGCACCCATGAGGGATCCGGCATTGGTTTGTCACTGGCCCAGGAGCTGGTTCGGTTGCACGGCGGTTCCGTGGCCGTGGAAAGCACAGTCGGTGAGGGCAGCACGTTCGTGGTGATCATGCCCAAGGGTCATGCGCATTTACAGAAGGATCGCATCGGCGCAGCGCGAACTCTGCACTCCACCGCACTCGGTGTTGCGCCCTTCGTACAGGAAGCTTTGCGCTGGCTGCCCGATCGCGAATCGGAGGCACCGCTTGCTGCGGCGTCAGGGGCAGGCGGATCTGAATCGTCCGGCGCGCGCGCATCCGCACGCGTCCTGATCGCCGATGACAATGCTGACCTGCGCAACTACATCCGTCGCGTTTTGCAGCCGCATTGGCGCGTGCAGACCGTGGAGGACGGAACCCGCGCCCTGGCCGCCGCTCGTAGGGAGCCGCCCGACCTGATCGTGGCCGATGTCATGATGCCCGGGCTGGATGGTTTCGAGCTGCTGCGCGAGCTGCGCGCGGACGCGCGCACGGCCGCCATCCCGATCATCCTGCTCTCCGCCCGCGCCGGCGAAGAGGCGCGCGTGGTCGGCATCCAGGCCGGCGCCGACGACTACCTGGTCAAGCCGTTCAGCGCGCGCGAGCTGATCGCACGCGTAGCCGCGCACCTGCGCATGGCTGACATGCGCCAGGAAGCGCTGCTTCGGGAACGGGAACTACGCGCGGAGGCCGAGGCGGCCAAGGCCAGCGCGGAAGCGGCTAACCGTACCAAGAGTGAATTCCTGGCCAACATGAGCCACGAGCTGCGCACCCCGTTGAACGCGATAGCCGGCTATGTGGATCTGCTCGAAATGGGCCTGCACGGTCCGTTGAACGATGCGCAACGGGAAGCACTGCGTCGTGTCTACGAAAGCGAGCAGCGCCTGCTCTCGCTCATTAACGACGTGCTGAATTTCGCCAAGATCGAGGCCGGACGCGTCGAATATGAGCTGCGTCCCATCGTCCTCGCCGACGCCATCGCGTCCATGGTGGACATGATGGAGCCGTTACGCACGGCCAGGGGTCTGGCCTTCGAGAGCAGTGTGTGCGCGGATGTCGTGGTGCGGGCGGACGGGGACAAGCTGCAGCAAATCCTGCTCAACCTCCTCTCCAATGCCATAAAATTCACGCAGCCTGGAGGTCGCATCACGGTCGATACACCTCGGCGCGCGGCCAACGATGGCGCCGCGAAGAACTGGGTGTTCGTACGCGTTTCGGACACAGGCGTAGGCATCCCGCGCAACAAGCAGGATACGGTGTTCGATCCGTTCGTGCAGGTGCATCGAAGCCTGACCAGCTCAACCGAGGGGACCGGTCTTGGACTCGCCATCAGCAGAGACCTGGCACGCGGCATGGGCGGCGACCTGCGCGTGCGCAGCGTGGAAGGCAAGGGTTCAACGTTTACCTTGTGTCTCCCGAACGCTTCGCGCTGACAGTTACTTGCCGCCCGTTGTCTTGATGGTGAACGGTACGATCGTCGTCCCCCAGTGAATGCGTACCACCACAGAATCCGGGCCCACCACGGGGAAGTAGTAGGCCAGCGTTTCCATGTGTTCACCGGTACCCGGCTTTACCTGCACGCGTAGCGCATCTTCACCGGCGGGGTAGGTCCTGTGGAACGCGCGGTCCTTCTTGCTGAAAATGAGCGTCCACTCGTGTTCGTTGGGAATTGACCAGATGCTGTACTTGCCTTTGGCCAGCGCCTGCCCATCGACCGTCACGGGGTCCGACAGGTCGATGGTCGTGGCCCAGTTGGCGCCCGGTGTCCAGGTCTCACCCCACTTCACCAGGCTCCCAAACAACTCCCTGCCCCGCGCAACCGGCCGGTCGTACGTGATCAGGATCTTCGTACTGCCCACCTCCTGAGAGACCGTGCCCGTTTGGCTCGGTTTGACGTTTGGCTCGTTCTGCGCCTCGGCCCGCGCGGTTGGGGCGAGGGCGACGGCGAGGAACAGCAAGGCGCGGGCGAGGGCGCGGTTCTTGGTCATAGAAGTCTTCCTGTCTGTTTCACGAAAACGAAAGCGTAACCGATCTAGCCATTCCGGCGCGCGTACAGCTTGCGTATGCGGCCTATGGTATCAGACTCTTCCGCGCGCTTGTCTGGCCGGTAGCGCTTGACGCGCGCAAAGCGGAGCGCAAAGCCACCCGGATAACGCGAGCTGGCCTGAATGTCGTCGAAGGCAATCTCGACCACCAGTTCCGGCTTCACAAACACCGTGTATTCGTTGCGGCTCAGCTCGCGCTGCAGCAGCTCGCGCGTTTGCCACTCGAGCAGCGCATCGGTCAGACCCTTGAAGGTCTTGCCCAACATGACGAAGCTGCCAGTACCAGGATCGCGCGCACCCAGGTGCAGGTTGCTTAGCCAGCCCTGGCGCCGGCCACTGCCCCACTCCACGGCCAGTACGACCAGGTCCAGCGTCTCGGTGAATTTGACCTTTAGCCAGCTGGATCCGCGCCGTCCGGCATCGTACGTACCATCCAGCGCCTTGGCCACCAGGCCCTCGTGACCGGCAGACCGTGCTGCCTCCAGGAACGCGGCTGCCTGCTCGGGCCGATCGGTGATCTGCCGGGGAATCAGCACGCTACCAGGCACCGCAGCGGCCAGAGCCTGAAACCGCTCCGCGCCGGGCCGATCGATGAGTGTTTCGCCATCAACATGCAGCAAGTCGAAGAAAAAGGACTGTAGCGGCAATTGCCGGCGCAGGCGATCCAAATCGAGCTTCCGGCTGAAGCGGCTCATGGTGATCTGAAAGGGCTGCGGTTTTCCATTCTCCCGCAGTACAATCGCCTCGCCGTCCAGCACCAGCTCGCGCGCGGGAAGTGCTTGTACGATCTCGACCAGTTCGGGCGCGGATGCCGTTACGTCATTCAGCTGGCGCGAGAAGATGCGCACGTCGGCTCCCGATTTGTGCACCTGGATGCGCGCGCCATCCAGCTTGTATTCGAATGCACCGCGCCCCAACTGTTGCAGTGCATCGTCTACATCTTCGGCACTGTCGGCCAACATGGGCTGAAGCGGTCGAAAGACCTGAACGCTGAAGGCAGCCAGTGCAGGAGCGCCACCGGTGAGCGCGGCCGCTGCGACCGATACCAGGTCGCCGGCAATGAGGTGCGCGCGCCGCACGGTCGAAGCTGGCACCTCGGCCGCGCGCGCAATGGCGTCCAGCATGACGCCCTCCTGCGCACCCTGGCGCAACTCACCAAAGAGCAGACGGCCAAGGAAATCCTGCTCCTCGGCCGTGGCCGCGGCCAATAGCTCGTGCAGAAGTCGACCGCGCTCGCGCGTGGAGCCCGCGCCTTTCACCTGTGAGATTCTGTCGAAGGTGCCATCGACGGCGCGCAGCGTCAGCATTGGCCGCGGGGCGGCCCCATCGGGCTTCGTCTCGCGCAGCATGGCCCAGCCAATGCCGATTCGCCCCTGGCGCAGCTCGCCTACCAGGAACGAAACAGCAATCGGTATCTCCGCTGGCTCGAGCTGGCGCAGCAATGCAGCCAGGCTGGCAATTTTTTCCAGACGACGCGTTGTGGATGCGACTTGTGTGGAGATCCCAACTACGTCGGCCAACTTCGTCTCCATCTTGGTCCGTTTACTCCACGATTGGACGTGTACGTTCAAGAGCTTGACCGACAAATCGAGCCATGCTTTCGGGAGCGGGAGCGCATAACGGGAGCAGGCGCGGCCGGGCGCGGGCGCCTGCCTACCGATGATCGGTGCGCATATGCCCGCTCCCGCTTGCTCCCGCTCCTCACTCCCGCTCCAGACTCCCGGATCATCGTAGCCGGCCCGCAGACCACTGAGCAGCGCGCTCTCGGGATGGCAATGGGACCGTTGCTCGTTGAGCGTGAAGCGCGCAAGTGCGGATCGAGCATCGGTAAAGCAAGCACCCGCGCCCGGCCGCTCTTGATCCCGTGTGCGCTGCGGCTCCCAGAACGCCGGCACCAAACGTGTACGCTTCCGCATGGGTCAAGTCCCGCTTGCGGAACAGCCAGCGCAGCAGCAATGCAGCCGGTAGCACGAGGGCAATGCCGAAGTAGGGTGCCAACCAGCCAACCGTGAGGACAGGATCGAAGATGCGCGAGACATCGGTGGCCAGCAGACCGTCCACAGCCACATACGCGGTTACTGTCAGAAAAGCGTAGCCCACGGATTGGTGTACGGTGCGCGCCGACCGCGTACGTAATCGCGTATCAACTCGCCCGGACGTCGCAACAGCTGCACAAATGTGCGCGTAATCCTGAAGTCGAGCCGTTTCAGCTTGCCGGCAAAACGTGCGAGCACGCCCGGGATGGTGAGGCGAGGCTCGCGAAGGTGGCCGCTTGCGGGGCAGTTGTCGGTGTCGATGACTTTGCCGCAACCCGCGCACGATTGCCCAGAGGGTACAATCGGCGACGCCGTCGGTGCGGCCATACTCTCGGTCATCGTTGTTGGCAGTGCCGTCAAGGCATCGCCACCGACACGGGCCCCTCACTCTTCCCCACTTCCTCTCGTCCTCTCTTCCGGAAGTTCTCACGATGCGATGGCGGACGCGCGCCGCGTCTGCACGCTGTGCAACCCGGCGCCCACACCAAGCAACAGGCCGCCCACCAGCGATTCCAGCGGATACTGCCGAATCGCACTACTCACGGCCGCCAGTGCAGCCAGTACGAAGAACAGCGGTACCCACGGATATCCCGGCACCCGAAACATCCCCGCTGCCCCCCTTGTTCCCGACACGCCCGTCACGCCCGTCACGCCCGATACGTCCGTCACGCCCATCCGTTTCCGTACCATGAAAATGCTGGCGGCGCCCAGGCCAAAGAAGATCCAGTCGGCAAACACAACACCATTGACCAGCGCACCGATGTTGCCGACCAGAATGAGTACGACGGTCCAGGTTCCCTGCAGCATGATGGCGCGCGCCGGCGTGCCAAAGCGGGGATGCAGCTGCGCGAGTGAACGCAGGAACACGCCATCGTTTGCCAGCGCATAAAACACCCGTGGTGTGGCCATGACGACCACATTGGAAAAAGCGAGAATCGAGATGGCGACCAGTGCCGTTACGATGCGGCCGGCGGTTTCACCAAACAGCGCGAGACTGGCATCGCGCGCCAGCGCGCCCGACCCGGCCATTCCCTGCGGGCCGAGCGCTCTCAGATATACAATGTTGCCGCCAATGTAGACCAGCGCGACCAGGCCGACGCCCAACAGTAACGCACGCGGCACGCGCCGTTCAGGCGCTCGCACTTCACCGGCCATGAAGTTGAGCTGCTGCCAGCCGCCGTAACTGAACAGCACGGGCACCAACGCGGCGCCAAACCCGACCAACAATCCCACATCTTCGAGCTCGGGGGCAGTCATGCTGGTGGCCTGAGCATCAACCAACAGACCCATGCCAATCATGGCGGCAAATGCACCCACTTTGATGATCGTGAGCGTCGTATTGGCGCGCGTGCCCGGCTTGAGGCCCAACAAGTTGAGCGCGGAAAGCAAGACCACGATGACAACGGCTACCAACTTCTGCAAAAGCGGTGAAAGCGGCACAAAGGAAGCCACATAGCCGGCAAAGGCCAGGGCCAGTGATGCTAGTGCGCCCGTGGCGATGATCAACAACAACATCCAGCCGTACAAAAACGCCGGGAGTGATCCGAAAGCTTCTCGGATGTAGACGTAGTGGCCACCCGCCTGCGGATAACGCGCGGCCAGTTCGGCAAACGTGAGCGCGCCTGCAATCGCGATCACCGCGCCCAATACCCACACGGCCAGGATCCAACGTCCATCGGGCAGGTGCTGAGCCACCACAGCCGGTGTGAAAAAGATGCCGCCGCCGATTACTCCCGAGATCACGATCATGGTGGCGTCGAAAATGCCTATCTCTCGCGTCAGGCCCGTTCTATTTCCCATGATCGTTACGACTCCCTCTGGCAGAACGACGGAAGCTGTTGGCGGAAACAATGATCCGCTGCGGTCACAGGCGGGCGCAAGGACAAAAGGCCGGTAGTAAACCGTGGCAGGTATGCAACGAGCGGCGCACGATTGACCCGCGCGCGCGATGGGCTACCTTTGCGAGTGTACCGACCTCACCATGGACGCCCAACCCCGGAGGGCGCGATGAAGGTATCCATCATGGGCAGGGTGGTGACGTGTTTCATCCTGTCGCTGCCGGTCGGTGCCGCAGCACAACGGCTTGGCTCGGTAGAGCTGGCCGCCTTTGGCCGCTACACTGCCATCAGTGTGGATCGGCCGATGGACAATGCGCTCGGCATCGGTGGCGCACTCGGCATTTACCTCACCAACCGCATCAAACTGACCGCGGACCTGTCGTACTCACCGACTCAATCCAAGCTGGACGGGAGCGACGTGTCGCTCGTACCCCTGCATTTGCGCGCCGCGTATGAGCAGCCGCTCACGCAGTCGCTGCGCGCGCTCGCCGCTGCGGGCTACGTGTACAACCGCTACTCCAACAATAGCGAGGACAACGGTCTCACCGGTGCTCTCGGTCTGAGACTCAGCGCATCGGAACGGATCGGCATCTACGCGCAGTATGTGCGCGATTGGATGCCACCCTGGATGCAGGATACCCGGTTGCAGGTCAACGGACCGCTTCCCCGACCAGCCAGGGTGACCTGGGCTTCTGATGTGCACAACGCGTTCGAAGCTGGCATCAGCGCGCGCTTCGGTGGGCGAGCGCCCGCCCTGGTTGCCACCGTGGAACCGGTGCGCACACCCGTGGATCGCGTGGAGACAACGCAGCAACAACAGCAACCGCCTCCGCCCCGACCACAACCGCAGCCACCATTGCAGGAGAAGGCGGCGGATCCTCCCGCGGTGGAACGTTTCGTGACACTGGATCCCATCTACTTCGAGTTCGATCGTGCGGAGTTGCGGGTGCAGGAGCAGGAATACCTGATGCGCGTGGCCGCGATTTTACGCGCCAATTCGGACGCCGTGGTAGTCATTGAAGGGCATACCGATCCGCGCGGAACGGATGATTACAACCTGGCGCTGGGTAACAAACGCGCGCAGAATGTGCGGGCGTTCCTGCTGGCGCAGAACGTGGAAGCCCGCAAGCTCGAATTGGCTTCGCGGGGAGAGCAGCTGCCGGTTGACCCGGCGCGCACCGAAGCGGCCTACGCCCGGAACCGTCGGGTCGAATTTCGACTGCCCGTTAACACCAGGCTGCGCGAGTCCCGTTAGCCCTGCACCAAAGCGCACAGGCCGTCCCGCGAGCGGACACCCGCGCGGGACGGTCTTCTTTTTTGCTGGGTTCCAACCACCTGCGCCGCAACCAGTTGGGTGACGTGCACAAGGCGGCACGTTTCTCTCCTTGACGGTTCTGCTCACAGAACACACCCGGATCCGGAAATCCTATGGACACGGTAATCCAGGACGTTCCCACTCGCCAGTTATGCCGTAGTGACGGGCGCCGACTACTCGGGGAAGCCTACGGTCAGTTGGCTGAAGGTGGTGGGCCGCATGCACGCGTCAGCAACTATGATGGCGACGCAGGCACGCCTGCAGGCAGTAGATGCGCAACTGCGCCAGCAGCAGCTACGCGAGGCCGAGCACCGCAATCTGATCGTGCCCGCCTCTCGTGGTTTCGATTGGCTGGTCTCCGAGCTGCAACAACCGCTGCGTTATCTCATGGCCGCGGTCGGGCTGGTCTTGCTGATCGCGTGCGCCAACGTGGCCAGCCTACTATGGGCGCGCACCACCCTGCGCCGCCGCGACTTCGCCGTTCGCCTGGCCAGCGGCGGTAGCCGCCCTCGGCTGGTCCGTCAGCTCATTACCGAATCCATGACGCTGGCATTCGTTGCGGGCGGCGCAGGATTGCTCCTGGCCAGCTGGCTCACCGATGTGCTGGCCGCGTACCGGCCGACTACCACGGGCGTACCGCTGCTGCTCGATACGCGGCCCGATTCTGCTGTGCTGATGTTCACACTTGGCATCACATTGCTCACCGGCCTGATATTCGGACTCGGTCCCCTCCGCGCAATCTCATGCCATTGCTCAAAGAAAGCAGGGGACGCGTCACCGTGCGCATGAGTGCGCGCGGTCTGCTGGTCGTTGCGCAAGTCGCTCTGTCGCTGGCATTGTTGGTCGGTGCGTCGATGTTGGCGCGCACACTCGCCCAATTGGGTCGCGTCGAGCTGGGATTCCAAACGCGTAACGCACTGCTCGCTTCATTCGACCTCGCTGCCGGCGGCCATACACCGGAAAGCGGCCGTGTGCTGGTAGGTCGCCTTCTGGAGCGCGTGCGCGCACTGCCTGGTGTCATCGCCGCCAGCGCCGCGACCACCATCAATCCCGCGCCTGGCGGGTCGCGCTTTGATGGCGCTGCTATCGAAGGATCCATCATCCCGTACGATCAGGTGGGTTTCGATCTCAACCGCATCGACCACGAGTACTTCAACACGCTCGGTCTTAGCATCGTGCAGGGCCGCGCGTTCTCAGCCGCGGATCAACCCGGGTCCGCGCAGGTGGCCATCATCAATGAAGAGATGGCCCGCCGCTATTGGCCCGGGCAAAATCCAGTCGGCCGGTGCATCATCGTGGATCCCGAAAGGAACATCGCCTGGCAAGTTGTCGGCGTGGCGCGCGATGGCAAGTACCGCGGTTTGCGGGAGAAGGCAGAAACGAATTTGTGGCGACCGCTCGGTCAGATGTACCGACCACAGCTCACACTCATCGTGCACACGCGCAATGATCCGGCTCAGCTCACCGAAGTCGTTCGCGCAGAGCGCTCGCTCGATCCCGCTGTGCCTCTCTTCCATGCGCTCACACTCGAACAGCACATCAGAATGGCCACAGCGCAGGAAAGGATCGCCACACAACTGGCCATCGTATTCTCACTGCTCGCCCTGGCCCTCTCTATCATTGGGCTCTACGGCCTGCTCGCGTTCATGGTCGCACAGCACACGCGCGAGATCGGTTTGCGCATGGCCCGCGGCGCGCCCCGCGCATCCGTGCTCAGGGATATCCTGGGTCGCGGACTCCTGCTCGTGGGACTGGCCCTGGCTCCGGGAGTGCCCGCCGCACTCTGGACCGCGCGCCTGCTCCGCTCGATGCTCTTTGGCATTGGAGGCACGGACCCGATCAGTTTTGGCGCCGCCGCAACTCTGCTTCTGGTCGCCGGCTTTCTGGCCGCGCTGGTACCTGCCCGACGCGCGCCAGGAGTAGACCCACTGGTTGCGCTTCGTGCGGAATAGCGTGACGCGTGACGAGTGACGCGCAGGGAGGGTATATGAGAGCGGGTACAGAAAGACCAGAGACTGGACACAAAGATCTATGATGTGGAAATCGCCCATACTCCTGGTGGCACTGCTGCTCGCTTGCACGCGCGGCACCACTGACCTGGATTCCGAGCCCCACGTGCTCTCCGGCAGTTGGCGCTGGGTGCAGTCGCGCGGTGGCTTTGCCGGCCTGGAACGTTCGCCTGAAACCGAAGGCTACTCCGCTCGGCTGGAATACCATGCGACGCGCGTGCGCGCCTTTCGCAACGATCGGCTCGTGGCCGAGGCTACCTTCACGCTGCGCGAAGACTCGCTGCGCCTCGGCCCCATGCCCGTCTACATCGTCGAGTATGCCCCCGCACTGCGCGTATTCCCCTTCAGCAGCCTCGATCAACACTCCGTCCGCATCACTGGCAAAATGATCGTTGAATTCGATGAGGGCTGCTGCGATCGGTATAGCCATACCTTCTCCAAACCGGGACTTCGGTAACGGATAGCGGATAAACGGACCAGCACGAACCTCCGGACGAGCACGAACCTAATCCCTAATCCTCACCTTAAGGTGAGGATTAGGGATTAGGCGCGCAGCGGCAGACCTCGGCACAACTATTCCTTTCGCGCTCGTCCGTTCATCTGTTCACCCGTTCGTCCCCTCCCGCTTGACCCATCCGCACCTCCCACCTTACCCTGAGCACATACGGGGAACGATCTGGGGAGGGACCGGTGGACCAGTCGCTGCCACTACTCAAGGGGACACTCGACCTGCTCGTACTCAAGACGTTGAGCTGGGGCGCGCAGCACGGCTACGGGATTGCGACCTTTCTGGAACAGCAGTCGGGCGGCACGCTGGAGGTGGAGGACAGCGCGCTGTATCAGGCGCTGCATCGGCTGGAGAGTCGGGGTCTGATCGAGGCGGAGTGGGGCGTTACGGCGAACAATCGCAAGGCGCGTTATTACCGGCTGACTAGGGCGGGGCGTGCGCGGCTGCGCAAGGAAACGGAGACCTGGCTGCGCTACACGCAGTCGGTGAGCGCGATTCTGCTAATGAGTGCGCGCGCGGTTTAATGGCTGGCGAGCGGCGGTACCGACGTTTACTGCGTCTGCGACCGCAGACGCGCGCGGACGTGGAGCGCGAGGTGCAGGATGAGATCGATGCGCACCTGGCGATGCGGACCGAGGAATACCTGGCGCGGGGCGAGTCGACCGAGCAGGCGCGCGCGGACGCCGTGCGTCGTTTTGGCGACTATGCGCAGGCGCGCCGAGAGCTAATACGATCTTACCGGGAGCAGCGTATGCGAGCGCGGCGCACGGAGTGGTTGGATGCGTTAGGCCGGGACCTGACGTATGCCTGGCGGCGGGCGCTTCATGCGCCGGGATACGCACTGTTTGCGATCGCTACGTTTGCGCTTTCCATTGGCCTGGCAACGTCCACTTTCACTATCGTGGATGCCGTGTTGTTCCGGTCCTTGCCATTCGCCGAGCCGGAGCGGCTAATTGCACTGCAGTCGGTAGGTGAGCAGGGCGAACCGTTCTCCCGTGTGTCTGCTTCCAACTGGATGGACTGGCAGCAGCAGAATCGCACGCTGGAATCCAGCGCCATTCTACAATCCAGTCGCATTTCCATGCAGGTGCGCGGCCAGGCCATGCGCGTGCCGGTTACCGATGTTGGTGGTCCCTTCTTTTCGGTGTTGCGCACCCGATTTCTGTTTGGTCGTCCGTTCACGGTAGAAGAGGTGCGCAAGCGCACGCTGGTAGCCGTGGTGAGCGAGAGCTTCTGGCAACGTGCACTGGGTGCGGACCGCTCGCTGCGCGAGCCGCTCATTATCAATGGCTATCCGTTCACGGTAACGGGTGTGGTGCGCGCATCGGATGTGTATCCGCGCGACACGGAG
>JBOHRF010000130.1:0-12788 GCA_050732575.1 Longimicrobiales bacterium
CGCCCACGATCGCGCAGGCAGTGAGCGCGTGACCATTGTGAACACGGTCATGGCTAACACGCTCTGGCCCAACCAGGATGCCATAGGCCAATGCCTCATCATTGGCGCGGATTCGATTCCATGTGCGCGCATTGTGGGTGTGGTGGAAGAGGCGCGGCGCTACGAGCTGCGTGAAGATCCGGCCATGCAATACTACGTGCCGCTTGGACAGGAGAGCGGCTTTGGCGGCCGCGATATGGTGATCCGCCCACGCAAGGATTTGCAGTCCCTCATCGAGCCTTTGCGCCGCGAGCTGCAGCGCCTGGACCCAAGCGCACTGTACTTCAACATCACACCTCTGCAGGAAGCGCTCGATCCGCAAGTGCGTCCCTGGCGCCTGGGTGCCATCATGTTCGCGATTTTCGGTGGCCTGGCGCTGCTCATTGCGGCCATTGGCTTGTACAGCCTGATCGCGTACCTGGTCTCACACCGCACACAGGAACTGGGGGTACGCATGGCGCTGGGTGCGCGCGCGGCTGATATCCTGAGCCTGATCCTGCGTCACGGTCTTTCGCTCACGCTCTTCGGCATAACGCTGGGCATTGCGGCGTCCTGGTTCGGCGGTCGCTTCATTGCCGATCTGCTCTTCGATACCTCGCCGCGCGACCCGCTCGTGTTCGGTGCCGTCATCATAACGCTGCTGCTCACTGCTTTCCTGGCTTCTTTCCTGCCCGCGCGCCGGGCCACGCGCGTGAATCCCGTGGAAGCTATGAGAACGGAGTAACGGATAGCGTTATCGGTTCTCACCCCACAACGCATACGAGTAGCCGATGAAAATCGCGAAGTATCGATTGCGCAGATCGCCCTCGATCACACCCTCCTGGTCGGACACGTTGGTGAGTCCGTAGGTGCCGCGGCCTTCGAGAAATGCGGAACCGGGCCCGAGTCGAATCTGGGCACCCAGTACGCCCGTGAGGCCGAGGTCGCGGCTCTTGCGATCGGTAATGATGGGGAAGTTGAACTCATCGCACTCGAAGTGATCTTCGTCGCCTTCCACTTCGATTTCGACTTCGCAGTCCCACTCGAAGGAGAAAGTGGGTCCGAGCATCAGGTAGGGTGCCACCTTGCGGGCGGTGGACTGGAGTCGAACCAGCAGGTGCAGCTCGTTGTAGAGCAGGTCGAGGTTGCGCTCATCGCCCGGGCTCACCAGGTGCGCGCCCTTGTTGATGAACAGCCATTCGGGCTGCACGGTGACGCGCCCGAGGGGAAAGCGAATGAACAGGCCGGCGCCCCACGAGCCCAGGAATCCGTCTTCAATGTTCAGCACATCGCTTTCCACGGTAGAGAAGGTCGGACCACCCTTGATGCCGACCACCTGCGCGCTGGCTGTTGCAAACCCGCCCAGGCACGCGCTGCCCATCAGTGCCAACCTTGCGATCGTCTTTCCCAACGCCATGCGTCCTCCGCAAACTCAAATCGACGGCTACAGCACGCATGGGGCGGGCAAGGACTGAGCCGCTATTTGCGAGGTCAGGCAATCACGGCTATGGCATGAGTGAGGGCCTTACGTCTCATGCGGAAGCATGAGAGACCGCGACGTACAAGTCGCCGCCGTACGCGGAGGGCCGGCGGGCCACGACACGCGGTGCATCCAGATGTGCTGCCGCAGCCAGCGCCGGGAGGTGTTCGATCCAGATGGGATGCGGCACCCAGCGATTCGCGGGTCGCCGATCGTATTCGATCAGTATGACCTGGCCGCCAGGCCGCAGCAATTCGCTCAACTGCGCCAGCACAGCGTGAGGGTTGGGCACGAAATGCAACGCATTAGCCAGTAGCAGTCCAGCCAGCGGGTCTGGCAGATGCTGACGCAGGGGACCCGTGAAATCGGCCTGGACAGTGGTGATGGCTGCGCATCCCGATCGTGCCGGCGCGGCCCGCAGCGTGGCCAGCGCGGCGCCATCGCGATCTACGGCGTAGATGTGACCGTCACGACCCAGCAGCTGCCCAAGCGCGCGTGTGAATGTTCCGGTACCAGCACCCAGGTCGGCCCATGTGCCCGCGGGCGCGGGTTGCGCTGCGTTCAGCAGCACCACGGCTTCCTGCAGTTTCATATGGGCAAGATCACCGGGATCAGCGCGCTGTGCCGATGGTCACTCCAATCAGCCAGGCTTTGCGGCGTTGTTTCTGAGTGGCGTGCTCACCCTGGGACCAGTGCACGGCGAATTCGCGGACATAAGGAATCAGGCCGGTGATCTCGTAAGCGCCGCCCGCGCCCAGATAGGTACCGTGTGTGCGCGTCACCGAATCGACGGCGGCCGGAACACCTTGTTCGCTGAAGCGCCGCCATTCGGCCTGGAAATGCAAACGCGAAAACCAGTCGGGCAGACCTTCGTGAGCGAAGCCGATATTCCAGATGGCGGCCAGCTCGAGCTTGCGGTGTGCATCCAGCCCCGCGTCCAGCGAATCGCGCAATGCCGAGCGCAGCGGCTTGCTGATCGTGTACGCTGCTGACAAGGAGGGTACCAGTGGCCACAATCCGGTCGGATTGACCAGCGAGCGGTAGGCGATGGCTGCGCCCAGCGCGCCTTCCGCTTCTTCGGCCTTCTGGCCTAGCTCACCGGCTACACGCGCGCCGACCAGCACATAGCCGAAGCGCCGAGTCGATACACAAGCGCCTCCCGGCGGGCAGCCACCCGTTCGCTCCAGCAGTATCCTGAATCCCACAGCGCCGGCGCCGCGCAGGAGCGGCTCCGTAGCCGCCCGTGATTTCAGCGCGGCCGCGCCACTCAGATCCGCAGACCAGCGCAAGGCCGCGGGCAGGCCGGCCGCAGTCGTATACAGGCGATGGGCGGGCACGTCCAGACTGTAACGCAGACCTACGGTCGTGCCTGCGCCCCGAACCAGCGCGGGCAAGATGCTGAAACGCACAGGGGTGTCTTGTTGCGCTCTGGAATCAACGGGTGTCAACAACGCGAGGATTGAACAGGAGAGAAGTATCGGGCGTGTCGGGCGTGACGGGAACGGCAACAACGGAAGTGTCGGGCGTAGCGGGCGTGACGGGCGTAGCGGGAACGGATTTGCTTTTCCAGTCGTCGTTCCCGACACGCCCGACACGCCCGACACGCCCGTTACTTCCGGTTTCATATGCTTTCCGTTGGGAATCTAAAAATGGCATCAATGGTGGCGCCGGCGTCGGCGAGCGTTTTTTCGCCATCGGCGGCCAGCTCTGCAACTTTTCCAATGGCGCTGTTGGTGCGGTACTCGCCTTCGAATGTGCCTGCGCTGTTCTGACAGAACTGCACGAGTGATTGGCCCACGGCATTGAAATCTTCTGCACTGGCATTGCGGAAGTACGTGAACTGGCGCAGGCGCAGTGCACCGGCGGCGCTGAACTCGAGTTTCTTTTGTGCGCCGGTCATGAAGCCCCGGAAGAATCCGTGTGTCACTTTGTGCGCGTGGTTGTTGGGTGTCCATGCCGGGTTGCCGCGCAGCACGGTCCACGACTGCGGGCTCACAGCATTGAGCCAGGGTACGGGATCTGTGCCTACACCCGGTTGCTCGCGCAGGTGTTCCACCAGTCGCGCAATGTTTTTGCGCATGGGCTTGCCGCCCACGGGCAATCCCAGGAATCCGGCGGGCGCTTCTTCCATGATGCTCGCCAGCTCGAGTGGTGACAGCTTGCTTTCAAACCACTTCCAGTAGTGCTCGTCCGCCAGGCTCAAACGAACCAGCCATACGTCAGTGCCGAACATGACGCGATCGTTCAATCGCTCATCGGCCAGCAATCGCCGCAACCACTTGAGGTAGAACTGCTCGTTCTGTGGGGAAACCATCTGATCCACGTGATAGGCCAGATCGCAGTACACATTGGCATAGCTGAGCATCAGGGTTTCGATCTCGGCCGGCCACTGTGTGCCGCTCGGTCCGCCCGACGTCAGCACACCCTGGGCGAGGCCGCCGGAATGCGCGAAGCAAACGCGCAGCTCGGGCCGTTGCTCGAGGATGGGCCACCAGAACGATGGATCACCAAGTTGCTGGGTCTGCTGGCTCTCATAAAAGCCGGTCAACGTGCAGTGCAGCAGGATGGGCAGCTCATTTTCCAGGCAATAGTCGTAAACTTTGAGCATGGGGCTGGAATCGACCGGAACACCCAGCGACGGATACAGCTTGACGCCCACAAAGCCGTGTCGTTCCACCGCCTCGCGCAGGAAATCGTAGTGTTTGGCGCGCCGCGTGTTGATGGCCACGAAGGGGAACACGCGGCCCGGAAACGCGCAGGCGGCATCGGCCGTGCCCTTCAGCTGGGTACGGAACTTCTTTTCATCGACTTCCTGCGTTTGCTCCGATGTGATGTCCATCATGAGTGCGATCAGGCCATCGCCCGCCCGCATGTCTTCCAGTATGGTTGCGGCAACACCCGTGACATCCGCCTGCATGGCCAGACGCAGCGTCTCGAATACATCGAGCACAGTGGTCTTGGTCGTGGCGCCATCATCGAACCAGGACGAGATGCGATCGAGCGCGGCGCGCAGCGCGCTGATTTGCAGCGCCTGCACGCCGCCGCCCATCAACCGGATCTCGACGGGCAGGTTGTTGGTGGTATTAACGAAGTTCTTGAACGTGCTGGTATCGCCAATGTGCTTGAGGAAGCGCGCCAGCAGTTCTTCCTCCACCAGGTATTCGGGCGTTACCACCTGCTCGGCCAGGAAGCGCTCCACGGCATCGGCCACGAAGTCCGGCACGTTCAGGTCGCGGATGCGCTGCACCATGATCGTGATGGCGTGCCGAGTGAGCACGGTGTGCAGGTTGAAGATGTGGGCGTGCCCGTTGATCCTCACGGCTCACCTGCTACGGCCACCGGATCCTTCCCTTGTGCGCGCAGCAACTCCCAGACTTTCCAGGAAACGTAGGTGGACCAGTGGCCGGTCTCGGCCAGGCCGTGCGCACGCTGAAAGCTGCGCAACGCCGCATCACTCTTGCCGCCCCAATCGCCATCGGCGCCGGTGGCGCCCAGATCGTGATCCAGCGCGATGAGCGCTCGCTGGCGCTGCCTGGGCATCCAGAAGGGCGACCACACGTCGGGGATGGTGGGATCATCGTAGATGGCACGCAGCACGGTTGCGAACGGAAAGCCGATCACATCGTCCTTGTATCCCGGACAGAGGTCGTGATGCCCGTGGTGATCGCGGGGCGTGATATGCGGCCAGCTCGCTTGAATCTCCTGGCCCACTTCGACCATCAGCTCGATCTGCTCGGCGTTCCAGTGTTGCACGCGCACGATCTCGCGCCCATTCGTCATGGCCACGCGCACCCACTCGGCACGCGCGGGGACGCCCTGCCGCTCGTAGCCAATGTTCACGGTCTCGATGCCGATCGTGGTGCGTGTTCCCTTGTGATCCGGACTGCGGAGTGGCGCGCCGTTCCATTGCGCGAGCTGGCCCTTGCCCGCGTGCCATGAGCGATCGCGGATGGAGACGTAACGGTCAATGCCTTCGGCCAGCGAGCGGCCTACACCGTAGTGGGCCGATGCTTCACCTTTGCGCTCCGCATTGACGCCACCCAACACTCGCCGGCACAGCGCCAGGTCCCAGGTTGCGGTCCAATGCCAGGTCACGCCCAGCGGACGATGTTGCGTGGCCGCGGTCCAGCCCCGGCTGATGGCCTGGTCAGCGCCGAACGGGATGATGAAGTCCTTAAACGTTGCCATGACGCTCTACAGCTCGAGTTCCGTCGACTTCTTGCCGCCGGGATTCATCACGACCACGCGCAGCTGACCGCCGTTCTCAACGATGGCCAGCTCGGCGGCCTCCAACGTGACCCGCAACAGCTTGTCACTCACGAACTCGGGTGTGCGCGCTTTACCATTGATTTCGAGTTGCGATCCCTTCACGAAATTGCTGCCCTGTATTTCCAGCACATCTTCACGCGCGCCCGCCGATGCACTGGTAAGTGCCACTTTGGCCAGCGCCGGCAAGGGCGCATCGCCGCCCCCGGCCAGCGCGTCTTTGCCGGGCGGTGTCGGCTCGAACACGGTTTCTGCGATTTTCTGCAGCTTGAGCACGGCGTGCTGACTGAACAGTCCGACAATCGCGGCAAACGCGGTGAATCCAAACGGGCTGGTCTCCGAAAAATCGGAAGTGGGCGAGAAGAAGCCGCCGCGAATCACCAGGTAGAACACGGTGGCAATGGCGGCGCCGGCAAACGGCATGATCAGGTAGTAGCCGGTCCAGCTCCAGCGCAGCTCGCGGTGACCCACGTACATGGTGAGCGAGCGCAGTCCGTGCACCAGTCCGCCCAGCGCGCCGGCCAGCATGACCAGGAAGAGCAAACGCTGCTCGTCCCAGACGGAGAGCTTCTGTCCAAACAAATACACACATTTGGGAATCGAGCCGCGGTGTTGCTCGGCCAGCGAATGGTAGTAGGCAGCCAGTTGGGGGCGGCATTCCAGCCATACCGGCAGCGCGTCAACACCGGACGCGGCTGCGGCCGAATCAGCGGGTGTCGTTGCCGCTTGCGCGCTGGTGTCCTGAACCGAGCCGTTATCCGAACTCGTGTCGGCGGGAACCACCGCACTTCTGGCCAGCGAGTCCACCACAGCCCGGTCCGAGGGCGGTCCCATACCGGGCGTCGGGTATGGCCAGAGCTTGATCATCATGTAGAAGACCAGCACGCTCATGACCGTGACATAGGATAGAATCCCGGTAATGCCGCCTGCACTGACCAGCCCGGCGCCGGGGCCGACTTCCTGTTTGGTTGCGTTATCGCTCATGGTAGTGTCGTGAGGTCAGGAGGAATGTTTGCAATGGCAGCTAGCCATCGGGTTGGCCACGGTGAGTCCCTCCAGCGTATGTTCCGTGTTCTTTTGGGGTTTGCCAGGCGCGTAAGAGCGGGGGCGGGAAGCGGCCCGGTTGCCGACGACGCCCATACTACCACGGGCATCAGAATTCGGGAATAGCGTCATGTCATTTGCGGGCCGCGCGCGCACGTTGCCCCTAACCACTCGGTTGCTCCAATTAAAGGGAGCCGACAATTGCTGCGGTCAAACGAGGGCCTGACTATTCCAAATCGTGACACTGGACTACGGCGGCAGCGCTCGTTGCCGTCCAGCGCGCTGATGCTGGTCGCGCTACCGGTCTTCGTCTTTCCCGCGTCCGCACAGACGTCACCGCGGCTTCAGCTTTCGTCCTGTTCCGTGCCCGATGTACCGGCCCAGGTTCAGTGCGGTCGGTTGGACGTGCTCGAGGATCGGGCCAGGCCCAACGGTCGCCACATAACGCTGCGTGTGGTCGTTCTGCCCGCGCGTAACCTGCCTGCGGCCGCGGATCCCGTCTTTTATCTGGCCGGAGGGCCCGGGCAGTCTGCGGTCTCCCTGGCCCGGGCGTTTTGGGGTTCCTGGATGCGCGATCGACGCGCCGTCGTGCTCATGGATCAGCGCGGCACCGGCCAGTCGAATCCCTTGCACTGTGCGATGCCCGGCTCGCCAAGCAACCTGCAGGGTTATCTCGAATCGGCTTTTCAGCGCGCGCTGTACGAACGTTGCCGGGTCACACTCGAGGCCAGCGCCGATCTCACGCAGTACACGAGTCTGGCGGCCATTGAAGACCTGGATGAAATACGGCGCGCCCTCGCCTTCGATCGCATCAATCTGGTGGGCGCATCCGGTGGCACGCGTACCAGTCTGCTCTACTTGCGGCGCTATCCAAACGCGGTGCGCACGCTCGTGCTTTCCGGTGTGGCGCCGCCCACGTTTCGCAATCCGCTGCCGCATGCACGCTCCGCGCAGGATGCCATCGATCGATTGTTCCAGGCCTGTGCCCGGGAAGCGGGTTGTAATGCTGCGTTTCCACAGGTTGACCAGGAATTCCGAACCGTGCTGGATCGTTTGCAATCGGCGCCGGCCCGCGTCACCATTACAGATCGGCTGACGCGTGAACCCGTCCAACTCACGCTCACCCGATCCGCGCTCGCCGAGATGGTGCGCGTGCTGCTCTACAACAGTGCCAGCGCTCGTCAGATCCCGCTGCTCATTCACCAGGCGTTGGCCGGCAATTACGCGCCCATTGTCGGACCAGGCGTGGAAAGCATTCGAGCGCAGCGGACTTCGCTGGCCATGGGCATGTTCATGTCCGTGACTTGCAATGAAGACGTGGCCCGCATCACGCCGCAGGAGATCGAGGCCGAAACGCGAGGCACGTTCCTGGGTGATGTTCGGGTACGGGGTCAGATGGATGCCTGCGCCGCGTGGCCGCGTGCCAGCGTGCCTGCAGCGTACGGTCAACCGGTCACGGCCGCTGCACCCGCCCTTCTGTTCTCGGGCGAATACGATCCCGTGACACCACCACGCTGGGGCGAGGAAACCGTGCGCACGCTGCGCAACGGCGTGCACTTCGTGCTGCCGCGCGGTCATAATCTCAATACGCCCTGCACGGACGGGATCAGCCGTCAGTTTCTGGATGCCGGCTCCATGGCGGGCATCGACACGAGTTGTATTGCCGCGCTGCGGTTGCCGCCCTTCGAACTGCCAACAGCTCGATAATCGCGATTCTCATCGTCGGTCATCAGCTATGTGCCCCTGGGCATCGCTCCGCATTCAACACAGATAGGCCGAAGTGCCCATGCTAACGGGCACGGACGCGTGCATGATCGAGTCACTGGCAACCTCGATCATCCTCGTGAACGGGGAGAGTCCCCGCGCGTGCACAACTCGGAGGCCTTATTTACTACAGGGCGCTCGCCAAGTCGGGAGTGTCGGTGCCTTGTCTTGCAGCCAGACGAGACCTCTATCGTTCCAGTGCATTGAGCTCGATTGGTGCCGATTCGACTAAAGTGACCGAAGAGAGATTGAAGGCTGCCTTAAACGATGCGTTTTCAACCGTTTTGTCGACCAGATACGCTGCCACTGATGCCGTCGGCGTCATTTTCGGAATCGGATTCCAGGGATTGTTCAACAGTGATAAGCCCGAAAGAGTCAAGGTGGTCGAACGTGACATGGGGAGTACGCAAAAGAAATACATCGTGCGCAAGGAGGTCAATCGGTCGTCGCCCAACGCCGTTACCGGGATCGCGGTTCGCTTTCGGGATTCACGGTCCGGCCTGTTGAGACTGGCGCCTGGCACTGTGTTTGGATCCATTCAACTTGGCATTGGCGAAGCACCGGTCCAGGGTGTTGCCCTTGGACTTGGTTGGCCACTGGTAGGAGATACGCAGATCCTCCTTGGATGGAGCCTGGTTAGAATCGATGCTCTACGGGATGACCTGGATGACACGTTCCGGGAAAACAAGGCAAGGATGGAACTTCCAGTTGGCGAGACCGAGCAGTCGATTCTTGGTGTTCGAACACCCTCATCGCTTCTGGTGGCTTTGGCGGTGCCGGTATCACTAAAGACGGCACTCGGCTCGCGTTGACCAACCTTGTGGCCCGGCGCGACCGACATACAATTTGCAAGTCAATGCGGTCAGTGATTGAGCGTGGCGTTTGCTTCTGTTCACTGAGATGGCGACCAAGTTCATACACCTGCGAGCGCAGTACTACGACGCCGACCCTGTGCGGGCGCAGCGGCTGCGGCAGTATCATGTTCCACAGTGTGGCGCGCGAGCAGTTCGAGCGTGCAGTGCGTGAGCTCGATGCGGCCATTCCCCTGTTGCAGGACCATCAGATTGTCGTCCGGTTGCGGCAGATCACTGCCCTGGTCGGCGATGGGCACACGGGCGTGCATTTGCCGGCACACTTCCAGCTGCTACCAATCGCGTTGTATTGGTTCGGCAACGACCTGCGCGTCATGGCCGCCACCCGGCCGTACCAGCGAGCACTCGGCCCGCGCGTAGTCCAGATCGGCGGCGTGGGCATCGATGAAGTGCAGGCCCGCATCTGCCTGCCCAGCGCGGAGAACGAAAACGAGTGGTGCTGAGGGCCAGCCCCGCCTTGATCGTACGCCCGGAAGTGCTCCACTCGTTGGGCGATAGGCCAGCAAAGACCAGTTCGCGCGAAGCGTTATGACGTTGGCACCCGATCGTCCGGCGGAACGAAGCTGGACAGAAATGCACGCTCCTGGGGCGTCAAGCTGCCGATGCCCGACCTTTGGGCCTTTTCGAGCACTCGAATCAACTCGCCGCGATTGGCTTCGTGCACCGTGCTGGGATCGATCTTGCGCCAGTTGGCCAGTGCGCCTTCGGCGATTTTGGGTGCAGCTTTGCTGCGGAATTGGCGGCTGCCCGTCGTGCGCTCCAGCAGCTTGAGGTACAACCAGGCGCCCGCAAAACCACCCAGGTGCGCAAAATCGGCCACACCACTGAGCGAGCCACCCATCCCGCTGAACAGCGCGAACATGGTGCTCACGATGACCAGCACGCGTGCCTCGACCGGGATGATGCCCCAGATCATGATCCGCTCGCGCGGCCAGAAATGGGCAAAGGCCAGCATGACGCCGAAGGTGGCGCCCGATGCGCCGATGACGGCCGAGCGGGGTGCAAAAATGAAGGAGAAGACCGCGCCCACAATGCCGCTCAACATGTAGAGCCAGAAGAACCGGCCGGAGCCCAAGCGCAGTTCCACGCGCGGGCCGAAAAAGAACAGGGCGAGCATGTTGAAGAAGATGTGACCGAACCCGGACGGATCGTGCAGGAACATGTAGGTCACGATGGTCCAGGGCCGGAACAGGATGTAGGCGGGCACAAACGCAAACGCGTTGAGGATGAATCCGCCCGCGTTGGTCTGTTGCAGCAGAAACATCCCGAAATTGGCAACCAGCAGTCGGGTTACCCAGGGCGTCACACCACAACTCCAGCTATCACAAGGACCGGCATCGGCCGTCCGATTCGAAGGCTCTTCATGAAAGGAGAGTAACGACTACCCGCTTTTGTAGAAATGGGTCGCCCGGGCGGCTGCCCGGGCGACCGCAAGGTGTCCGTTAGAGCGGCCCGCGCTTACGGTTGGATCTGGAGCGGCAGCGAGCCGTACTCCTCAATCAAATTCGCCAGGCTTTTTGCTTCGCCCACATGCATCCGCAGACAGCCGTGGGATGCCGCGCTGCCGATCGATCCCGGGTCGTTCGTGCCATGAATGAAATAGGCCGGCTCCCGGAAATAGATCTTGACGCCTTTCATGGGATTGGCCGGGTCGCCCGGTGCACGCGGGCGTTCGCCCCGTGCCCATTCCGAGTTGGGCGGAACCCAGCCCGGGTTCCATACGATGCGACCCGTACGGAAGTGTCCGGTCGGTGTGGGATGCCGGCGCGTGCCGATGGCTACGCCGTACGACCTCACGACTTCACCACCTTCTATGACAAACAGTCGACGGTCCGACAGGTCGACCTTCAAGCGAACCGGAGCGCGATACGCGCGGATTCGTTCCACCACATGGGACCGCGTCAGCACGGCCGCAGCCACCGGTACGCACGCGAGGAACAAAATCAGATACAAACGACGGTTCGAGATTCGCATTCTGCCTCCTGCTCGAGCCTCCACCTGGCAGAATGGCAAATCGTGTACCTCAAACCGTCGCTACGCACTAATCAACATCCAATGCGGTGTTACTCGCCGGTTTACCGGATTTCGATGTGACGCCGGCGCGACTCTTCTTCTTCGGGAGCACGGACGGTGATCTCCAGCACGCCATCCGAGAAACTAGCCCGGGCGTGCTCGGCATCGGCACCTTCGGGCAGAGGGATGCTGCGATAGAAGGAGCCCGCACGACGCTCGTGCCAGTAGTATCCTTCACGTTCTTCCTGCCGTTCTTCGCGACGCTCGCCGCGGATGGTGAGAACGTTGTCGGCTACGTCAACCGAGATGTCTTCCTTCTTGAGGCCGGGCAGATCGGCGCGCACGACCAGTTCTTCACCGCGGCGCAACACATCGACCTGGGGCAGCCAGCGATCGCTCACAAACTCGCGACCCAGCCCGAAGTTGCCGAAGAAGCGCGACATCTGGTCGGAAAGCCTGAGGTCGAAGGGCCAGTTCTGCTCGCGCGCGCGACTCAGGCCCAGGCCCTCATCGCGGGTGCGGACCGGTTCGGTCGGACGGCGCGCATTCGCGCCGCTGACTTTCACTTCCTTCGAGCGTGAGCGCGCATCCTCACGGGTGTTGCGGGACCGTTCATCTCGTGGTTCTCGATCGCGAGGCATGTCGAATCTCCTGTTTTCTGGGGGTCGCGCAGCGCCGCAACCGATATGCCATCCGCAAGCAAAATCACTTCGGTATGGGGCACTCTTTCTGCATTGGGATGGCCGGTGGAAACAGAAACAGGGCATCACTCAACGCAGGAGAGCCTCTTGAAAGCGCGCGACATCATGACGGCAGAGCCCGCATGTTGCACCAAAGAAGACACCATCGAGCGGGCCGCTGAACTAATGGAGATGAACGACTGCGGCTGCATCCCGGTCGTGGAACGGCAAAGTGGCAGCGTGGTAGGCGTAGTTACCGACCGCGACCTGGCAATACGGGCCATCGGTCAGCGCCGTTCAGCGGACACGCGCGTGGCGGATGTCATGAGCGCAGCACCGTTCTGCTGCCGCTCGGACAGCGATCTGGGCGAGCTGGAGCAGCTCATGGCCGACCATCAGCTGCGCCGCATTCCCATCGTCGATGACTCCGGTGCCTGCATTGGCATAGTCGCGCAGGCCGACCTGGCGCGCGCCGCCGAGCGCAGCAGTGAAATCACCAACGATGAGCTGGCCCGCGTGGTGGAGCGCATCTCCGAGCCGTCACGAGACAGGAACGTCCGGCTCTAACCTCAACGGGCGTAACGGGCGTAACGGGCGTGTCGGGCGTGTCGGGCGTGTCGGGAACGACGACAGAAAAAACAGATTCTGTTC
>JBOHRF010000131.1:0-12781 GCA_050732575.1 Longimicrobiales bacterium
CGCGCGCGGCGCTCACCCACGTGGGCGGTCATCCTGACCGGATCGAATTGCACTCGCCCACGCGGTCGCCGCTACGGCCGGCCATGATCGATCACTTGCTGGCGCGCCGGGGCGAGCGCGGGCTGACCGCAGCACAGGCCGAAGAGTCGCTCGCCGATCCGCTGATGTTCGCGGCAGCGATGGTGGGAATCGGCGCGGCCGAGGGTAGCGTGGCCGGCGCAGTGCGCCCGACGAATGAGGTGATCCGCGCTGCTCTATGGTGTATTGGCACCGCGCCCGGTATCGGCACCCTTTCGTCTGCGTTCTACATGGTGGTTCGGCCGTTCCGAGGCCAGCATCCCGAGGTGTTGACCTTCACGGATGCGGGTGTGGTCCCGGAACCGAGCGCCGATCAGCTGACCGAAATTGCGGCTGCGGCGGCCCAGGCGCGCCGTCAGATCGTGGGCGATCAGCCGCGCGTGGCCTTCCTGTCGTATTCCACGCGCGGCAGCGCGGACGGGCCGGCCGTGCAAAAGGTACGGGAGGCCGCACGCCAGTTCCGAGCGCGTTTTCCGGAGATTATGGCGGACGGCGAAATGCAGGTTGACGCTGCCCTGATGCCTGAAGTGGCGGCGCGAAAAGCGCCGGAGGCGGAACTGGCGGGGAACGCTAACGTGTTGGTCTTTCCCAGTCTGGATGCGGGCAACATCGGGTACAAGCTGGTGCAGCGCCTGGGTGGAGCTCAGGCCATTGGCCCGATATTGCAGGGCCTGGCCCGTCCCGCCAACGACCTTTCGCGCGGCGCGACGCCAGACGATATCGTGAACGTGGCGTGTGTGACCGCATTGCAGGCGGTGCCCTCGGCACCGAACTTGCCCTTGCGGGAATCGTGAGACACCCTGAACCAGTCCTCTTGTGGGGGGAACGATGAGCTTCGATGTGAAGAAGCACGGTGACACAACTGTCATCGACGTGGAGGGGCAGCTGATTGTTGGCAATCGGCAAGAACTGAAGCAGAGGGTACTCGAGGAATTGGAGAAGGGCGCTCGCAAGTTCTTGATCGACTTTTCCAGCACCGGTTACATCGATTCGTCCGGACTCGGTGTGCTGGTCAGCCTGTCCAAGAAGATTCGCGAGCAGGGCGGCGAGCTACGTCTAGCAAACTTGAACGAAGACCTGCGCACGCTCTTCGAGTTAACCAAGCTGGACACGCTGTTCCACATCGCGACCAGTCGACAGGAAGCGCTCGCATCCTTCTAGAAATGCCGGAAGCGGCAAAAAGAAGGAAGAGGGGGAAGTCGTCGTGTTTAGGAGCGATGGACCGGGAGTGCACAACGGGTCCACCGCTCCTTCGATTTCACGAGGATGGTAGTTGGTAGGCTGACCTATTCCACTCTTCCGCCCTTCCATTCTTCCTCTCTTTCTCTCTTCCAGGTTTCCTTCTCACTCCCGTCGCGCTGGCGTTCGCGTTATCATGCCATAAAGGGCCTTGGGGCCGCGGGGGGCCATTCCGGCCCAATGACAAGACTTCGGTGAGCGATGTCGTTCGATTATTCGCTGGAGCTGCCCAACGATCTGCGGGCCATTGAGCGCGCAGTGACGTATCTGATGGATCGCGGCCTCGAGGTGGGCTTCGACTACGATCGCCTGCGCCTCAATTTCCGGGTAGGCCTGACGGAGGCGCTGGCCAACGCGATTTTGTACGGGAACTGCCGAGACCCGCGCAAACGGGTGCGCGTGAAGGCCTGGCTGTCATCTGAGGAGATCACGGTCCAGGTCACGGATGAAGGACGCGGTTTCGATCCCGAAAAGTTGCTGGATCCAACGTTGCCCAGGAACCGCATGCGTGCCGGCGGCCGCGGCATTTTTCTGATTCGCAAGTTGATGGATCGGGTGGAGTTCAATGAGTCGGGCAACTCCATCACCATGGTGCTGCAGAATCGGGCGGGTGTGGCCGCAGAAGGTCGAGAAACGCGGTGACCGTCACTACGTTTTCAGACCTCGCCCCTTTGCCTGCTTCCGTGGGAGCTGCGCTGGAAGCGTTCCGCCGAATACACGATTGCCTGGAAGTGCGGTTGTGGAGCGAGCAACAGGGATCGTGGTCCTGTCTTTTCCCCGGCGGTGATGGACAGCCTCAAGGCTCGTCTCTGCGCGTGCCCGTCGAACTGGCGGACGGCCTGCGTCTCGAGCTGGAAGCAAAAGGCGGAAGCGCACGCACCGCCGATCTGGAATTCCTGAGCCACACATTGCAACAGATGCTCGGCTACGAGCGGGAGGCACGGTCGGCCGCGCGTGAGCTGACCGAGCGCTACGAAGAGATCAACCTTCTCTATTTCATCAGTGAAGTCCTGGCATCGGTGCTGTCCATTCCCGATGCGGCGCACTGGATCCTGGCGGAAGTGGCTGATGTGCTGGGTGCACGACGCGCATCACTCTGGGTCTACCATCCGGACGACCATCAATTGCACTTGGCAGCCGCGGTCGGTGAGGATGGGCTCAAGGGTCCAATCCGCATTGATGATTCCGATTCGGCTACGGCCTGGGTGTTCCGCGAGAAAGAAGCGCTCAACATCGAGCGGGGAACGGCGGCTGCACATTTGCCCCGACTCGAGCCACGACCGCAGGGCCGGGAGGCATTTCTGTCCGTGCCCATCAACTATACGCCACCTGGCGCGGAATCGCGCACCGTGGGCGTCATCACTCTGGTCGGCCGGCGCAGCAATGTGCGCTTCAATGCGGGCGATGCGCGGCTGCTGGCCGCCATTGCCAGTCAAATTGGCGCAGCGCTGGAAACACAGCGGTTGGTGCAGGAAAGTTTGCGCCAGGAGCGGCTGGTGCGTGAACTGGAGCTGGCGCACGACCTGCAGCTCAAGCTGCTGCCCGATGCTTCCAAGTTTGCGGCAGCCGTAGAAATAGCGGCGCGCTGCGCGCCCGCCGACTCGGTAGGCGGCGACTTCTACCAGCTGTTCCGGCTGGCGAATGACCGGATGGGCATCATGATCGGCGATGTCTCCAGTCACGGCTTCCCGGCCGCCTTGATCATGGCGCTCGCCATTAGTGCCGCTGGCATTTATGCACAACAGGCGGGTCCGCCCGGTGAAGTGCTGCGCAACGTGCATCAAGCTCTCAAAAAAGAACTGGAAAGCACGGAGATGTATCTCACGCTGTTCTATTGCGTGGTCGATTCCCGCAAGGGCCGGCTCACGTACGCCAATGCCGGACACCCGCATGCATTTCGGATTAGCCGTGAGGGCGGTGTCGAGCGACTGGGCGCGACAGATCCACCCATGGGTATGATTCCGCTGGACAAGTATCACGAGGCCACGGCTGAGTGGCAGGCTGGACAGGACCTGCTTTGCCTGTTCACCGATGGACTTTCCGATGCGTTCGGTGATAAAGAAATGAATGGCGAAGCCAGCCTGATCGCTCAGGTTTGCCGCGACCGTTTGCGCACACCCCAGGAAATCCTGACGCGCCTGTTCGAACGCGCAGAACACGCCACGCTACGCGTACCACCCGACGATCGATCGGCCGTATTGCTGCGCGGATGAGCAAGCCCGGTCGCGCCCGCAAGTCACTCGGCCAGAATTTCCTGCTGGACCCGAACATTCAGAGGAAGATTGTGGCCGCGCTGGACCCCCAACCCATGGACACAGTGATCGAAATCGGCCCGGGCCTGGGTGCGCTCACCAGCCACCTGGTCGGCCGCGTCAAGCGGCTCATCGCCATTGAGCTGGATGACCGGTTGGCCACTTCGCTGCAACAGGAGTACCAGGGCCGGACCGATTTTACCCTGCTGCACCAGGATGTGATGCAGTGCGATTTCAAAACGCTGGCGCCTGCGGGCGACTATAAGGTGATTGGTAACATACCCTACAACATCACGACACCCTTGTTGTTCCGATTGCTGCAGCCTTCCGCCCGGCCGCGTGTGCTCGTGCTCATGTTGCAAAAGGAAGTCGCCCAGCGTATCACGACCGGGCCGGGCAGCAAAGAGTATGGCGCGCTCAGTGTGGGCGTGCAGTCGGTGGCGCGCGCTGAACGATTGTTCAACGTGAGCCGTTCCGCCTTTCGACCCGTGCCCGGCGTGGATTCAACTGTACTGCGCATCACACCCATGCAACCGCCACCGTTGCAAGCGGAAGAAGAAGCGGACATGCGCACGCTGACGCGTACTCTATTCGGCCAGCGACGCAAACAAATGCAGAGCGTACTTCGACACGCACCCGAATACCAGCTCAGTGCGGCCGATGTAAAGGACCTGGAGACCGGGACTCACATCGACCTGAACGCGCGCCCGGAAGCGCTGGCGCCCGAGCAGTTCATAGCCCTATCCCGCAGCCTGCGCAACGCAGGCCGTCCGCTCAGGAGCGCAGCGTGAACCTGCGCGAACTGGTGGCTGTACTCGCCCATGAAATGCGCACGCCACTGGCCGCTATTCTGGGCTACCAGGAGCTGCTCACCGAGGGGATCTACGGTGAACTGGATACGCGCCAACGTGAACCGGTTGAGCGCATTCAACGTGCAGCCGAGCAAATCCTCAGCCTGGTGGACGGGTTACAGGCCCTGGCCGCTACCGACACCTCCAGCGGCGACGAGCGGACCGATACCGATACGGGAGCAATCGCCCGGTCTCTGAGCGATCGGCTGCGCCCACTCGCCCATGGCTACGATGCGAAACTCGAAATCGAACACCAGCCGCTCGCCCACATCTTCCAGTTCCCGCTCTCTCGTTTCTTGCGCGCTGCCGAAATCGCCATCATCGCCGCCATTAAATCGTCTCCGGGCCGATCCCTCCGCCTGGCCTGCTGGCTCACCGATGGTCAGGTGGTCTGCCGAATTGGTGGCAGCGGGCTCGACCCTCTGCACGATCAGCCACTTGGCCTGAACTTCGATGAGCCACAGCCCGTCCGCTTCAATGCCGCTCAGCTTCGCCTCGCCATGGCCCGCGCCACCCTGGGCCTGGCCGGTGGCACCGTGCGGCTCCAGGCCCAGCCTGACGGTACCACGCTGGAACTGCTGCTGCCCGCTCAACCCGCTGCAATTGACGTTGCGGAACCCCCGGGGTAGGTTGGAGTTTGTGAACGCTTTCACATGGGGAGAGCGAACACGGCGAAGCGGCCCGAGCACGTGAGCTGTTGAACATGAAGAAGGTTTCCGAGTCGACGGTGGGCCGGTTGTCCATCTATCTGCGTTTGCTGCATGAGTTGGACGGCGAGGGAGTGCAGACGCTTTCCAGCGAGGAGCTCGCGCGGCGCTGCGGCACGACGGCTGCACAGGTCCGCAAGGACCTTTCGTTTTTTGGCACGTTTGGAAAACGCGGATTGGGCTACGGCGTACCGGAATTGATTGCTGCGCTGCGGTCGATCCTGGGCCTGGAGCGGCGCTGGCGAGTGGCGCTGGTGGGAGCGGGCAAGATCGGGGTAGCGCTGCTGGGCTATCAGGATTTTCGGCGCCAGGGTTTTTACATCACGGCGGTGTTTGATGCGGATCGCGGCAAAATTGGACAGCGCTGGCACGATTTGGAAATCCGAGCCGACGCGGAAATGGAAACGGCATTGCGCACGGAATCGATCGACATTGCGATCGTAGCGGTGCCGGCAGAATCGGCGCAGCCGGTGGTAGACCGAATTGTCGCCGCGGGTGTACGCGCCATCCTGAATTTTGCGCCGACCAAGTTGAGCGTACCGTCCGGAGTCGCGCTAAAGAACGTGAACATGGCGGTCGAGCTGGAGGGTTTGTCGTATGCACTGGCCAATGGCACGCGCACCGGGCGCGGGAGCAGGCGCAGCCGGGCCGGCTCATTGAAAGGAACCGTGCCGCGCAATGGTGCGGGCCCCGCTCGTCACTGAAATTGGGACTGGAGCACTGGTAGCGGTCCGCTCGGAGATCGGGCGGCTGCGCAGTGTGATCTGCCACACGCCGGGGGCGGAACTGTTAGCGGTAACGCCCGCGACCCGTCAGGACTTCCTCTACGACGACATCATCGATCTCGAGCTGGCGCGGCGCGAGCATCAGCGCTTCAAAGCCATTGTCGCCCGTTTTGCCGAAGTCTATGAAGTGCGCGACCTGCTGGAAGACATTCTGGAGAGTCCCGAGGTGCGCTCGTTCCTGATCGAGCGCGTGATGGATGTTGCGCGCAGCGAGCCGCTGGCCAAGCATCTGCTGGAACGACCGGCGGGCGAACTGGTGGCCATGTTCATTGAAGGCTGGGAAGCGGAAGATGCCGGGCCGCTGCAGCGGCGATTGAATCTGGAGAGTTATGCGTTGCCGCCGCTACCCAACCTTTATTTCACGCGTGATGCTGCGATGGTAGTGGGCGACGGCGTTATCATTGGCTCAATGCGGCATAATGTGCGTTGGACCGAAGAAATCTTGATGAAAGCGCTGTTCACGTATCATCCAAAGTTACGCAATGCGGGACTGATCTACGATGGCAGTGAGGAGCGGCGGGCAGGGTACACGATCGAGGGCGGTGACGTGCATATCCTGCGCAATGACCTGGCCATTATCGGCATGTCCGAGCGCTCCAGTCCGGGAGCGTTCGATGTGGTGGCGGCAAATCTGGTAGAACATCAGGGCATCACGGACATCCTGGTCGTGCTCATGCCCATCGATCGCGCCATGATCCATCTGGACATGATCTTCACCATGATCGACCGCGAGCACTGCGTCATCTTTCCGCCCAGCTTTGTCGGTCCCACTCGACACACGGTATTGCACTTCCGGGCCCGGCAGCGGGACATGCGCGAGATGCCGAATCTGTTTGCCGCGCTGCGCGAAGTGCATTTGCCTCTGGAACCCGTGTATTGCGGTGGCGGCCGGCGCACACTGCAAGAGCGTGAGCAGTGGTCGAGTGGCTGCAACTTCGTGGCCCTGCGACCCGGTGTTGTGCTGGGCTATTCGCGCAACGAGGAGACCTACCGTGCGCTGGAGCGTGAAGCCGGCTACCGCATCGTGGATGGCATGGAATTCCTGACCGGTGAAAGCGACATCGAAGATGATCACCGCGCCGTGATCACATTCGAGGGTTCGGAACTGGTGCGCGGTGGCGGCGGCGCCCGTTGCATGAGCATGCCGCTGCGCCGTGAGGATCCCTGGTGATGGAGCGAGGAGCAGCCGGTGGCCCCGCCTAAACGCGGCCCGCGCGCGCAGCAACTGGACCTGACAGTCCTGCTGACCCAGGGACTGGAAATCGATGTGAGTGAGCGGGCGCGCAGAGGCATTTCGATCCGCCTGAAAAGTGAGACGGCAGAGCGCAGCGAGGGGGAAGCTGAGCGCGCGCCCAATGCTGACCCGACACCCGCGATGGTCCTGTCTCCCGCAGCGGCGCCGCCACCGGAAGTCAGATACCAAGGCATGCAGGTCGTCAACGGGCGCGTCATCCGCGAGGGACGGCATCACGACTCGCCCTGGAATTATGTGGGACTCGCGGGTGCGCTGCCCAAGCGCATCTATGAGTACGATGCGGACGTTGTCCTGGAGCGGCGCACGGACCTGGATGGCGTGGTGCGGCTGCTGCCCATCCGGGACACGCCGGGCGAGCCCCTGCGCGAGCTGGAGTATGTGGTGGTCGATGTGGAGACCACGGGCGCCGGCTTCACACTCGGGCATCGCATCACAGAAGTAGCGATCGTACGTGTGAACGGAGTGGGCCGTGTGCTGGATGACTTCAGCACGCTGGTAAACCCGGAGCGGCCGATTCCCGCGCTGATCACTGCCCTGACCAACATCTCGGGCACCACCGTGCGCAAGGCGCCGCGTTTTCGGGATATTGCGAGCGAAGTGTTCAGGCGGCTCGAGGGTCGCATCTTCGTGGCCCACAATGCCGGCTTTGACTGGCGCTTCCTGACCATGGAAGTGCAAGCTGCACTGGGCAGTACACTGCGCGGACGCATGCTTTGCACGGTGCGCTTGGCGCGCAAGCTGGTGCCCGAAATGCCGCGCCGCTCGCTGGACGCACTGTCCTGGTACTTTGGCATCGAGAACGAAGCGCGGCACCGCGCGTATGGAGATGCACGCGCTACGGCCCAACTATTTGGCCGCATGATGCGTCGGATTGAAGAGCGCGAGATCGTTGGCTGGAACGAGCTGCAAAAACTGCTGTACGCGCGCGCACCGCGCCGCGTGCGCCGCTCCTCGCCGCAGTACTTCGACCCACTGGACTGAGTACTACAGCCGCCATGCGCGATAGTCCCGCGGCTCCTTCGTCTGAGCCTCGATCCACCGCCGGGCGGCCCAATCCGCTCGACCTGCCCATCACACGGAGCCGTACACTCGGACAGTTCCGGCTGCACGTTTTGGAAGCCGGACTGCAGCAGCTAGACGGGGGCGCCATGTTTGGAGTGGTGCCCAAACCATTATGGGAGCGACGCATCCCGGCCGACGAACGCAACCGCATTCCACTGGGATTGCGGTGCTTGCTGGTGGAGACGCCGGATGCACTGGTGTTGATCGACAATGGCGTGGGTAACAAAGAAGACCTGAAATTTCACGAGATTTATGGCATTGAAAACGCGGGTGCGCCAAGTCGACTGGAAGATGCGCTGCGCACGGCCGGATTCCAGTCCGCTGACGTGGACGTGATGATCGACACGCATCTGCACTTCGATCATGCTGGTGGGAACACGTACCGGGAAGCAGACGACCATGGCAACGGCCCGGTGCGCCTCGCGTTCCCGCGCGCGCGCTACTACGTGCAGCACGGGGAGTGGGAATTTGCGCACCGCCAGAACGAGCGGATTCGCGCTAGTTATCTGCCCCACAATTTTGATCCCGTGTTTGCGGCCAACCGCTTCGAGCTGGTGCACGGTGAAAGGGAAGTCGTGCCCGGCATAACCGTAATGCCCACGCCCGGCCACACACCACATCACCAGTCCGTTCTGATTCGTTCCGAAGATGAAACAGCAATATTCCTGGCCGATGTAATGCCGACATCCGCTCATGTGCCGCTTCCCTGGATCATGGGCTATGACGTGGAGCCACTGGTAACGATGGAGACCAAGCGTACACTGGTCGAGCGGGCCCGCCGCGAAGACTGGCTGCTCATTTTCGAGCACGATCCAGCGGTGGCGTGGGGACGGCTGGATCGGACACTCGAGCGGCCCGTGCTCGTTGCTGATGATTCAGTATGAAGCAGAGTATGGGCGGAGTGAAACGAATGGCTTCCGAAGCATCCGGTTCATCCGAATCATCCGGGTTTATCGGAATCGTCCTGGTTCACTCGGGATCCGCAGTCAAACCACGTCTACCGAAGCTGCGTGCAGGGCCCTATAATCACGCTGCCGGTACCGGTTGCCGGCGGAGTAACGAACGAAATGACAACGGGTTGAGGTGATATGTCAGATCCGCGCCGGACCGCCGTGATCGTGAGCGGCGCACGGACGCCGATGGGAAGGTTCATGGGTGGGCTTTCCGCGCTGCAGGCGCCGGAGCTGGGCGCAATTGCGATTCGGGCTGCGCTGGAACGCAGCGAGGTCGATGGGAAGGACATTGATGACGTAGTTCTGGGTTGTGTGCTGACCGCCGGACTCGGGCAAGCGCCCGCGCGCCAGGCGGCGCTGCGCGGGGGTGTGCCGGACACGGTGGGCGCCATGACCGTCAACCGGGTTTGCGGATCGGGTTTGCAGTCCGTGATGCTGGCCGCGCAAGCGGTACGCGCGGGTGATGCGCAAGTGCTGGTGGCGGGCGGCATGGAGTCCATGTCCAACGCACCGTATTACCTGTTCGGTTACCGCAATGGCGTCAAGTTTGGCAATCAGCAGCTCATCGATGGTCTGATTCACGACGGACTGTGGTGTGCCTTCGAATCGTGTCACATGGGCGGCCACGCCGAATACACGGCCCCGAAGGCCGGCATCACGCGCCAGGACGCAGATGCGTTTTCATTGCAATCCCATCAAAAGGCAGCCCAGGCCATTGACACGGGAGCGTTTCGCGGCGAGATCGTGCCCGTCGAGATCGCCAGCCGCAAAGGCGCGACTGTGATCGAGACCGATGAGCCGGTGCGTCGCGATACCACGCTGGAAGGGCTGGCCGCCCTGAAACCGGCTTTCACGCAGGACGCGCCCCAAGAAGTTGTGCGACCGGTGGTGACTGCGGGCAATGCACCTGGACTCAATGATGGCGCGGCTGCGCTGGTGATCACTAGTGAAGCGTACGCACGTGCTCATGGTCTGCGCATCATGGCGCGTATTGCCGCATACTCGAGCGGTGCAGTGGCGCCGCGCGATCTGTTCTTTGCGCCCGTGCGCGCGGTTCGCCGCGTAATGGAAAAGGAAGGCAAGTCGATAGGCGACTATGACCTGATCGAGGCCAACGAAGCTTTTGCGGTCCAGGCCCTGGCCGACGGGCGCGAATTGGGCTGGGATTGGGATCGCGTCAACGTGCACGGAGGCGCCGTGGCACTGGGACATCCGATCGGTGCATCGGGGGCTCGCATTCTGGTCACGTTGCTGCACGCACTGGAGCAGCGCGATGCATCCTCGGGACTGGCCACGTTATGTCTGGGTGGTGGCGACGCAGTGGCGCTTTCCGTGGAAAGGGTTTGAGCATGCCAGGTGCGATCGGACCGACACGAAATGTGGCGGGTGCTCACGTCGCACCCAGTATTCGAGGACGACGTGTGGCCGCGGTCATTTCGTTTGCGCTGCTCACGGCATTGAGTGCGCGTATGGCCTTGCCGCTGCCGGGCACGGACGTACCCGTAACCCTGCAAACGCTCATCGTCATGTTGTCGGGTGCACTGCTTGGTCCGTACCTGGGCGCAGCAGCACAGCTCATGTACTTATTGGCCGGCGCTCTCGGTCTGCCCGTGTTTGCCATGGGCGCCGGCTTGGCCTATCTGTTTGGCCCGACCGGTGGTTACCTGCTTGCCTTTCCACTGGCAGCCGCGCTAACTGGATTGCTCAGCGGGCAAAAACACGCGCCCGGTTTTTTGCGTGCTGCCCTGGCCATGATCATTGCCAGTGTCCTGATTCTGATGGTAGGGTGGGCTCAGTTGACGCTGCTGCGCGGCAACGCCTCCGCCGCGTTTCAGATGGGCGTGTTGCCGTTCCTGGTGGGTGACATCCTCAAGGTCACGCTGGGCGCGCTCATTGCCACGCGGCTTCGGCCACGGACCCTCGGGCTGATGTAGCCCGGGGGTTTTTTTTATGTCGTTGATGGCAACCGAAGTGCCGGCCGACCGAATTCAGCGCCTGATCTGGGTGGGCAGCCGCGTGTTCGGATGGTTCGTGGTATTCACAGCGCTGGAGTTGGTGGGCGGCCTGGTTTACGATCGGCTGGGGCTGCCCGCCAGCGACATGATGTTGCTCTTACGCACGGCAGTAACGGTGATCGCAGCCGTAGTTGCGGGCGTGATCATGCTGCACTGGCTGGACCACCGGCCTCCCGCAGATCTTGGCTTCCCGCTGCAGTCCGCTGCATTCCGCCAGTTCGGCTGGGGTTTCATCATCGGCTGTGCGGCGCTCACGCTGGCCGCGGTGTTGATCGCGCTGTCTGGTTGGCTGGCCTTCCGCACTGATGATGGTACGGCCGCTCACTGGGTGGCCATAATGGCCCGTGATTTCGGCTTGCTCGGTGTGGCGGCCGCTGCGGAAGAGGCCGTGTTCCGCGGCTATCCATTCCAGGTACTGGCCCGGGCCGCGGGTGCGCCCATGGCCGTGCTACTGGGTAGCGGTTTGTTTACCTGGGCACACGCACAGAATCCCAATGTAAGCACCTTTGCGCTGATCAACATTTTCCTGGCGGGCGTGTGGCTCGCGACTGCGTTCCTGGTGACGCGCAGTTTGTGGTTCGCGACCGCCCTTCACCTGGGTTGGAACTGGAGCATGGCGAGCCTGCTTGATCTACCCGTGAGCGGTCTCGAGATGTTCGATACGCCACTGTACGAGCCTGTGCTCAGCGGGCCCACCTGGTTTACGGGCGGTGCCTTTGGACCGGAAGGCGGTTTGACCGGCACAGTCGCGCTGGGTGCAGGCCTGGCCGCAGTCTGGGCGTACTCGCGGAGACAACCAACCGTGGGAGTGTCATGAGCGAGATACAACAGGTGGCCGTGATTGGAGCAGGCATCATGGGCAGTGGTATTGCCCACACGTTTGCCCAACATGGATTCAACGTTACGCTGATGGATGTCGACGATGCCCGGCTCACTATTGGGCTGCACACGCTGCGTGCCAATCTCGAACGTCAGGTGAAGAAAGGAACGCTGACCGGCCCGGACGCCGAGGCTGCACTCACACGGATTACTACCACGACTGCGTTGGCGGAGGCGGGCAGTGCGCACGTGATCATTGAGGCAGCGCCCGAGCAGCTCGATCTCAAATTGCAAATCTTGCGCGAACTCGATCAACTCAGTGCGCACGCCATTCTGGCCTCCAACACATCATCCATTTCGATCACCGTGTTGGCCGGGCAATGTGCGCACCCCGAGCGCGTGATCGGCATGCATTTCATGAATCCGGTTCCCGTGATGAAGCTGGTGGAAGTGATCCGCGGGTTGCAGACGTCGGACGAAACGACCGATGCCGTGATGGCACTGACTCACCGGCTGGGCAAGACACCGGTGGAAGTGAATGACTCGCCCGGCTTCGTATCCAACCGCGTGCTGATGCCGCTCATCAATGAAGCCATCTTTTGTGTCATGGAAGGTGTGGCTCTACCGGAAGCAGTGGATACGGTGATGAAGTTGGGCATGAATCATCCGCTCGGGCCTCTTGCACTGGCCGACCTGATTGGGTTGGACACCTGCCTCGCCATTATGGAAGTTCTGCAGCGCGACCTGGGCGAGGACAAGCATCGG
>JBOHRF010000132.1:0-12736 GCA_050732575.1 Longimicrobiales bacterium
CTGAACGATCGCGATGCACGCGTGGCAGTGCTGCAAAGCCGGTTTGTCGAATTCGATTCCGACCTGGGCATTGCGACCATTGTGAATCTGCTGGCCGCAGGCGGCCGTCCTGACACCGCATTTCACGTGATGGAAGCGCAACGGTCGCGGCACTTATGGGAGCAAATCGTGCGGCGCGGCGCGCTGGCCGGCGCCGATCAGAGTGAGGCACGCGTGAGGAGATTGGTTGCGAATCCGGTGCGTGTTGCCGAGCTGCGCGCGCGCCTGCCGGATTCAACGGCCGTGCTCGAATACATTACCGGCCGCGGCCGTGAGCCGACCACGTTGTTCCTGGTCCAACGCAGCGGTGTGCGCAGCTGGACGCTGGCGCCGGCGGACAGCATGGTGCGCGAGATCGAGCGTTTTGCGCGTGCGCTCGAGAGCGGCGTGCGCGCCCTTCCCCTGGCCCGCCGACTGGCTACACTGGTCCTCGATTCTGCTCTGGTCGCGCTGCCTGCCAGTGTCAACCGGCTGGTCGTGGCCCAGCATGGGCCGTTGCACCGGCTGCCCATCGATGCACTCGTGCTGCCCGATGGCCGCACCGTGCTCGAACGTTTTACCGTGTCGCTCGTGCCTTCCAGTCGTGTGGCACATGCGTTCTGGGTATCACCCTCGCCGAATCGTGCTCGCGGCCTGCTGGCATTCGGCGGTGCAGCGTTTGCCACGGCGGCGCAGTTGGCGCCTCTGCCGGCCAGCGAACGTGAAGTCCGGACCATCGCGCGTTGGGCCGACAACGCCGATGTGCGCACGGGCGCGCGCGCGAGTGAAACAGCCCTCAAGACTGCGAATCTCTCGAACGTCGGCATTCTGCACCTGGCCACCCACGCGCAGGTGGAAGACTGGGGCATTTTGTCGAGCGCTCTGTATTTGAGTCCAGGCGGCGGCGAGGACGGACGCATGGGTGTGGAGGAAATTGCGGCGCTCTCCGTCGATGCTGATCTGGTTGTGCTGTCGGCGTGCCGCACACTGGGCGGCACGGTAGTCAACGGCGAAGGCATCCAGGGCCTGACGACATCGTTTCTGGAAGCGGGCGCGCGTGCGGTTGTTGCGACCTATTGGCCTGTGCGCGATCGCTCCATTGGGCCGCTCATTTCATCGTTCTATCAGGGACTGCGCACCGGGCTCAGCGCGGGCGACGCGTTGCGCCGCGCCAAGCTGGCTTCACTGCGCGCGGGTGATTCACCGGCGCTCTGGGCATCGCTCACGCTGACGGGGGATGCAAACGTTCGGCCGATTTCGTTGCGAGTCGGCTCTCGCTGAGGCGCCAGCGCACGCCACTCGCTATGCGCCAGCGCGTTGCCCCGCGCGTCCAACGCCACCACGCGCCAGCGCAGCGTACGGCCGGCCGCACGCTCGGCCAGCCAGGGCGGATTCTGGTAGACAGGCCGTCCGCGCTGCGCAATGGCCGTCAGAATCAACGCGTGATCGGCGGTCTCGATCTCGAGGCGATACAGCACGGCGCGCGCGTGTTCATGCCACGCGAACTGCAGGGTTTGCCCGGTTGTGATGTCTGCGTCTGCGGCAGGCAGCAGAAGCCCGAATGATGGGCTCGGGCGCGCGGGTGAGTGCTCGCTGCCGCCGCTGCCGACCACATAACGCAGTGCGGGCAGGGCAAACCCGGCCACCGCGCCGCTGTGCACAGTGCCGGTTCCGGCGCCGGCCGCACTCCGGTCGGAGTCGCCTTCCTTGTCATCACTGGCCTCGACGCGCAACAAAATGGAGTACGCGCCTTCCAACACGACAGGCAGTCGCGACACGTCGGGTCCGCGCAAAGTAAACCGACCGCCGGGCGGCAGGAACACGTTGAAACGCTCGAGTTCAGTATAACGTCGCTGCGTGCCACGCTCTTCCAATGGCAACGTGGCCTCGGTGAGCAGGTCGCGTGGTTGGGGTTGCTCGTCGCCCGGGAGCACGATTTCCCAACGTCCCACCAACCGGCCCGTACCGGTGTAGACGATGCGAGCGGCAAACGCGGGTGGCGCCTGCCCAACTGCCAGGTGCAGCACGGGCGTTTCCACCTCGAAGGCAAGCGTAACGTCGGTGAGCGAAAGCGGCACGCGTGCACCGCCGCCGGACAGTCGACAGGTGACGGCCACATACTGATCGGGACCGCCCGTGTTGCTGATGAAGCGGCGCACGTAGAAGAACGGCGCCAGCGCGCCAGCCGCCGCAGCCTGGTAAGCACGACGTGTCACGGACGGCGGAATCGACATGATGTCAGTGAACGCTGAACCGGATAGACGCGCCAGGTCATGACGCGCAGGCAGCGCACCAAACAGCGTGGAGGGGTCGCAGCGCCGCCCAACGTCGGGCGATGCGGGCACGACTTCACCGCACCAGAACGATTCCGCCGCCCTGTATCCCGTCAACGGCCCGAACGTCAGAAAGACCGTGGTCGCGCCCTGGCCGTTCACATCGACGCCGGTCGGGTGCACGCGGATCTGCGCGGCCGCGCGCGCAGCGCAAGCGGCGGACAGGCAGACCGCAACAAGGCCCATCGGGTACGATTGCATCCGCATGCGTTTCCTCAGAACAGGCTGAGCGTGAATCCGGTGTTCAAGCTCCAATTCCTGCGTGTATCACTGGGCGCGCGTGGCAACAAACGCCCGTTATCCAGCCGCGCGTAACGCACGAACAGCTGTGCGGGCGGCCGCCCCGTGCGCGCGCGGAACAGGCTGATGCGCTGGGACAGCTCGAGTCGGAGGTCGGTGTTCGATTGCTCGGCCGTGCGCGGCTCATCGGTCACGCGCGTGTGCGTGACATTGGCCTGCAGCGCGCTGGTGGCTGTGAATCGCCAGCTCAGCATGGTGCCCAACCGCTGGCTGGTGTTGCGCTGCGCAAACTCGTGGTTGTGCGCGCGCTCGTGCGCGCCATCCAGTGTGATGTCCAGCGCGGTCAGCGGTGTGACGCCCACCGACACCGTGTGCGTGCGGTTGCCCAGGTCGGCCCGCTCGCGACCCGTCTGCCGGTTGTCCTGGAACGATCGGCCAAGCTGGTAGGTTGCGCGCCAGCGCGTGGCCTGCCACGTGACTGCCAGCGCGTGATTCGTGCTGAGCTGATCCGGCACGAAGGTGGGCGTGAAACCGCCCAGCGTCGGCACACTGTCGCCGAACTGGTGCACGCGGGTCAGCGCGTAGGTGAGCGCGGGCAGCCAGGTTGATTGTGGTGCGCCCAACGCTGGAGCCAGCGGCAAAGAAAGATTCAGCGTGCTCGAGCGGGTGAGCGTGGTCAGGAGCGTCGGAATGTCTTCCAGATTGTCGCGCCCGCGACTGTGCTGCACCTGCGCATTGAGACTGCCCAGCGCGGCCGTCAGCTCGATGCCATCCTGCGCAAGGTCCGCTCGAATTTGGGGCGCTGCCATGCTGCGATAGAGCGGATCGACACGCTCATGACGCAGTGTAATGGCCAGGCTTACCGGCCATGAGGGTGCGAGCGCAACCGCGCGCATTGCGTTCCACGTGGCGTCCACGTACCGCGCGTCACGCGTTGTGGGCCGCACCGCAACCACGGTTGCACCCTGCGCCAGCGTGGCATCGAAAGGATTGCTGAAACGGGTGCGCGCGTAGCCTGCCTCGAGCCGCAGCCGCTGCGCCGCATCGCTTGCGCTCAGGCGCAACCCCGCGCCGCGACTCTGCTCGGCATCCACCACGGCGCCCTGATTGAATCCTGCTTGCGGCAGCGCCGCGCCATCCAATGCGGAGACTTCGAGCTGCAACGATCCGGGCACACGCGGGATCAGCTCCAGACCCAGACTCCCACCCAGCATGCGATGATCCGGGCTGGCGATGCCGAATGGATTGCCCCAGCCCACCAGTCTGCTGCCACTCAGGCCGGTCAACGAGAGCGATGCCATGGAACCGATGCGGAACGATGCCTGGAGTCCGCGACTGTCGAACGACTGGCTGACGTGCTTGTGATTGCCGAACGAGATGTTGCCCGCAGAAATCGTGGCCCGCCCGCGCTGGATGGTGACCAGGTAGTCCGAAAGATCGACGCGTGGCGCATCATCCTGCCGCTCACCAAAGCGCAGCGCTTCCTCACGATTGCTGACGCCTTGCACATTGGCTTGCGTGCGTACGGTCCAGCCGCCCCGCACGTGCTCGGTCTGCAATCCGGCATTCATGCCAAAGTCCTGGAACTCCGGCCGTAGCGGCCGATTCTCGGAAGGTGCGTGACCTTCAACGACCTGACCCTTGTTGGTCAACGCCAGAGTCGGTCGGGCCTCTGCTTTTTCAAAGCCTGCGCGCGTCAGAACGTGCAGCGCAAAACGGCCAACTTCCTGCCATACCTGCGCGGGTGACACCGTGTACACTACCAGCTCGGTCTGGCCCGCGGGCAACGGGAGCTTGCGTAAATAGCGGACCCGCTCACCATCCGTCTCGAACAGGACGCTGACATCACTGGCACCAATGAACACGGCAAGGCGGCCGTCGGCAGGTACGAGCGGCCGACTGAGGCGCAGCTCCAGCGCGGCATCGGGCGCCAGGTAGCCGCTACGGCCCGGCCCGGTCGTCACCGCCAGCGCGTCCTGCGCGGCCCCACGCACGGCTGCCAGCCCACTGGCCAACAACGCGCACACGTACACAGACGCGTGTCTGCTCATCCCGAATTCGACGCCTTTGCGCTGCCCAAGCCGCCCTGGTTGGTGGCACTGCCTTCGGGAGTACTAACGGACCATTTGGTTGGGATTCTCACCGCGCATGGCGCGGTGAGAGCCTTGGGAGATTATCTGCGGAACGTAACCGCGCGTGGTGACGAGACGCTGTCTGTGCCCGCCTGCAAACGCGCCGTCACCCACCAGCGGAATGCTACGTCCGTACCCACGGGCGCGGTGGCCGGCAATGTCAATGACGTATCGCGCGTGACCGCTTCATGCACCAGGTTGCCCTGCTCGTCGATCAATTCGTACTGGTAGCTTTCGGCGGTTGGTATGCGCTTCCAGACAAACGGTGTGGTAGCGGATACGGTCGCGCCCGCGGCGGGTGCAGCCAGGAAATCCGCTGCAGCACTGCGCAAGGGATCGTTGGTCACCGGCTGCGTGGCGCGCCACACGAGCGTGGCCGTAACTAGCATGATCACTGACGCAGCAGCCGCCAGCCAGGGCTTCATCCACGTTCTGCTGTGGGGCTGCTGTTGGGCAAGGTCGAGAAAAAACTGGAATTCCGCGGCGGTACGTGGATCACTCAGCACGGCCTCGAGCTTCTGCGCGCGGTCGGCGCCGGCGTAGGTACCCTCGGCCAGAACCTGGATTTCTTCCACGGCGGTAGCGGGCGCCGCATCCGAACTCGAGCGGCGCGCCTGCAGACGCGCGTACAGTCTGCGCAGTCGATCGTCGTTGTAATCAGATGTCATCACGCTCCGGCCGAGTCAGGCTCTCCCGCAGATCCGTCAGCCCGCGGTACAGCAGATTTCTGGTCTTGGCTCGAGTCCAGCCCATGATCTGTGCAATCTCGTCCAGGTGCCGGCCGCTCAAGTGCAACCGCACGGCCGGCCGTCGTGATTCGGGAACGGTCAACAAGCCTCGCTCCAGTTGGTCGAGTATTTCCTGTTCTTCATCATCGCTCCCGGTGGCCGCAGCAGGCAGATCATCCTGAACCACCTCGAGCGTCACGTTGTGTCTCCTTTGTTCCGTGCGGCTGCGCCGAACCAGGTCGATGGCAGCCGATACTGCGGCACGGTAAACGTAGCCGGGTGACACGGTGGCCGATGGCCCTTCCCGTTCCAGTATCCGCCACAGCCGAATGCGCGTGTCCTGCATCAATTCATCCAGGTCGGAGCCGGCCAGATGGTAGCGCGCAGCCGCACTCCGTATGACGCCCACCCAGCGAGCCACCAGTTGGTCGATGGCGGCCGAAGCGGCGGCCGTCTTGTCCTGCCGAGTGGCGCTGCGCTCATCCAGCGCCCGGTCCGGCTCCTCGCGCATGCGGCCAAATGTAGGGCGCACCTGCAGCACGGGGTACGGCAATCGCACACATCGACCCGTCAGGAAGAACGTACGCCGCGTTGGTTTTTCTCACCGTGCAGGAGCCCGGGGCGCCTGGCGCGCTGGACTTGACGGGCACCTTGCCCCTGAGAAAATCCGCCGATCACTCCGTCCTGGTTGATGCGTGCCCGCAGCATCGCGGGACCGGAATGGAGAGCTCCAATGCGTCATCGTGCACCCGCGAACATCATCCCGGCAGCTTTGCTGCTGGTCATTCCTTCTCTTGCCTGGGCGCAAGCGCCAACCCTGACATTCACTCCGGTCAGTATCACGGGCGGTCAGACCGCCACGGGCGTGATCAAACTGGCCAGTCCTGCACCGGCCGGAGGTCTGGTTGTCCAGCTTCTGGTCATCCGGTTTCCGGGTGAACCCACTGTGGCCTCGGTACCGGCAACTGTGACCGTACCGGCCGAACAAAGTTCGGCGCCTTTTTTGATCACAACGACGGCCGTGGCACAATCGATGAATGTGGTCGTCAGCCTCGTTGCAGCAGGACTTACCAACACGGGCCGCGTGACCGTATTGGCACCCGCGCCATCTCACATCAGCCTGCCGGTTGCGCAAGAAACTGAAGAAAAGGCAATCGGAGAAGTGACGTTGAACGCGGCAGCACCAGCGGTGCGGTCTGGTGGTCCCGCTCTCCAGTAGCAACGCGGCCGCGGCCAGTGTCCCGCCCAGCGTAACGATTGCCGCGGGGCAAACCAGCAAAACCTTCCTGGTGAAAAGACTTGGAGTCGCTCAACCGACGGCTGTCACCATTACGGCAGGAATTGGAAGCGCGAGCGTGAGTGGCGTGCTGACGGTCTTGCCGGCCGTCCTCACTCGTGTTGTCGGTGGAGAGGTCGTGGGTGGTACACCTGGGCGGGCCAATTTGCTGCTGAGTGGCCCCGCACCTGCCGGCTGCGTCGTTCTGCTGTTGAGCGCCAATCCTGCTCTGGTATCGATCCCGACCAGCCTCGCCTTTCCGGCTGGAAAGTCCAGTGCAGAAATCCATCTCGACCGTTCCGGTTGCACAGAACACAAACGTCGAATTGACTGCCCAGTTGGGCGGTGTAACCAAACGACAAGGGTCAAGTTAATGGCGCCCGTGCCGTCCGCGTTGACGATTTCACCCGGCAGCATATTGGGCGGTAATAGTGCCACGGCAGTCGTGACTCTGAGCGGCCCGGCCGCCGCGGTAGGACTGCCGGTTTACCTTCACGCCACTGTTCCGACAGCAATCGGTTTCCCCGCCAATCTCATCGCTCCCGCTGGTCAAACCAGCAAGACATTTACGATCACTGCCAATCCAGTCGTTGAAAACACCAACGTCTCGGTGTGCGCTTCTGTCTCGAGCACGGGCGTCGGGCACGCCTACGCAACGGTGACCGTCCGATCGCCAACTCCGTCTTCATTGACGCTCACGCACGGCACCACGTACGGGAGCACTGGCGGTGTGCACGCGCAACTGGTCATGAATGCACCCGCGCCTCAGGGCGGCCTGCCCGTGCAGCTCACGAGCAGTCATCCCAACCTGGTGCTCGTTCCACCAACGGTCACGATCGCGGCCCGGTAATACGAGCCTCAACAACATCGGCATTGCGTACACGAACGTGGTCGTGCGCACGACCTTCACCATTACCGCAACTGCGGGCGGCGAGAGCAAAACCGCGCAGCTGGTGGTGAATCCGTAGCGGCGGACCACCACCACGTTTCCACTTTTTGGCCAATTCTCCCATGGCCAGCAACGACAGGACCAGGGCGCACCCTGATGGGATGGCGCTCCGGCATTGCGATCATGTCAGTTTGCGCCAATTCGGGAGTTCGGGGTGGTGGTCCGCGCCCTAGCGCAGCTGCAACACGCGCATCTCGGAGCGGCGTTCGCTGCCGTCGTCCAGGTGCGCGCGAACCGACCACCGCGCTTCAGTGGGAGTAACATTGGGGAACGAGGCAACGCTGGCTGTATCGGTAGTCGTTGCGCTGAGCAGAACAGTGCCGTCTGCGGCAAACACTTCGAGCGTGTATCGAAGAGCACGAGCCACGGGCCGCCAGGTGAAGGTGATCGATCCGGTCAGTGCGGCCTGCTGGGTGGGTGCACTGAGCACGGGCTCGGTGCCGTTGCCCGCGCGCAGGGTTGGATCATTGCGCTGGCGCCACTGATCGGCGCCAAAGATGCCCACCATCAGGACGATGGAAGCGGCCGCTGCGAGCGGCGCCACGCGCGGCCAGGAGAAGCGGCGCGCAGACGATTGTGGCTGCACGCCTGTGCCCGAGACCGCGTGCAGCAGTGCCAGCTCACGCCGGCACGCCGGGCAGCGCAACGCACGGTCGAGCACGAGCAGCCGCTCGGCCTCGAGCCCTTCGCCGCGAGCAGCGGCTATGAGCGCGTCCGGGGCCGGACAATCGGGCCGATGCTCGGTGCTGGATGCGCGCAGCGGAGCGTAGGCGGCACGCAGCCCGTCGTCGTCAAACCGTTCGCTCATCGTGCACTCCCCGGTGTTACGCCCATGGCGGCCAGCCGCTGTCGCACATCGTCCAGCCCGCGATACAGCAGGTTACGCGTTTTGGCCTCGGACCAGCCGAGCGCGCGGGCAATGTCGGCGCGGTCGTAGCCCGAGAGATGGAAACGCACGGCCACGCGTCTCTCGGTCGAGATAGTCTCGAGCGCGGCATCGATCTGCGCGGACAGCTCGAGTGCCTCTATGTCATCCTGCGGTGATGGCGTGCGGTCGGGCAGCTCGCGGCGCAGCTCCACGTCTTCCGTGCGATCCGCCGCGTGTGCGCGCCGGCGGCGCAGCAGGTCCAGCGCGGCCGTCGTGGCCAGCGTGTAGAGGTACGACGAACCGAGCTCTTCCAGCACCTTGCCAGTATTTCCTGCCCGCCAGAGGCGGATGCGCACTTCCTGCAGCACCTCATCGAGATCGGCATCCACCAGGCCGCGGCGAACGCCCACGCTGCGCACCATCGTGCGGAAGCGTATCACCACGGACTCGATGGTCGACGACAACCGATCGGCGCCAGATTCCATGGAGCGAACGTACCGGCTTTCGTACGCTCGCCGCAATCGTGCGCATGCTGGACCAGCGATGCGCCGCCCGAACGGTGCGGCGCCTTCCATGGAATGGGCCACGCTGGGCTAGAACGTCCAGCACCACCACCAATAAAACTGGCCCATGCAGACTGTGATGGTGAGCATGGCCTGCGCATGCTCCGCCGAGGCAAAGCGGAACGGCTCTGCGGTCTGATTGGGCAGGCCGGCCATTTCCAGCTCATCCTTCGTCCCGTTCACGGACACACGGACTCTGGCCCTCGTGAAGCCGGTTGCGGCGGAGACGAGTGCAGCCGCTGCGTCGACATTGGAGCTCTGCACCGCGTGGTTGAACTGCTGCGTGAAGGTCTGATCGTTGGCCAGCTTCTTCCCGAATGCCAACTGCACGGAGTGTAGCCTGGCCTTTATAACGTTCTGCGCCTTGCTGGCGTTTTGTGCATGCGCCTGGCGCGGGCCGATCAGGCCGGCCGTGGCCAGTACGATCAGAGCGAATGAAGTCCGGACTATGGGGCGGTACGACATGGATCTCTCCCTTGTTCAAGTGTGTGGTCTGGCCGGAGTTGCGCGGGCGACGCTTTCACCCGTGTGGGCTCCGGCTCTCGTGTCACGCAGCCACGCGCGTTTTCTTCTCACGCGGGCGCCCGGGGTCTGCCGCTTGCTGGCGCGCCGGGCCGCCGCCTATCCTGATCCCTGGTCTCCTATCCGGACAGGTCGCGTTGCGCTTGCTTCTCCCCCTCATGCTTGCGCTGGCCGTACGCCTCGACGTCGTACAGAGCGCGGAAGATCCACGTGCGCTCGTGCGCGCGGCGACGCGTGCGGTGGACGGTGACAGCGCGGGCAGGCTGCGCAGCCGCCTCGCCGCACGCGTGGCGCGCAACCCAAACGACCGCGCCGCACTCCTCGGTCTGGCCACGCTCGCCCGCCTGCGCTACGAGTATCCGACCGCCGACAGTATCTACCGTCGTCTTTTCACCAACACGCGCGATCGTTATGCGCTATACGCGCGTCTTGGGCGCGCTGAGGGACTCGAGTTACGCAGCTTCAGCCGGGATGCGCGCCCGGAATTCGAGCACGCGCGTACGCTGGCGCGTGAGCTGGGTGACCGAACTGCAGAAGGCCAGGCGCTGTTGTGGCTCACTTTCATCCGCGGCCGGTTGGAAGGCGTGGCCGTAGCGGAAGCCACCATCGACAGCACGGCGCGGCTGATTCCCGATTCTGTGCACGAGTTGTGGTCGCAGCTCAGGAACCGGCGCGCCATCACGCACGCACTGCGCGGCCGCACTGCCGATGCGCTCTCCGAAGCCCGGTCCAGTATCTCACTCGCTCAAGGGGCCCGCGATCCGCGCGCCGAGGCCGATGCGTTTCGCGTACTCGGACAGGTTCTGCAATACCGCGGACAGTGGGATTCCGCGCTGGTAGCGCTGCGTCAATCCCAGGAACTGTACCTGAAGACGCACAGCCGCAGTGCGCTGGCCAATTCGCTCATCTGGCATGCGCAGGTGCTGGCCAGCATGAGTCGCTACGGCGAGATGCGTGAAGTCATGCGTCGCGGGCAGGCCGAGGGCGAAGCCACTCACAATCCCAATGCCGTTGGTGATGCGCAACGCGCGTTCGGTGTGCTTGCCCTCATGCTGGGTGATTGGCCCGCAGCGTCGACGCATCTCAAGAGGTCTGCAGCGATTTCCGCGGCCACGGGCGATTCATCCGGCCTGCTGACGACCACCAAATTCCTGGCCAGTGTGGCCCTGGCGGCCGGTGATATTGCCACCGCCAAGCGACTCACGCTCGAGCTGGCAACACGCGCACGCCTGACCCAGGATGGCGGATCGGTGTTCGAAACGCAGCGCGCGCTGGCTGACATTGCTGCGGCCGAGGGCGACTGGCCGGCCGCACAACGAGCGCTGGACAATGCGCGCGCCCAACTGCGTACCTTGCCGGGTGCCAACTATCGTTCGTGGCTCACCCACGATGAAGCGCGCATCGCACTGGCGCGCGGAGACCTGGCCGCGGCCGAGCGTTTTCTGCTGGCGTATCTGGGAACGGGTGCGCGCCCAACCGAGTCCGCCTTCCGACCCTTCGACGCGCGCGTGCGACTGGCCGATGTCTACGCGCGCCGCGGCGACCTGGCGCGCGCCGAGAATACGTTGCGCCTGGCCACGGACGAAATCGACCAATTCCGCGCCAAGTTGAGCGATGGCGAAATGCGCACGCTGGTGTTCCAGGCGGCGGCCAGCACGAACGCAGCCGCTGCCGAGCCGACCGGCAGCGCCGCCGGAGTGGCGCGCGTGCTGGCCGCGCTCGCGACTGGCGGCCGCGCCGCTGCCGCGTTCGAGCTGGCCGAGCGCTGGCGCGCGCGCGAGCTGATCGATCGGCTCACGCGCAACGCCGCGTTGCGCGCTGGTGAGCCACAGCCGACCACGGCCGGATCTCCGGCCAGCGCACCTGCGCGCAGCGCGGCCGATATCGCATCGGCACTTCCTGACTCACAAACCGCGCTCATCGAGTTCGTGGCCAGCAAAGGTGCGCCCCTTACGCTGTTCGTCGTGCAGCGCGGCAGTATCCAGGCGCGCGTGCTGCCTGCATTCGATTCGCTGGCCCAGCAGGTAGCACGTTTCGGCGCGCTCATCGAGAGCGGTGCCGATGCTTCCCGACTCGGTCGGGCGCTGGGCGCGGCCCTGGTTGATCCTGTCCTTCCGCTGCTCGACCCTGGCATCACACGCATCGTCATCGTGCCCGATGGCCCGCTCCATTATCTGCCGTTCGATGCGCTTCAAATGGCCAATGGTCGCTACGTGCTGGAGCGTTTTGCGCTGGGCTTTGCGCCTTCGGCCTCCGTGGTTGCAGCACTCTGGCAGCGACCCGTGCGTGCGCAAACGACTCAACCGTTGCGACTGCTGGCACTCGGCAATCCAACCTTGCCGGCCAGCCGTCGCGCCACAGCGCAGGACGCCGACCATGAAGACTTCTTCAGTGCAGCCAGTACAACCGGCGCATTGACGCGGCTGGCTGGCGCAGCGCGTGAGGCTCGCCTGGTTGCACGTTATGCCGATGGCGCGCATGTGCGCGTGGGCGGCAACGCCAGCGCCGCGTTTCTGAAATCGACCGATCTGAGCGGCTATCGCGTGCTACACTTTGCCACTCACGCCATCGTGGACGAACAGTCCGTGGCGCGCACGGCACTCGTGCTGGCACCGGGCGACGGCGAGAGCGGCTTCGTGGGCGCCGGTGATCTGGCCGCGCTGCGGCTCGATGCCGACCTGGTCGTGCTCTCCGCCTGTCGCGCCGCGCGCGGTGTGCTGGTGGGCGGGGAAGGCGTGCAGGGCATGACCTCGCCTTTGCTGCAAGCGGGTGCGCGCGCACTGGTCGCTACCCACTGGCGCATTCGCGACCAGGACGTGGTGCCTTTTGTGGATGCGATGTATGGCGCACTGGCGCGTGGTCTCCCCGTAGCGGATGCTATCCGCGCGGCCAAACTGCAAGCGCTGCAACGTAAGAATCCGCCGCGTACATGGGCCGCTTTCCTGGCGATTGGCGATCCGATGGTCACCATACCGCTGCGCGCGCCACCCAAACGCTGGTGGTCGACGCTATGGGATAGACGTTGATGGCGTCGGGCGTGTCGGGCGTGTCGGGCGTGTCGGGCGTGTCGGGCGTGTCGGGCGTGTCGGGCGTGTCGGGCGTGTCGG
>JBOHRF010000133.1:0-12703 GCA_050732575.1 Longimicrobiales bacterium
GAGCCGCGGTGATTTTTCCGTACAGGTAGTGCGGGCCTGGGCGCCGCGGGGCGCCGATCGCTTCCATAATCTCGTGCACAACGGTTTTTACGATGGAACCCGTTTTTACCGCGCTGTGAGCGGCTTCGTGGTACAATGGGGCGTGCACGGCGATCCTCAGGTCACGCAGGCCTGGGCGCGCCAGTGCATTGCGGACGATCCCGTGCGTCGTACCAATGCGCGACGCACACTGACTTTTGCGTTCGGCCAGCCGGATACACGCACAACGCAGGTATTCATCAATCTGGGCATGAACACTCGTCTGGATCAGCTTGGCTTTACACCCATGGGTGAGGTCATTGAAGGCATGCCAACGGTCGACAGTCTGTACACCGGTTACGGCGATCGTCCACCGGCCGGACAGGGTCCCGATCCGATGCAGTTGGTGGAACAAGGCAATGAGTATTTGGAGCGCGAGTTTCCGCTGCTGGATTCGATCGTCCGCGCACGCATCACTACATCCGGGATTCGGCCATGAGCGCGGCGCTGACTGACCTCATGCACAACCCCTTGATATGACCGCACCACACAACGCCCGAAGGATTGCCATTGTAGGCGGCGGACCGGCCGGATTGGTAGCCGCCCTTGCGGCGCGACGAGCTGGTTTCATCTGCACAGTCTACGAGCAGGCGCCGAGCTTCGAGCGCGTGGGTGGAGCCGTCGGCATTGCCAGCAACGGACTGCAGGTGCTGGATGTACTCGGTTTGCTCGATCGATTTCGCCCGCGCGTGCAACTCGTGCAACATGCTCGGTTGGAGGCTCCACCCGGACGGGTTGTCTCGTGGGCGGACTTTCGTGATGTGCGCATCCCGAATCCCGATTTGGCCGTGGCCCTGCGCTATGACCTGCACGAAATGCTGGCCGATTGCGCACGCGACGCCGGTGTGGCCATCCGGTTCGATGCGCGTTGTACGGCCGCCCAATGGCAGCCGCATGGTGTGCGCTTGCAATTTGCCGATGGTAGTGACGTGGAATCACCGCTGGTCTTTGCCTGCGATGGCATCAACTCGGTGGTGCGCAATGCACTCGGCTTCAAATCGAAAAAGAAGACCATTGGGGAGGCCTACCTCAGAATCGTGGCGCCCATTGCGCACCCCATGCCCGAGTGCGTGGGTGAGTTCTGGGCCCGGGATGGCCGGCGCGCAGGAGCCTTCCCGCTACCGGGTCAGCGAACCTACGTTTTTTGCTCGGTGCCCATTGGACGTTGGCAGGAAATCCTGGAACGCCGCCTCGGTGCGTGGGTGAAAAGCTGGGAAGATTTCGGCGAGCCGATCAGCACGTTGATGCGCTCGATGCAGGACTGGAATGGCGCCGTGTACGATGAGCTGAGTGACTTGCGGGTCGAGCGCTGGCAACGCAACGGCGTATTCCTGCTGGGTGATGCCGCCCATGCCATGACACCCAACCTGGGACAGGGTGCCAACAGTGCCATGGTCGATGCGCTGGTTCTGGTGAACCTGCTTACCGAGGTTGCCCATCAGCGCGCATGGCGCGAGGCGGGCCGCCGCTACGAACAGCTGCGCCGCCCCTTTGTTACGCGCATACAGAATGCGGCCCTGATTGGTGGCCGATTGGCCAGCCTGAAGAACCCCGCCGCGCGCGCCTTGCGCGATACTGCGTTGCGCATGGTCATGCAGCTCGCGCCTCTGCAACGCTCCTCGTTGAAGCTTACGGCCGGCTACAATCCAGCCGAACAACCTTACCTGCGCTCGCCGGTCCGCGTAGCCGGCTTCTAATCAGAGATCGGTTGCCGAGAACGTGTCACACTGGCGCGGATCACCCGTTTCGAAACCGCGCTTGAACCAGCGTGAGCGCTGTTCGGAAGTGCCATGCGTAAACGACTCGGGCACAACCTGTCCTTGCGTTTTGCGCTGAATGCGATCGTCGCCAATGGCAGCCGCTGCATTCAGCGCTTCCTCCATGTCACCCGGCTCCAGCAGGTTGCGCCGGCGCGCGTGATGGCCCCACACACCCGCATAACAATCTGCTTGCAGCTCGACTCGAACTGCCGCTGAGCCAGGTCCGGAGCGGCCGGGCATGGTGCGTTCCATGGAACCACTGACGTTTTGTACATGATGTCCAACCTCATGCGCAATCACGTACGCCTGAGCAAAATCACCGGGCGCCCCAAACCGGTCCCGCAGATCTCGGTAAAACTCGAGATCGATGTACACGGACCCATCGCGCGGACAATAGAAAGGACCCACTGCTGATTGCGTGATGCCGCAGGCCGACTGAACTGCGCCTGAGAACAGCACAAGTTGAGGTTGAGGATATTTTTGACCCTCGGCGGCAAAAAGCTCGTTCCAGGTGTCTTCGGTATAACCAAGCACAACCGAAACAAACTCGCCCATTTCATCCGCCGGTGGAGCCGCTTGCTGCTCGGTGGCCGGTGGCGCACCACCCTGGATCAGTTCGCCCGGGTTGAGTCCAAACAACAGTGAGATCACCAACAGTAGGATCAATCCCAGGCCGCCGCCCGCCATGCCCACACCCATGCCGCGCGAGCCACGCCGATCCTGCACGTTGGCACTTCTGCGTCCGCCCTTCCAAAGCATGCGCGCCCCCTCCGCTGCAATCAGAACTTATGAGCGCATAGCTCGGGCCAGCGGATCCGAAAGATGGGTTGGTGGAGCTTGCTCTCAGCGGACCAGTTGGCAGGCGGATCAAGCCCGTGATATCGGCTGACCCAGTCGTACTTCAGCACCTGGCGTCAGTGCGCTCAAGTGGTTGCCACGCTTCTCCACCAGCAGCACCACTGTGGAGCCCAAATGGAAGGCCATGATTTCCGCGCCTGTCGCCACTGGCCTGGGCGGATCATAGACGTGCGTTTCGGGCAATGCGCCCTTGCGATTGGTGACGCCAGGCGAGGCCTGTCCGCTCCAGTGCGGATCGAAGGCGGCCGAAATTCGGCCCACGTTGTACGCGCCCACGGCCACGATCGCAATTTGGCCGGCCGCGCCCTCGACGTAGCAGATCAGGCGCTCATTGCGGGCAAACAGACGATCGACCAGCACTACGGCAGCATCGTTGACTGGGAGCAAGGCGCCCGGCACGTGGCGCGCTCGAGGAATCACGCCCGGTGTTGGCGCATGGATGCGGTGGTAATGGCGAGGACTGAGATAAATCGTGAGGAAGGCACCGCCATCGAAGCGCTTAGCCTGCTCAGCATCGTCGAGCAATTCCGCAGGTGAGTAGTACCGGCCCTTGGCCTGCAGGATCAGGCCGTTTTCGATGATGCCGCTGTGACCGATGATGCCATCCACGGGCGATGCGACAACCTGCGCATCGGTAGGCCATGTGCGCACGCCCGGCTTGAGCTTGCGCACAAACAGTTCGTTGATAGTGCGATACTCTTCGAGCGGCAGTTCGGCTTCATCGAGGTCAATGCCCAGTGCAGCGACCACGGCACCGAACACCTGCTTGCGCAAGGGAGCGGGAATTGGCGTGTCTGCCACACGGCCAAAGCCGCGACTCAGGCCTGCTTGTGGGAGACGCTTCAACAGGCGCAAAATGGCGCGCCACTTTGCCGAGGGCAGCTCGGGCGCAACGGCCGGGACCGTACTCATTCGGAGCGCAGGATGCGGCCAGGCAACAGGGCGCGCGAGCCAAACCGGCCACGCACGCGGTCCAGCGTATGGGCAACGCGCCGGTCGCGTTCGCTTTCCAGCGTATCGGCGGAACCAAACAGCGCCAGCTGCGCTGGACCACTGGCTGCTGTCAGGTTGGAGAGCGAGACCCCAAGCAGGCGCGCACGCGCACGTCGCTGTTTGCGCAGCCGAGCCAGCAGCTTCGAAGCGACCTGGAAAATGATGCGGTCGGATTCGATGGCCTGACTAACCGTGCGGCTGGCCTGGCGAGTAGTGAAGTCGGCATCACGGATGCGCACGGTGACGGTGCGCGCACGCAATGATGTGGCGCGCAAGTCGCGACCGGCACGTACAACCAGTTGCAACAGTTCCGTGCTCAGGGCCTCATCATCATGAAGGTCATGGGCAAACGTCTCATCCCGGCTGATGGACTTCTGTACACCATGCGCATGCACGCGCGCTCCATCCCGCCCGCGTATGCGATCGAATAGCCAATCACCCACACCCTCACCAAACCAGGTTGCCAACTGCGTGCGCTCGTGCGGCAACACATCGGTCACCATGGTCAGGCCGTAGGCGCGCAGTCGTTGCTGAAAACGCGGACCTACGCCGGGCAAGGAGGCCAGGGACAGCGTGCGCATGAACTCCAATTCCTCACCGGTCGGCACTACCAAGACTCCCGCTGGCTTGGCCCGGCGCGCGGCCAGTTTGGCAATCAAACGATTCGTGCCGCCACCAATGGAAAGACTGATGCGGGTTTCTTCGAGCACGGCTTGGCGGATAAGCACCGCCACGTCCGTCAACGCACGATTGTTGTACACACGTTCGGTTCCGCTCAGGTCCAAATAGAATTCATCGATGGATGCCGCTTCTACAACGGGTACAAAACGGTCCAAGACGGCGTGTATCTCCCGATGTTTGCGCGCGCATGCGCCGCGCGGTACGGGCGTCCACGCCGCTTTCGGACACAGGCGCAGCGCCTGCGCCATGGGCATGCCCGAGCGCACGCCGTACGCCCGCACTTCGTAAGACGCTGATGTCACCACGCCCCGGCCATCAGGACTTCCACCCACCAGCAACAGCGGCTCCCGGCCCGCGCCATCCGGATCCTCCAGACGCGCCACTTGCACGAAATAGCAGTCGCAGTCTGCCAGTAAGATGCGTCGGTCCACACTCATGGTTTGAAAATAGTGGAAGGGCGAGCGGGAGGCACGGCGCGGGGCGCAACGAGTGACGCGTGACGCGCAACCTCGGCCGGCCGGGTTGTCGCGTCACGCGTCATGCGTTACTTACATTTTGGAGCGATCAATGTCGCGTTGCCGGTCGGGAGAGCCGGACAGCCGCTCCTCTTCCTTGGGCCGCGTAAAACCGGTGCCCTTCTGCGGCGTGGGTGGCGTGCCGGTCTCGCGTGGACTCTCACGCTCGGTGCCGGTGCCGGGTTCGCGCCGCGGTGTTGGCGTCGTGGGGCGATCGGTCCGAGTGGTATCACGCTCTTCGCGCTCACGCTCGGTACCGCGGCGCGACACGTCATCCCGCTCTGAGCCTTTGCCCAGGTCGCGATCGCGCTGAACATCGCGGTCACGCTCCACATTGGGCCGCGTCCGAATGTCGTCCGAGCCGCTGCCCGTGCGGCTGCTCTGCTGCTCACCCAAATTCGCGCGGTCCCTGTTTTTGTCCGCCATGCATGCCTCCAATCACGTGGTTCCCGCCCCGCGGCGGGTATTCGCTGAAAAAGGGGCAAGATCAGTGCCCTACAGGTGCCCGAAGCAGGGCGCCAGCGGGATAAAAACGGATCAGTGCAGTGCTCGACCTGCGTACTGTAATTGCAGACTGGCCGGTCTCTTGCCGCGTAAAGTGGACGTTATGGCCACGACTCGAAAACAACTCTCGAAATACCGCGCCAAACGTAACTTCCGCGTGACGCGCGAACCGGCAGGCAGTGAACCAGCACGTGCGCCGCGCAAATCGGCAAAGCGCGTGCGCAAGAAGCTGACCTTCGTGATCCAGAAACACGCCGCACGGCAACTGCATTTCGATCTTCGGCTCGAGCTGGATGGCGTTATGAAGAGCTGGGCCGTGCCCAAAGGACCGAGTCTGGATCCGGCGGCCAAGCGACTGGCCATGCAAGTGGAAGATCACCCCATGGAATACAATCGTTTCGAGGGAACGATTCCCGAGGGTGAGTATGGCGGTGGAACGGTCATGATTTGGGATCAAGGTCACTACACGGCGGAACATGCCGATGAGCATGCGGGTGATCAGCAAGCCGCGGTGCGCGCCGGCCTGCAAGCAGGGCAGCTCAAGTTTATCTTGCGCGGTGAGCGGCTGAAGGGATCGTTCGTGCTGGTGCGCACGCGGACCGGTCGCGGCAAGCCGCAGTGGCTCCTGATCAAACATCGGGACGCTGATGCGCAGCGCGGATCGGATGTAGTGGCGAAGTATGACACGTCGGTAGTCAGTGATCGCACCATGCAGGAGATTGCCGACCATCCCGATCGAGTGTGGCGAAGCGTGCGCCAACAAACTGCCAAACGTACCAAGCGCACGGGCAAACGAAGTGGCAAACGTGTTGTGCGGCGTAAGACAAGTTCAAAGCGGGTGGTGGGCGCGCGCGGTAAACTCGATCTGAAGTCGGTGAGTCCCATGCTGGCTACATCGGGCAGCGACTTGCCTGAGGGTGCCGACTGGACGTTCGAGCCCAAATATGATGGCGTACGGGTCCTGGCCTTTGTGACGCCGGGCGATGTACGACTGATCACGCGCAACGCGAAGGACAAAACCCGCCAGTTTCCGGAGATTGTTGCAGGACTTCGCAACGTGGCCGGGCGTAACGGTCGCAGCCTGGTCCTGGACGGTGAGATCGTAGCTCTAGCGCAGGACGAGCCGGCTCGCTTTCAGAAATTGCAAGGTCGTACGCACGTTACGGACGCCCATACCATCGAGCGCCTCACCGGCGAAGCACCGGCGGCGCTTTTTGTGTTCGACATGTTGGTGGATGGCCCGGAAGTTCTGATGGGCGAACCGTGGTCCGAGCGCCGGGCCCGGCTAGAGCAGCGCATGGCTCGCAAACGAGAGAGCACAGTGCGGCTGGGCGCGACCAGTGCCGATCCGGCGGACATGCTCGAGCAAGCGCAGTCGCAGGGTTGGGAAGGCGTTATGGCCAAGCGAGTCGCTGCGCCCTACCGTCCTGGCCAGCGCACACGGGATTGGCTCAAGCTCAAGATCGAACAGCGGCAGGAGTTCGTGGTGGGCGGCTATACCGAGCCGCGCCGGACGCGCGAGCATCTGGGCGCGCTACTGCTCGGCTATTACGATGATGCAGGGCAGTTGGTCTATGCCGGGCACACAGGCAGCGGGTTCACGCGTGCCTCATTACGCGAGTTGCACAAGCGGCTCAATCGCCTCCCGCGTAAGACTTCACCCTTTACTACCGTACCGCGCACGAACGAAGCGGCGCATTGGGTCCGGCCCCAACTGGTAGTTGAAATCAGGTTCAATGAATGGACGCGCCAGGGTAAGCTGCGCCAACCCATCTTCGTGGGCATGCGTGACGACAAGGACCCGGCCCACGTGAAGCGCGAAGAGCGCAGCTGAGGTTCCAGGGGCGGACCAACCAAAGCCGCTGCACGCGCAACATACTAGCACATGCTTAAGCGCTCTCTGGCCGAAGCGACCGATCGAGCTTTGGTCGATGCCATCGTAGCCCACGGCGATGAGGCCGCCTTTCGCGAGCTGTATCGCCGGCACACGCCGCGTCTGCACCAGCTCATGTTGCGCGTGCTGGGCGGCGTGGATCAGGATGCCGAAGACGTGGTGCAGGAGACGTGGGTTCGTGCGGTGGAAGGAGCCAATCGCTTCGAGTGGAAGTCTTCGTTTCCGAGTTGGCTGACCGGCATTGGACTGAACCGCGCGCGCGAGTTGCTGCGCAAGCGTAGTCGTCGGCCCATGTTCGATCTTTCGGAGCAGAGCGAGCCGCGTACGCCCGTGGCACCGATCGGAGAACGCATCGACCTCGAGCGTGCCCTTGCTCTGCTCCCCGATGGCTACCGTACCGTGCTGGTGTTACACGATGTGGAAGGGTACCGGCACGAAGAGATCGCGGCCCGGCTCGGCATTGCCACGGGCACATCAAAGAGTCAGCTGTTTCACGCGCGCCGGTACATTCGAGCACTGCTGGAGCCGGCGCATGAGGTGGGCAATGAGCAACGAGTTTGAGCAGCAAGACGCCGATGCGGCGTGGGAAGAGAGGTTGCGGGCCATGATCGCCCAGCTGCCCAAGGAACGAATCTCGAGCCAGTTGCTCGAGGAACGAACGGTCAGCACACTTCGCCGCCGGGGCCTGTTGCAGTCGCGCCAAAAGCAGCGGCTGCGGCGCGCCTGGCTGGTGGGCGGCATCGCCGCGTCCATCGCCTTGTTTGCGAGTGGCGTTGTGGTTGGTCAGTGGCTGAGCTCACGTACCACGGCCAACGTCCTATTGGCCATGACCCGAAACGACCAGTTGCGCGCGGCCGCGCACGTACAGCGCACGGGTACCCAGTTCGTCAATGCGCTACAGGCGCTGGCACACTCGGCCGACTCAACCAACAATCTGCCTGCTCAGGGTCGCGAAGTCTCACTGGCGGCGCTGCATGCCGCAGCCAATGAAGTAGTGCGCTTTGCACCCAACGACCCGATTGCAGCGGAGATCATGCGCGGGTTTCAGCGCGTAGCCCAACAGCAGCTGGCGCAACCGGAACGCGGATCCGCGCGCCAGATCCTCTGGTTCTGAGGAAGAGAGCATCATGAGAAACTTCACGTTGACCTGGAGTAGTGTGGCGTTGCTGCTGCTGCCGTTGGCCGGCGCGCGCACCCTTGCAGCGCAGACCAGTTGCACGGGCCGCGAGCCGGTCGGCTGGCTGGGCATCAGCAGACTACTCTGCTCCAATTGCTACGTTGCCTATCCGGGTGAAGGCCGGCCTTCACTGTTTTCCGTTGAACCGCGCATTGCGTCCGTGGCCAACAACTCACCCGCAGCCGCTGTGCTGCGCGAAGGGGACGTCCTGGTCGGCATCGATGACAACCTGATTACCACACACGCAGCCGGCCAGCGACTGGCCAACTTGAAGCCAGGCGAAGCCGTGTGGGTGGAAGTGCGGCGCAATGGCGAGTTGCTGCGCTATCGGTTTGGCAACCTCCCCTCCATCTGCCCATCCGATGCGCGCATGTTGGGCTCACGCGCACGGCCGGGTAGCCTGGTCGCGGGCGGCGCCGTAGGCCGCTTCGGTCGCGCCGATGAAGAGGTTGGCGCCGTGAGGAGTCGGGTCTTTACACCACCCCTGCTGCCCAGAGCCAGCTTTGGCTTCGGCATCGCGTGCAGCCGCTGCGAGGGCAAGTACGGTGAGGACGGAACGCTGACCTGGGAATTCGACGAGTTCCCGGAGATCTACTCGGTGGAGTCTCAAAGCCAGGCGTATCGAGTAGGCATTCGGCGCGGAGATGTGATAACACGTATTGATGAGGCCGATATCACCTCGGCGGAGGGCGGCCGGAAATTTGGATTGGTGCAAGCCGGTCAGACTGTGCGGTTCACGTTCCGGCGCGGTTCCACGAATATCACGCGCGATCTGGTCGCCCAGGCGCGCTCGCCGGCAGTGGCCACTGCTCGTGCCGGGCAAACCGACAATTCCTTGCGCGAAGCGCGGGAGATGATCGAACAGATCCGGCGGCAGGAAACGCGCGAGCGCGAACAAATCGATGAGCTGCGTAAACACGAAGAACGCCAGTTGCGTGAGTTGGCGGATCGACTGATGGCGCAGCAGGTCGAGCAGACGCGCCGCCTAAACGAGCTACACAATGAATTGGAACGCATCGAGCGCGTACGCGCTCAGGCCGTGGGTCCAGCTCTTCCGCGCGTGGCGCCGCGCGTAGTGGCCGACCCTTCCGTACGCAACCGGAACGTGATTCGCTACTCGGGCAAGCTCGGTGATACCGATGTCGAGGTGAGAGGTCCGGCCGGAGTGGATGTCATTGAAACAAGGGATGAAATCATCATCACAACCAGCGATTCGACGATTCGGCTGAAGCGAGCGAACCGCTGAATGATCCACCCTTCGTTTTGACCGACCGCATCATGAATCCGCGGGGGCAGCCGGTCGGTCGGTCTCTCGCCTGACCGGATTGGCGAGCAGCTTCTCGTAAAAGTCCAGCCGCTCTTCTACCGCGGCCAAACGGGATTCGGTTTCGGCCAGCCGCTGCTCGTTGGCCTGCAGGACCTTGCGCAGATCGGCCCCACCGCGACTGTCAGGTTGGCCCCGGGAGATGCGGTCGGCCAGCGCTTTGGCCAGCGGCCCCAGGATAACCAGCGCCAGAACGAATCCAAGGACACCCATATTGCGATTTTACGCCCCCCGCTCCTGAGGGTGCAAGTGTTGTCCCCGGGCTGCAACCGGACAACCTATTGAGCCGTATGGATGTCAAATAGAGTACGGGAACGCATGATTTACCATCACCCTCGTTCACCGGTTCTACCTGAATTGACGCTGGAGTAGCCATGCACGCGATCTTCGCCGTCATTCCCATTCTGACGTTCCAGTTGGAAGAATGCCGATTCCATGCGCCGCGCGAGACCGTACTGGAAGTGGCCACGGCCACGCGCTTGCTCGTGAATGCAGGCGCGGGCAGTCTGCGCGTGGAAGGCAAGCCCGGGCTGCGCCAGATTCGTATCCGCGGGATAGCTTGCGCTTCGGATCGAGCGCTGTTGGACGAGATCGAACTGTCCGCCCAACGTTTGGGCAACGACATGCGCGTGCTTGCCAACGACCGTGACCTCGAGCTTCGCAATCGTGAATACGCGCGTCTCAATCTCATTGTCGAGGTACCCGAGGGCATGGCCGCCAGCATCAATGATGGCTCGGGCGAACTGGAGCTGATTGCCCTGGGCACGCTCGACATCATCGATGGATCGGGTGACATCACAATTCGCGACATCGACGGAAGCGTGCAAATCGAAGATCGCGCCGGTCTGATTCGACTGTCCGCAGTGCGCGGTGATGTGAACGTGGATGATACTACCGGCGAAATAGATCTGGCCGACGTGATAGGCACCGTGGATGTGCGCGATGGATCGGGGGTCGTGAAGTTGCTGCGCGTGGGCCGCCATGCGCTGATCAGCGATGGGTCCGGTGATATCGAGATCGACGGTGTGGGCGGTGACCTCACCATCCGCAGTGACAGCAACGGCGGCATGGACTACCGCGCGGTGCGCGGCAATGTACGCGTGCCGCTGAACCGCGATTACCAGCGTTACAAGCTCTGGCCGTTCCGTTGATTTGAGGCTGCAGCCTGAATCAGGCGAGCAGCGCGAACCCACCCAGTACCAGAATCACCACACCCGCAAAGACTTTCACGCCGGCCGCAAGCGCGCGGCCCAGTACAACGCCCCACCCAACGCGGCCGGCCGCGCCAAATTTGCGTGTTTCCAGTAGCGTAACGAGCGCGGCTCCGGCAAACGAGCCAAGAAAAGCGGCGATGATGGAGCCGATGACGGGAACAGGCGCGCCCACGATCACGCCCAGGATGCCGCCCACAATGGCGCCCCAGAATGCGGCGCGTGAGCCGCCGTAACGCGCAGTCAAGCGCTTCACGACCAGGAATTCCAGCAGTTCTGCCAGGGTTGCCACCACGACCACAATGGCGAGCGTAGTCAGCCCCACCACGCGGTAGATAGCCGCCACGGCCAACACGGCAACCATGATCCAGGTGCCGGGCAGCCCAATGGGGATCAGGAAGAGCGCGACGACCATCAGCGCGATGCCAACCCAGATCATGGCCACTTGGCCAACTCGACCGGTGCACGAGCCTGCGATAGGCGGACGGCAGCGTCGCCCGTGATGAGACGCACGCCCCGTTGATACATCAGATAAGCCCACGCCCACTGCACCATGACGATGATGCGGTTGCGGAATCCAATCAGGTACAGGATGTGAACGAACACCCAGATCAACCAGGCCAGGAAGCCCCCGAAGCGAAGACCATGTATGTCCGCCACGGCAGCCGCACGGCCGATAGTGGCCAGGTTGCCTTTGTCTCGATAGCGGAATGGCACACGCGGCTGCTGGCGCAAATCGCGCTCGATGTTGCGGGCGGCGAGTTCTCCCGACTGCATTGCGGTTTGACAAACACCCGGCAGCAACTTGCCATCTTGCTCCAGATGCATGAGGTCACCAATCACGAACACTTCCGGGTGCGCGGGCAGCGAGCAATCGGGCTGGACGTGCACGCGCCCCGCATTGTCCGTTGGCGCGCCCAGTCGAACACCGAGCGGTGACGCTGCCACGCCCGCTGCCCAGAACACGTTCTCGGCCACGATCCGCTCGTTGGCCACGCAGACATAATCATCTTCCACTCGTGAGACCAGCGCATTGGTATGTACTTCCACACCCAACTTGATGAGCTGCTGGCGTGCTTTCTCGCTCAGGTCCGGCGGGTAGGCCGGCAATACACGGGGTCCACCCTCGAGCAGAAGAATGCGCGTGGTCGTGGTATCAATTGCACGGAAGTCGTTGGGCATGACCGTGCGCGCAATCTCGGCCATGGCGCCCGCCAGCTCCACTCCTGTTGGACCCGCGCCCACGATCGCGAACGTGAGCAGACGGCGGCGCGCGGACGAATCCGCCTCGCGCTCCGCTGCCTCAAAGGCAAGCAGAAAACGGCGCCGAATCTCCGTGGCATCATCAATGGTCTTGAGGCCAGGAGCAAATTGGGTCCATTCGGGATGGCCGAAGTACGCATGCGTTGCGCCCGTGGCAACGATCAGATAGTCGTAGGAAAGCTCTCCATCCAGCAGTGTGACTACGCGTCGCTCCACATCGATATCACGAGCCTCGGCCAGCCAGACTTCCGCATTGCGTTGCCGTTTCAGAACCGAGCGGATGGGATATGCAATGTCAGCGGGTGATAGCGATGCCGTAGCCACCTGGTATAGAAGCGGCTGGAACAGGTGGAAATTGCGGCGATCCACCAGCGTTATCCGCACGGGTAGCCGGCGCAGTGCCTTGGCACAATAAAGGCCACCAAAACCGCCGCCAAGGATCACC
>JBOHRF010000134.1:0-12676 GCA_050732575.1 Longimicrobiales bacterium
AGATCGGCGAATACGTAGCGGTTCTGATAGGTGGCGCGCGCCAGTGTATCGGGCACAGTTTCGATGTACTGCGCATTGAGCTGCTCGCGCGACCATTCGGGGGCAATCGAGATGTTCCAGTTGGGCGATGGCCGAAAGCCAACATTGACCTCGAACGATGTGCTGCGGCCGATACCACCTTTTTCGTAGTCGAGTGAGAAATCCACGGTCCAGGGTTGCCGCTCGTCCGATTCAATGCTGACGTTATAGCCGTTCAACGCGGGCGAGCGCGTGAGCGGCCCTCCGCGCGTGAGTCGATCGTCGAACGCGGAAAAACTCTTGTTGAAGGCGATGTCACCACTCCAATAGTTGAGCAGCTGCCCGCCCAGCTCGATGTCGAGTCCCGTGCTCAGACGATCGCCGCCATAGTTCCACTCGGCATCCAGTGACGAATCAATGTTCCATTCGCGGAAGATGCGGCCCGGTCGCTCCTCCACGTATTCCACGTTGAAATTCGCGGCATGCTGATCGGCGCGTGACTGAAAGCCCAGGTCGTTCACTTCGAAGCCCGGACTGGTCGTCTCGTAGCTGGCGCGACCGCGCCAGTGCAGACCCGCCTCTTTGCCCAGCTCGATGCCGGCCGAGAGTCCGGTCATGGTGCGAGCAAGAGGATCCAGCTGCAGATGCGCGGCATCGGGGCGATGGAAGTAGCGTGCGGATGAGCGTTGCACTGCGGTCAACACGGCTGCGCGCCCGCCGATGCGTGAGCCGGTCAGGAATCCCTCGAGCGTCCAGTTGCGATCGGCCCACGCGTGATTGAAGTCCAGTCCGGCGGCATACGCGGAAGAGCGCACGCGCGCGGCCAGCGCGTCATCGGCCAATGCACGATGCGTGGCGGTTACAATACCGCCAATGACACTTTGCCCTTCGCGAAATTCGTGGCGCGTGCGGCCGGCCAGGAAATTGGTGAGTGGCGCGACCAGCGCACGGCCGCGCAGCTCCTCTTCCGTGATGTACGCGGCGCGCTCCCGGCCGGTCACGGCTTCGATCAGACCCACCGACCAGCCGCCGATTTTGCCGGTCAGTTTGACTGCGCCCAGAATCGTGGAGTGGTCGGGCATATCATCGTATACCGCACCCGACGGGATGCGTCCTGGAGGTGGCCCGCCTATACGTCTCGAGTAGAAGATCTGCGCGCCTTGATCGCCGAACTCGAAGAGATCTGCGCCTTCAATGAAGAACGGACGTCGTTCATCGAAGCGCGTCTCGAACGCCGTAAGGTTGATGGTGGCGGGGTCTGCTTCGATCTGACCGAAATCCGGATTGAACGTGGCATCGAGCGTGAGATTGCTGGCCAGACGGTATTTCAGGTCGAGACCGAGCGCGGTGGTATAGTCCGATCCATCGGCAAACGGATTGCGGAACGTGACATCCGGCTCCTGTGCTATGGTGCGGTACGATGCGCGCGTGAGTCCGTAGGGCAACAATTCGAACGGACTGCTCGGCTCGAGCGCCTGCAGGCCGACCAGGTGCCCGTAGCGCGCCACTCCCGCTCGCTCGCGCTTGGCCGTGAAGGCAAACCACGACTCTTCATTGTCGCGACCGATCTCGCGCACCAGCTGAATGCCCCAGGTCAGTACATCGTCACGCCGGAAGCGCAGCTGACTCAGGGGAATACGCAATTCGGCGGTCCAACCTTCGGCATCGATCTGCGCCGCCGCTTCCCACACCGGATCCCATGACTCGTCTTCATCGAAATCACTGCTCGTGCGCTGATCGCGCCGCACACCGGAGGGATTGACGCTGAACTGAGAAGCGGAAATGTGATCGTGGTAACTATCCAGGCTTACGGAGAACCAGTCGGAACCGGGCAGGCTCGAGTCGCGCCGGCCCAGCCGCGTGGAGACCGGGCCGGTATCGAACAAACGCGCAGCCACGTAGATGGCATCCTCATCGTACGCGATGCGCACTTCCGTGCGTTGTGATGCGGGTGCGCCCTCACGCGGATCGCGCTGTGTGAACTCGGTTACAGGCACGGCCAGACGCCAGACCGGCTCGTCCAGGCGGCCATCGACATCGACCGGGCGATCCACCCGCTGCGCGCGCACCTCCGGCCGCGCACCTTCCGGACGGGCCGCCTGTTGCGCCTCCACCGTGCTGCACAGCAGCAGCCACAGCAGCGCCCAACCATGCTTGCCTGCGTTCCTATCTTCCGGCATGTTCTGGATATCCTCCTGCAATGGACCAGCATAAAGGAGCCGCCCATGCTGCGCTACCACATGTGCTCCCCGGTCGGGACCGCGACGTTGATACACGGTCCCCTCGCCCGCAAGATCCGCGCGGCCAGGATCCCCGGCGCAGTGCTGGCCTTCATGCTGGCAGGGCTCCCGCTGAACGCGCAGACCACGCCTACCGAGCGGGCGGCCGCGCAACCGGTGTTGGCTGAGATCGAACGACTTCAAGCGCGGTTGCAGCCCACGCGCACGGCCGAGACCATGGTGGCCAGGAAAGACGCCGCGCGCGACCGCGTGCTGGCGCGCGTCGAGGAGATCTGGCGCGGTGACATGATCCGCCTGAGCGACTGGATGGGTCGCAATCCGGAGGTTGGCTGGAAGGAATACAAAGCGGTCGACACACTCAGCAAGGTTCTGCGCTTTCATGGCTTCGATGTCAAAACCGGCAGTGCCGGTCTGGAGACGGCATTCGTGGCCAGCTGGGATTCACCCGCCGGCGTCAACGGGCCCACGCTCGGCGTAATCGTGGAGTACGATGCACTGCGCAGCACGACCCAGCCCTTCCATGGCTGTCAACACAACGCGCAGTCGCCGGTTGGTTTCTCGGCTGCATTCGCCATTGCCGAGCTGATGAAAGAACGGCGCATCCCGGGACGCATCCGCATCTATGGCACGCCCGCCGAGGAAGTGGGTCCGCCCGCCAAAGAGATCATGTGGCGAGCGGGCGTGTTCAAGGAGGCGGAGATCCTGGTCCGCAGTCACGGCACCGATCAAACCGCGCGCTCACGACCGGGCTTTGGCGTGTGTTGTCTCAACATCGATGAAGTGAAGTACGTGTTCAAAGGCAAGTCCGCGCATCAGCGCAGCTCGTGGGACGGCCGCAACGCACTGTCCGCCGCCGTGCACTTCTATTCGCTGGTTGATGCCATGCGGCCCAGCTTCCGGCCTGAAGCCTCCATCCAGGGTGTGATTCCCGAGGGCGGTGTGGCGCCCAACGTAGTGCCCGATCGAGCGGTGGTCGACTACTATATCCGCTATCCCGACGAAGTCTACCTGCAACACATCGTCCACCATATGGCGAATGCTGCGAAGGGTGCGGCCCTGGCCACGGGCACGGAAGTCGAGATTCAGACTTACGGCCGCTATCGCGATGGCATCACACTCGGTACGCTGGAAGAGCTGGTCTTTGCGTTTGCCAAATCGATGAATGCACCGCGCCTCGAAGCCGAGCCGCAGCGGCCCGATGGTTACGAAGAGACCGGCTTCGTCTCCCGTGATATTCCCGGTGTGGGTGTGGGCGTCTTCACATCGCCGGCGCCCGGCCACTCGCTGCCCCGCTTCGAAGATTCGCTCAAAGAGGTGGGCCACACGGGGTTCCTGTTCGATGCACGCATCATGGCCGGTGTCATGTATCACTTCCTCACGGACGCGAAGTATCGTGATGCCGTAAAGGAGGAGCATCGGTCGATGGCCGGGCTGTTCGATCAGTACCTGGCGGGTCTGCGCAAGGCGTACTCGAATGAAGTTACGGTTAGCTCGAAGTAGGACTTCCGGAAGGCGGAAGACATGTGCGCGCCGACCCTGATCCGTACTGAAGCGCTCAATGAATTCCTCAGGGCGCTCCCTGCCTCGTTCGTAGGCGTCGCCCTGGTTCTGTCCGCCTGCCATGCTTTCGGTTCACCCTGTTCGGGAGCGGGAGCGCATAACGGGAGCCGGCGCGGCCGGGCGCGCGTGCCGGCCTGCCAATGATCGGTGCGCACAGGCCCGCTCCCGCCTGCTCCTGCTCTTAACTCCCGCTCCTGGCTCCCGCATCATGGTAGCCGGCCGTCCGACCACTCAGCAGCGCGCTGCTCGGGATGGCAACGGGACCGTCAGCTTCGGTCTTACTGAAATATCAGATTCGGTCGCCCGCTGGGCAGTTTCTCGGGAATGAGATGGCGCAGGCGGTGCGACCTTGCGCCTGGGTCCAGCAGCCCGTCACGCACGAAATCGACCAGGTCTTCAAACTCTTCTTGGCTGAGTCGCACGGGCTTGCGCAGCCGCGCATCGAGCCGCTCCAGCACGGGCTGTATGGGACCCAACGGACCGCGCAAATCGGCCGGCAGTCGAGCCGTGCTGAACGTTGCGGCACCACTCAATGCGTCCAGGTGGTAGCGCATGGCATCAGCCAGCCGCACGAATGCGCCGTTGTGCATGAATGCGGTTTGCAGCGCCACATTGCGCAGCGGTGAAGAGCGGAACGCATAACGATCCGCCGGATTCCCGGTCACTTGCTCGAGGCCAAAATCCTCGTTCGCGCCGGGGCCATCGAACACCATGTTGCTCAACGATGGATTGATTTGCGGTACACCGGCCACGTGCTGCCGGAAATCACTGAACATCTCGTTCGACTCGCCCGACACAGCATGACACGCAACACAGCCGGCCCGGCCAAAGAACAGTACTGCGCCCCGTTTCTGCGACCGGGTCAAAGCGTCGTGGCTGCCGCGCGCATAACGATCGATGGGGGCATCGGCAAATACCTGGCTGAACTCGAACTCAGCGATGGCCCGGGCAAAATGGTCGTACGTGATGGGCGCTCCTGCCTTCACACTGCGGAACACGCGCGCAAACAGCTTTCTATAATTGCCGTTCGCGTTCAACCGACGCACAACTTCATCGCGGATATCATCGTTGTTGCCAGGGAATTGGAATCCGGCCGCTTCCACCCTCTCGGTTGGCGGTATGAAGGCCTGCGCCGTGAGCAAGTGCGGCAGATAGGAGAGCGTGGTGCCTTCCGGAGCGGGAAAGACGAAGCCCTGGCTGTTGTCGAATGGATCACCCGCTGGCGCGTGGAAACGCGAATTCCACATCAACGTCGGATAGAATGCGGTGTTGATCACCATGGGCGACCGGCGCTGATTGCGCGGACCCCGCCGTCCCGGCCCCACAATGCGGTTGTTGTCGATCCCGATTGCAATGGGCTGCGTGTCGCCCAGGCCGTTGGTCGGAGAGTGGCAGCCCGCGCACGTATTGTCGTTGTTCAGCCCGTGAATCGGATCGAACCACAACAATCGTCCTACATCAGCCAGCTGATCATCGACGCGCCTGCCCAACCGCTGCTCCAGGGTCCGGGCAATGCGGCCGGTGAATGCATAACGCGCAAGGTAGCCGCGCAACGCGCTATCCAGTTCGTCGGCATTGTAGGAAGCAACCGGAACCTCCGGACCGGTAGCCAGTTCTGGCTCGATATCAGAACAGCCTCCCAATGCCACGCTACCCAGCAACAGGACCAGTGGAGGCCTGAGCGTCGCTGCAAATTTCATTGCCCTCTCCCTCTTTCTTGCGCCATGTCTTACGATTCTTCTTACGTCTGTTCTTACTGTGTTTCTTTCGGTGTCTCTTACGGTTTTCCTTACCGCTTTCCTGCACGGGCCCGCGGCGCGGCAGCAAGCGCCGCGTCGCGGACCGCCAGCCAAGCTGCAGTGTGTTACTCTTCGCCGCAGGACACGCGCGGGTTCGATTCCGCGAACAGTCCTTCGGGATTGAACTTCCAGACCCAAACGTGCAGTGCGAACACGCCGAACTCATCCTCGGGCTGGAATGAATTGCCCAGGAACTTGGGCGGCTCCTGTCCGCTCCACATCGAGTAAGGGAAGGCGAACTCCACGCCCACCAGCTGCGGACGTCCGTTCTTGCGTTGCGACGGCTCGTAGATCAATGCATCAGGCTTGGCGGGGTCGATTTTGCCATCCACCAGCCGGCCCATGTGCACGTATACAGTGCCGACCGGACCTTCGCCCGGACGCTCCTCACACGGATGGAGCAGAACGAAGCCATCCGCGATGGCCGTGTTCAGGTTGTGATAGCGAACCGTTGCGGCCATGAGCGTAGCGATGGCCCGGGCCGCTTCGGCTGCGGGCACGCGCGCGGCCTGCTCTGCAATCGCCGGCTCCATTTCCTGCGCGACCGGCTGCGGCTCCGGCGCGAGCGGCGGTTCGTCGCTGCACCCCGCTACCACCCCGACGGCTGCGATCACGAAGAGTGCTTGTCTGAGAGCGTGTGCTAACGTTCTGTTCATCTTGTTCTCCTCAGTGCGGCGCATGCGCCGCTAGTAGTCCTGCGTTAGAGGCAATCCTCCTGGCAACGGGTAATGCGCAAATTTCCGGCGAGGCCGGACATGACAGGCACGGAGGTTTTGGAACAGCACGCGCCGTCTCACGCGCTCTCAGGCGCGCGGGAAGGTCAGGGCCGATGAGTAAGGACATTGGGGTTTGACCGCGGCGCGGGGTTGGCGCAGCTTACCCACCAGTTCGTCCATCCATTGCAAACTCACGGAGACCGCCATGTCACCCAGCCGTCGTGATTTCCTCGCCTCGTCTGCCGCCGCCGCGCTGGTAGCAGCGCTCGGGCGGCCGCGCCTCTCCGCTGCCATGCAGCAGCAGGCTGCGGCGGCGGTCTTCACGCCCATTCGCCGCAATGTCGGCTATTTCACCATGCGCGGCGGGACCATTGGGTTTCTGGTCAACGCAGGAGCCGTGGTCGTGGTCGACAGTCAGTTCCCGGCCGAGGGCAAAGCGTGCCTCGATGGCCTGAACACGCGCTCCGGAAACCGGCCGGTCGATTTCCTCATCAACACGCATCATCACGGCGACCACTCGGGCGGCAACCTGTCGTTTCGCGGCGCGGCCAAGAAAGTGGTGGCGCACGCCAAGGCGGATGAGCACATGCGCCAGCCGCCCGGCGCGCAACCGCCGGCCGATCAGCTGTATCCGGATACCACGTTCACAGAGAATTGGGCTGCAGATGTGGGTGATGAGCGGGTGTCGGCGCGCCACTATGGGCGAGCGCATACCAGTGGTGATGCGGTCATCACGTTCGAGCGCGCCAACGTCGTGCACATGGGCGACCTGATGTTCAATCAGCGCCACCCGGTGGTCGACCGTGCGGCCGGCGCCACCATCCGCAACTGGATGACGGTGCTCGAGCGCACGGTGCGGGATCACACAACCGATACGGTCTACATCTTCGGGCATGCCAACACCGGCCTGCCGGTCACGGGCAATCAAGCTGAACTGGCCAAGTTCCGTGATTACTTCGGCGCCCTGCTGGCGTTCGTGGATTCACACGTAAAGGCCGGACGGTCGCGCGAAGAGATCCTGGCCATGCGCGATCCGCTCCAAGGATTCGAGTCGTTCGGTCGGTTCGGTCAGCCCAATCCACGGGATGCGCTGACCTGCGCATATGAAGAGGTCACGTCGGCCGCGTAGCGTTGACAGGCCTCGCAGGAACGCGTGTTCTTCTCTCGAAGGAGCTGGCGAATTGGTGGAATGGGTTCGGCGCTTTCCCCTGGTAACCTACTCAGAATGCAGTCAGCGGCTGAAAGCAATGCCGCGCCGTTGACGCAATGAAGGCGATTGTCCAGGCAAAGTACGGATCTCCTGACCATCTGGAGCTCCGCGAAGTCGAACAGCCAGCGATCGGCGCTGATGAAGTCCTGGTGCGAGTTCGCGCTGCTTCGCTGCATCCCGATGTCTGGCACGTTGTGAGTGGACGGCCTTTGGTGCTCCGCCTGATGGGTGCGGGACTATTCAAGCCCAGGAATCCCATCCCCGGCACCGACATGGCCGGGATCGTCGAGGCCGTTGGCCGTAACGTGACCGAGTTCCGGCCGGGTGACCCCGTTTTCGGCGAAACGATCGTTACACAGCAGTGGGTCAACGGCGGCGCGTATGCGGAGTACGTGGCCGTTCACAAGGCGCTGCTGGCGCTGAAGCCAGCCAACATCACGTTCGAGCAAGCGGCTTCCGTGCCCACGTCCGGATTCATCGCTCTACTCAACTTGCGCGGCCTGAGTCAGCTGCGCGCGGGGCAGAAGGTGCTGATCAACGGCGCCGGGGGCGGCGTGGGTGCGCTCGCACTGCAGCTGACCAAGGCGCACGGCGCGCACGTGACCGCCGTGGACCACACGAACAAGCTGAACATGCTCCGTTCACTCGGAGCCGATGAAGTCATTGACTACACGCGCGAGGATTTCACGCGCCGCCCCGACCGTTACCATCTCATCTTCGATGTGCCGGGCAACCACCCATTCTCGGCCTGCCGGCGCGTGCTCGAGCCCAACGGACACTACCTACTGATCGGTCATGAGCGGTTTGGCGCGTCGGGCAAGCGCGTGTTTGGACTCATCCCCTATTTTCTCGGGCTCATGGTCCTCTCACGTTTTGTGAAACAATTGCGAGGTCCAGATCTTCCATTGCCCACCAGGAAAGATGCAATGGCTGTCCTGCGGGCATTGCTGGAAGCCGGCAAGATCACACCGATCGTTGATAGTACATTTCAGATGAGCGACGTGCGCGCCGCGTTCCAGCACATGATGAAGGACGAAACCAGAGGAAAGGTGATCCTTACCGTGGCAGAAAGTGCCTGACCCATGACCACCCCATTGGACGTGGTCGCCGTACGTGTACTCGGGTCACTCATGGAAAAGGAGAGTACAACGCCCGATTACTATCCGCTCACGCTCAATGCGTTGACTGCGGCATGCAATCAGACCTCGAATCGCGATCCAGTGCTCGAAGTAGACGAAGCAACTGTGGCGAAGAGCCTGGAGGACCTGGACCGCCGGTCGCTCGTGGTGGCCGTACACCGCAGCGATTCGCGCGCCCGTCGATATCGGCACCTGATGGCCGAGACCATGAGTCTGCACCCGGCCGAGATTGCAGTGATGTGCGTGCTCATGTTGCGCGGCGCACAAACAGCGGGCGAGATCAGAACGCGAACCGCCCGGCTGTTTGAGTTTCCCGATCTGGCGCGTGTGGATATCACGCTCCAGGCGCTGATGTCACTATCGACCCCGCTCGTTGCGCAACTGCCGCGACGACCCGGACAAAAAGAAGTTCGCTTTGCCCACCTGCTCTCGGGCGAGCCGCAGGTGGATACGCCCGAGCCCGAACCTGCCGCGGCCGTGCAGCCGGTGGAGGCCGATCGCGTTGACGCGCTCGAGCGCGACCTGGCCGCACTACGCACGGAAATGGCCGAGCTGCGCGCCCGCTTCGAGGAATTCAAGCGAGAGTTTCAATGAGCTGCTGCCATGATTTCCGCCACTGAAGCGCTCGCGCTGCTGCGTGAAGGGAACCAGCGTTTTGTCGCCAACGAGTCGAGGACGGTTACGGTCTCGAATCAAACGCGGCGCGCAGCGTTATTGGCGCAACAGGAGCCGTTTGCGATTGTGCTGGGCTGCTCGGATTCTCGCGTGCCGGCGGAGCTCGTCTTCGACCAGGGGTTCGGCGATCTCTTCGTCATCCGCGTTGCCGGAAACATCGTGGCGCCATCGCAGGTGGGCAGTGTTGAATTCGCCGCGGCCCGCTTCGGAACTCGCCTGGTGGTCGTGCTCGGCCACTCCCAATGCGGCGCAGTTGCCGCCGCGCTGGAGGAATTGTTGGGCAAGCCTACCGCGCACTCAGGGAACCTGCGATCCATTGTCGAGCGCATTCGGCCATCGTTGGAGACGTTGCTCGCCAGCCGGAACATCGCGAACCTGGATGGCTGGATGAACGACGCAGTGCGCGCCAACGTGCGCGCATCGACGCATCACCTTCGCCACGGATCGGAGCTGCTGGAGAAACTCATCAGGGAAGACGGTCTCATGGTGGTGGGCGCAGACTATTCGTTGGAATCAGGGATCGTTTCGTTCTTCGATGGCGTTGACGAAAATGGTTGACGCGCACATTTACCGAAGAAGCATGAGCAACCGCAGCCTTTTCTTTGCCTGGCTACGCGCTACCTGGACCGGCTGGGTGCTCGGCGCCTTCCCTGCATCGTGGCGCTGGCGCTACTCGGCGAAACCATTGGCATCGGCGGCGCGCAAGTGCTGGTCGGGGCCGGCATGGGTACCGGCGTCGGTCTTCTGCAGATGCGCGTCATGCGGAATGTCGTGCACCGGTCCGCACCGTGGTTCTGGTCATGTGTGGCCGGACTCGCCCTGCCTTTCCTGGCCACTGACATCGCTAAAGCCGCCGGCTCGAGCGTCCCGATCGCCGAACCAGCCTCGTCCCAATTCAATTGACAAACTGTCAACTCAATAGTAGGATACGGCGGTGCGCGCGGGGTGCGGCATGGGGCACCTATGGCACGTAGCTACGACATGCGCAGGCGGGAGCGGGCGGCCGCGGACACCCGGGCGCGCATCCTGGAAGCGGCGCATGGGTTGTTGAACCGGAGTGAGAGCACGGGGCTGACGGTGCAGGAGGTGGCGGCCGCGGCGGGAGTGAGCCGGCAAACGATTTACAAGAGCGTGGGCTCGCGGCGTGAGTTGTTGTCTGCGTTGTTCGAGGATCAGGGTCGGCAAGTGGAATACGAGCGGGTACTGGCGGCGAGCGGTTTGGCGGATGCGGCGGAGGCGGTGATTGCGGTGGTACGCGAGAGTTGTCGTTCGTGGTCGCTCATGCCGGAAGCGCTGCGCAAGACGTTGGCGCTGGCGGTAATGGACAGGGAGATCCGAGAGCTGGTGCAGCAGTACGAGCGCTATCGTCGAGCCGAGATGCGATTGTTGGCGAAGCGGGCGCATCAGGCGGGTGTGTTGCGGGCGGATCTGAGTGTGGAGGAAGCGGGCGCAACGCTGGCGCTGCTGACTGGTTTTCCAGTGTTTGATGAGCTTTGCCTGGAGTTTGACGCGCGCCGCGCGACCGAGCATCTGGTGCGTACGGTCAGGTCGGCGCTTGGGATCACACATTAACGGGAGTCGGACGGACGTGTCTACGGTGATACGGGGCGCGGTTGTTCAACCGCGGCGCAGCGGGATTCTCTTCACGGCCTTCGTGGCGTTTGCGGCAGCCAACCTGATTCACAACAACTTGGGCGTGGATCCGGCGCTTGCGCCGGCAGCGCTGCTGACCGGTCTGTACGGGTGGCGCCCGGGACGCGGTTTTCTGTGGGGCGCGGCGCTGGTGATCGCACTGCCAGCGTTCATCTTCTTGAAGTGGAGTGCACTCGCACAGCCGGCCGATGCGCAAGCGTTCTTTAACCACGTGGCTCTGTTTCTTGCCGGCGCGCTCGCGGTTCTCAGCGTGGTGGTCAGTCTTCTCATGCGGCAACCTGCTGCACGGCCATCCTGAGGCGATCCGCGTGTCATACTTCGCCTACAAGCTGTTGCATTTCGTTGGCATCTTCACGATGGTGACCGCCCTTGCGTCCACCGCGATGCGCGGGTTGCTTGGCGCTCCCGCCAGCTCACTGCATCGTAGAGTGATGGGCGCGGCTCACGGTCTGGCCGCGCTGGCGATCATGTTGGGCGGCTTCGGCATGCTGGCCCGCATGGGCATCATTCAGGCTGGCCTGCCGGCCTGGGTGATGATGAAGGTGGCGATCTGGTTTGTCTTGGTTGCCGCAATCGTACTTCCGCGGTTTGGAACGGGTTACGCGCGGGCATTGCTGGTTGTGCTGCCCTTGCTGGCTGGGGCTGCGTGTGCCACCGCGTTGTACAAGCCATTCTAGCGTCGAGACGCCATTACGCCTTTAGTGCTCCACCCGCACTCCGTTTGCCCCTTTCACCTGACTTGCCGCTCGCACCGGCTCTACCGTTTCAGCCCGGTTCATCCGAAACATCCGGCTCATCCGGTTCATCTGTCTGTTGCCGTCTGAGCGCAGCTTCTTCATCCTCAAACATGAACTACGATCTCACTGGCATCCCAGCTGTTTACGATCGTGCGCGCGATCACGGGCCCGAAATGCTGGACTTGTGGATGGATACGCTGCAGGCACACTTGGATGGTCGCACCATTAACGTCATTCTCGATCTGGGATGCGGTACCGGTCGTTTCTCGGAAAGCCTTGCCCTTCGCTTTCATGCTGATGTGATAGGCCTCGATCCGTCCGCCAACATGCTGGAGCAGGCACGGCAGAAGCGGCGCGACGAGCGCGTTCAGTATCAGCAGGGGCATGCGGAGGCGATCCCCCTCGCCGCGCAGTCGGTCGATGCGATCTTCATCTCGATGAGCTTTCATCACTTCAGTGATGCTGGTCTGGCCGCTCGTGAATGCCGGCGCGTGCTGCGCGACCCGGGCACCGTATTGGTCAGAACGGGAACGCACGAGCGGATTGCGTCGTACCCATACGTTCCGTTCTTTCCTACCAGTTGGCCTCTGCTGGACGAGGTGCTGCCCACTGGCTCTCGTGTGCGTGAAGTATTTGAAGCCGCAGGATTTCAGACCATGGCCAGCCAGCTGATAACTCAGACCATTGCCCCCACGTGGGCGGCCTACGCCGAGAAGATTGCCGCTGGTGGCGATTCAGTACTGGCCCGATTGAGTGCCCGGGACTTCCAGGCCGGGCTCGAGGCCCTGCGCAGGCATGCCGCCGGCGCGCTGCATCAGGCCATCGTCGAGCCCATCGACCTATTCGTGTTTCGAGTGCCTGTGCATGGCTGAAACAACAGACTGCAACGTTTTCTGCCCTTGAAACCACGTCCGTGCGCTAGCCGGATT
>JBOHRF010000135.1:0-12629 GCA_050732575.1 Longimicrobiales bacterium
GAGCCAGAGCAGAAGCAGATAGCGGATGAGTAGCACGATCAGAAAGGCAAGTACGAGCGCGACACCAATGGACAGCGCCGGGGCAGGGAACCCGCCTTGGTAGAGCACCACCACACCCGCAATCACTACCAGTGCGGCGGCGCCACTCACCCAGCGGGGCCTCCCCTTCACGACGCCTCCGAATCTCCCGACTGGCCCGTCACGCCGGTCGCATCTGTTAATGTGCCAACCGCGCCTGCAGACCAATCTCAAGGCGGCGATACACACCCGTGCGACCGCTGCCGTACGTGATGGTGGCGGCCAGCTCGCCCGTCTGGGATCGGTGCACCAGCTCACCACCGGCATGGAGGTTGAGCGCGTCGTGCCGAGCCTCCCGGCTTCTGCTTTCGTTCACGATCACTTCCAGCGTGCGTGCAGGTCCGGCCAGGACGCGAGCGGCAAAAGAAAGCGCACGCGCATTGCCTGTGGAAAGCTCGAGACCGAGGGCGCCGGCCAGGTAGGCAAGGGGATCCCAATACAACTCACTTCGGTCTGCGAACCAGATGCCCTGGCCCAGAGAGATCGCGGACAGGCGAGCGGCCAGCGGTACGCGCACAACGACCTGGACGCTGGACCTGCGGTTGCCATCACTGATGTTGGCTCGTTGCGCGCTCAAGGCCACGTCGGCACGATCCATGGGACCGCCCAGCGCAGCACTGAAGGTTTGCTCGCTCAAGGGCGGCGCGTTGTCCGGCGGACGCATGGAAGCAATAGTGAGCAGGGACGGGTAGGCGGGACCGGTGGCCAGCTGCACGGACAGCGCAGTTGCCTTCACCCAACCGGTGGCAGAAACTCCTCCGGCAAACAGGGCGCCCTGCGCGTGATTGACCATGCCGCTCTGACCGCTGAGTCTGGCCTGGAACGCCCCGTCTCTGAATACGTGGGCCAGGCCGACACGCAGAGCAAAGGCGCCCGCGCCATCGCCCAGCGCGGGTGGACGCTCGGCCATGCGTTGCAGCTCCATGTCCACGCTGGCGCTGAGTCCGTCGCGGAATAAAACGGCGCGCCGCGCACCCAGGCGTGCGTACGACATGCCTTCATTGTCGCTCACCGAACTGGTGCGCAACTGCCATCCCTGGTCGTCGAAAGGGTCGGGCAGGAAGGCCACGATCGGGCGTTCCTCGCGCGCCAGCTGACCCAACGCCGTCAGTACGGCGCGCTGATCGGGCGCGAGCTGGCGCGCGTATCCGTACGCGCTGCGGGCCTGTTCGAACTCACCACGCCATCGGTGTAGATCGCCCAGAAGAAGGTAGGCGCCCGCGCTCGCCTTGCCCCGAATGGAAGCGTTGACATCAGCTTCCGCGGCGGTCAGGTCCCGCCGACGGGCGTTGAGCCGTGCGCGCTCCAGCAGAAGCGCGGGCGCCGGATACCATGCAATCAGCGTATCGTACTGCGTCAGGGCGGCATCATCCTGGTGGGCAAGGAAAAGCGTGCTGGCCAGCGTATGACGCACGGCCGTGTCGCGCGGCGCGTGCTCGATCGAGCGATACAACAGCGCAAGGGCGCGCGGGTACGCGCGGCTGGCAATGTGTGCGTCCACAGCTTCCCGCCGCAGCGCGGCCGTAGTGTCGGTGGCCAGCAGAGTTTCGTAATAAGGCAGTGCAGCTTTGGGCTCGCCGTCGCGCACCAGTGCCCGCGCCAGCGCGCGCCGGTAAGGCGCATAGGAAGGACGTTCCTCCACCCACGTTGCCGCCTCATCTACGCGCGGCTCGATGCTCTGCCGTACAGAGCGGAGCAGAGATTCGACTTCACGATCGTTGGGCCGCCAACGGCTCAGGATGCGCAGCTGTTCCTCTGCCTGGCGCGGACGTTTGCCCCAGGCCAGGGCACGGGCCAGCCCCATGCGATAGCCGACATTCCCCGGATCACGCGCCACCAGCGTCGCAAATTCGCGCGCTGCCTCATCGTATCGGCGCGCCTGCAGCAGCACCCCTGCCAGTTCCGCCCGCACGGAAGCACGTGCTTCACGCGCTGCGCTTTGTCTGCCCGGGCGTTGTGCGAATACAGGCTGCACGGCCATCAGGCTCAACAGCGCCATGGCCGACCATACCGGCACGCGGCCCTTCATTGTCGGCCCGCTTCCTGTTGCGTACCCAGCAACTGGCGATAGCGCGCGATCGCCTCGCCGCTGCGTCCGCTTTCGTTGAGCAGGCGCGCCAACCACAACAGCGCGGGCTCATCGTGCGGGTGCTGCGCTACCCAGCGCTCCAGCTCGGCGATCGCTTTGCCTCGATCGCCGCGTTTGGTATGCACGAACACGCGATCCTGCAATGCCTGTTGCGGTGAGCGCCGCCCGTCGCCGCGTGCCCGCAATTCGCTCAGGCTGTACTGCCGCGCGTTGCGCTTGCGCCAGGTCGCGTCTTCCGTTTCATACTTCGCGTAGTCCGCGGCTTGGGCCGCGATGGGCACGAACGACTGCTGCATGGGCACGCTGGCGCGCGGCCAGGAGGCGGCCGCTGCGGCGGCATCCTGCTGTGCGCGCGTCATGACATCGAGCCGGCGAAAGGCAGTGACGCCCGCAGCCGAGAGGGCTACCACGGCCAGTGCGAAGAAGGCGGCGTACCAGGCGCGCTTCATGCCGGTTGTGCCATATCGAGCAAGGCCTTCAAGCGCGCATCGTCGGCTGGATACGCCAACGATTCGATGCGCAACGCGCCGCGATGCTTGCGTGCCCACTGCGTGCGCACGCGCTCGATGAAGGGTCCCGTGTCACACAACCGCGCGCCGTGCAGATAAACCGCAACGCGATCGCCCAGGACCGCGGCTAGGTCGCCATGGGCGAGGCGAATCCTGCCCATGGCCAACTGCGCAAGCTCGTGCAGAGCCTCGGGCGAGGGTTTGGGATAGTACAGAATCACAAGGGCGTACTGCAGCGGCAACTCATGGGTGTTGCGTGCGGCAATAGCGCGGATCAGGCTTTCATGATCCAGCGGCTGCGGGCCATCCCCATTTCTTGCGGGCGGTGAATCCACTACGGCCTGATGCCGCCAACTGAGCGGTGAAAGCCCAGTATCCGGCTTCCATGCGAAAGAGATTGCGGATAATGGCGCTGCACTCACCCGGTTTTGCACGATGGACATGCGATGGGTCCCGGCATTGCCCCTGGCCAGGTGCGCAATGGTGGCGGCGCGCTGCACGATGGGATCGAGCCGCGCGTCGTACCCATCCGATACATCGGCGGGGTAGGTCAGCAGAGAGGTCGCACCCAATCGGTCCAACCAATGGGCCAGGGCGGCCACTACCGCGCCCGACACGGAGCTGTCAGCCAGGAATGGCGTGATGGGATCGATGACCACGCGTGCGTAGCGGATGCCCATGAGCAAGCGATCGAGATCACCGATGGAACGATCCGGCACAACCGCATTGGCCAGTGCCCGGGTGAAGTCCGGCTTGAACCGCAGCAGCTCGAGTTGGCCGCTGCGCACGGCCGGCTCCAGCTCCAAGGAGAGGCAGCGCGCATGCGCCACCAGGTCACCGGGCCGGTCCAGCGTGAGCAGCACCACATCATCGCCCGCGTCCAGACCGGCACGCAAGAAATTGAGGCAGGCCGTGGTTTTGCCCGTACCCGGACCGCCCGTCAGTAAATGCAGGCGACCCGGGGACATCCCGCCGACTTGCTGATCGAGTGGTGCGATACCGCTGTGAATCATTCTCAACGCCCGACCTGTGTCGCGGCGCTTTCAGTGTGTGGTCGGTTCTCGGAATCCGCGTCGTGCGAACATCGCTTCATAAGGCCATCGAATGCACGCTCATGCCTCACCCAGCTGCATGCTCGCTCAAAGATCTGGCACGACCATTGAGTAGAGGCGGTGTCGCTTCCACCGGCGCGCGGTGTTCAATTCACATGCCAACTCCATGATTCGATTTCTGCTCTGCTCCGCTTGTGTAATTCTCACACTTGCCGCTTCCGTAGTGCGCACTACGGAGGTGCAGTCTCGACGGGAGTACTGGGCCTTCACCGGACCGTGGGATCCCGCAAGTCACGCGAGTCTGCGTGACTTCGGCCCACACCTGGATGCCGTGGTGAGCGGCTGGATTGCTTTGGACAGCACAACGGCCCAGCCCATCCTTCCATCTCCGTTTCCTGACACCACGGCTACGCGCGCGCGCGCACCGCGCCGCATGGCCTTAGTCACGAGCTGGCACGGCCAACGATTTCACCCGCGGTCCATTCGGATGCTCGGGCGCGATCGCGCATTGCTGGCCCGCACCGCAGCTGCCATTGCCACGCACGCGGCCGCCAGCGGTTATCGGGGATTGGTCCTCGACTTCGAAGCGCTCGAGCCCGCTGATCTGGACGCACTCGTGCGCGTGGTGAGCGCCCTGGCCGACTCCGCGCGTCGGCGTGCCGTTACACCCATCGTGCTGGCCATTCCGGCCACGGATACCGTGGCCTACCCTGCACGTCGGTTGCTGAGTGTAGCGGACTACTTGCTCGTGATGTTGTACGACCAGCACTGGGCAGGCTCCGAACCCGGGCCCATCTCCGGTCCGGCCTGGGTGCAATACGCGCTCGATGTGCGGCTCAGGGAGGTTGGACCGGACCGATTGTTAGCGGGCCTGCCGACCTACGGATACCGCTGGCGGTCCGGTGCAGCTACCGAGCCGATCGGCTTCCGCGATGCCCAGCGCATTACCACGGCCGCGCGCGTATCCCTGCAGCGCGACCGGGACTCGCACACGCTGCGGGCCCGCAGTGACGGCTGGGATTTGTGGGTTACCGATGCCGAGTTGCTGCGTACACTGGTTCGCCAAATCGAAGCGCAAGGCGTCCATCGATTCGCGCTCTGGCGTCTGGGACAGGAAGATCCCGCCATCTGGCGTACACTCGTCCGTAACGAGTGACGTATCTACAACTCGACGGACAGCGATTCGATGGAATTCCGGAACTCGTCCCGGCTCAAGGACTTGTTCCTGTTCGTGTCGAAGATGCCGAACCAGCCCTGGATGAACTCGGTGCGGCTCAGCATGCGGTTGCCGTTGCGGTCCAGCCCTTCAAAAAAGTCATTGGTCTCGTATTCGAGCGTGCGCGTCAAGCACGGAATCGACAGCGCGGGCTGCGGCCCGCGAGGCCATGTCCAGAACGAGGGGCAAACGAAGCTGCGGCGGACCACCACCACGTTCTCCCGTTTTGGCCCATTTCCGCATGCCGACGCAGGAACAACGGTGCTCTCCACGGCGTCCGCAGACCCCTGACACCCATACGAACCCACGTCCATGTTCGAATGCGCCCAAACGGGAGAACGTGGTGGTGGTCCGTCCGCCGTCCGCCCCCCTCCTGTTGACAACCTAAAGGAGCGGCGCAATCGTTCCTGTAGATCATCCAAAGGGGCGGGCATGCCGGACGCGACCAGTGAGCTGCTACAGGGGACGCTCGAGCTGATGGTGTTGAAGACCTTGAGCCTGGAGCCGATGCACGGCTGGGGCATTGCCCAGCGCATTCAACAGTTGTCGCGCGCAGTATTCCAGGTGAACCAGGGCTCGTTGTATCCGGCGCTGCAGCGCATGTTGCGCAAGGGCTGGATTCGCTCGGAGTGGCGCGTATCGGAGAACAATCGGCGCGCGCGTTACTACTCGTTGACCGCGGTAGGTCGCAAACAGATTTCGGCGGAGCGCGCCGGTTGGGAGCGCGCATCGATGGCCGTGAACTGGGTATTGGCAGGAGGCGCGCCATGAGCTGGTGGACTGAGCTGCGCGAGCGCGGGCGAGGGTTTTTCCGCACGGGTCGAGCGGATCGCGAGCTGGATGAGGAGCTGCGCTTTCATATGGAGATGGACGTGGCCGCTCGGGTGCGCGCGGGGCAGGATGCGGAGCAAGCGCGGCGCGCGTCGACGCGCGCATTTGGCGGTATCGATCGTTATCGGAGCGAGACGCGCGATGCGCGCGGAGTGCGTCCGCTGGAAGACTTCGTGTACGATGTGCGGCACGCGCTGCGCGGTTTGCGGCACAATCTGGGTTTCACGGCGGCGGCGGTGCTGGTGCTGGCGCTGGGCATTGGCGCCAACACATCGATCTTTTCGGCGGTGAACGCGGTGGTCTTGAGACCGCTACCATTCCCACAGCCGGAGCGGTTGTACATGCTGTGGGAGGAGAACGCGGAGAAGAACTGGTACAAGGAGAACACGGCACCGGCCAACCTGTTGGATTGGCGAGAGCGCGTGCCGGCGTTCGCGGATGTGGCCGGATACACGGCGATGGGGCAGGTCGTGTTCAGCGGTCGAGGCGAGCCGCGCGCGGTCGGGCTGGCCCAAGTCACGGGCAACTTCTTTTCCGTGCTGGGAGTGCCGCCCTTGCATGGGCGCGCCTTGCGCTGGGAAGAGACGTGGGACGCGGAAGAACGGCTGGTTGTGATCAGCGAGCGTTTCTGGCGCGGTGCGTTGGGCGCAAGTACGGAGGCAGTGAACAGCAAGATCACGCTGGAAGGCCTGGATCACCGTGTGGTGGGCATCATGCCCGCTCGATTTGCGTATCCTGCCGCCGAAGTGGATGTCTGGTTGCCCACGCGCTTCGCGCCGGCGAGTCGTGCGGAAGTCTGGTTTCGGCAGGCCCACTGGATGCGCGGCATCGCGCGCTTGCGGCCCGGAGTGTCGGAGCGGGAAGCCAACGCGCAGCTTCAGACGGTAGTCGGTCAGCTGCAACGCGAGCATCCGGCCACCAACCGGGGCATGGGTGCAGGCATGACGCCGCTGCACGAGTTCCTGATTGGGAACACGCGCAAGCCATTGCTCCTGCTGATGGGTGCAGTGGGTCTGCTGCTGCTGATCGGTTGCGCTAATGTAGGCAATCTGTTGCTGGTGAAAGCAGCCAGCCGCCAACGAGAGCTGGCCGTGCGCAACGCACTCGGTGCGAATCGCTTTCGTTTGATTCGTCAGTTGCTGACCGAAAGCCTGGCCCTCGCCGTGTTGGGCGGTGCGGCTGGGCTGCTGCTCGGCGTCCTGGGCACGAAGTTCCTCATTTCGTTGCAGCCCGAGGGACTGATGCCCAGCTCCAGCTTTGGCGCGGATGGACGTGTGCTGGCCTTCGTTACCATCGTCACCCTGGGTTGCGGACTTGTGTTCGGCGCCGTGCCCGCCGCATGGGTGCACCGGGCCAGTGCCGTTGCCGCGCTGAAAGCAGGTGGCCGCACTGGTGCACTGGGGCGTTCGGCGCGCACGGTGGCCGGCTCACTGGTCGTGGCTGAAATCGCGGTGGCGTTGATACTGGTAGTGGGCGCCGGCTTGTTGGTGCGCAGTTTTCAGCAGTTGCTGCGCGTGCATCCGGGTTTTGATGCGCGCGGCGTGCTGGCCGTGACCCTGCGCCTGCCCCATGCCCGCTACGACAAGCCGGAAAAGACCCACCTGTTTTATGAGCGGCTGGTTGAACGTGCGGCCGGGCTGTCAGGAGTGGAAGACGCGGCCGCCACCAGCGCGCTACCCCTTCGGTTCGACGGGAACACCAACGACTTCGTGATCGCGGGCCGCGCGCCCAATGAATACGGCACGGAGGTCGTGCAGCGAGTGGTTACGCCGAACTACTTGCGCACGATGCGCGTGCCCTTGCTGCGCGGGCGCGACATCAGCGCAGCTGACCGCAAGCAGAGCCTGCCGGTCGTGGTGATCAATGAGGCGCTGGCCAGCAAGTTCTTTGCGAACCGTGATCCGATCGGACAACGATTGGCCTTCGAGCGCGTGCCGGATAGCACGTCCGTCTGGTATACGATCGTGGGCGTGGCCGCCAATGAGCGGCAGCGTGGCGTTGCGCTGGAACCGCAGATCGAAGTACTTCAGCCGTATACGCAGGAGTGGTACATCACGATGCACATCGTGTTGCGCACGGCCGGCGATCCCATGTCTGTGTTGCCCGACGTGCGCCGATTGGTGCTCGAGCTCGATCCCAACCTGCCTATCCTCGCCGTGCGCTCCATGGAAGCCGTGCGCGACCTGGCGTTGGCCCGCGAGCGGTTTCTCATGGCGCTGCTGCTGCTCTTTGCCACGGTGGCGTTCGTACTCGCCGTGGTGGGTGTGTACGGCGTGACCGCGCAGTTCATGCGACAACGCACGCAGGAGATTGGCGTGCGTCTGGCACTGGGCGCTAGCTCGGCCGATGTGCTTCTGCTCATGGTGCGACGCGGCGGCGCGCTGGTTGCCAGCGGTGTAGCGCTGGGACTGCTGGGCGCGCTGGCCGGGACACGCGTCATGGAAGGTCTGCTGTTCAATGTGAAACCGGTGGACGCCATCACGTTCGTTACGGTGGCGGGCACACTCGCTGCGGCCGCGATCGTGGCGGCCTGGCTGCCCGCGCGCCGCGCCAGCCGCGTGGAACCGCTCATTGCGCTGCGCCCGGAGTGAACCGTGTCACCGAAGCGGCAAAGGGCGTGAGCCGTCGCCCCTTGTCCTCGAGCCCGCCGTGGTGATTCGCTCTGCTACTCGCTGATTCGAGAATGACGCGCCGGTGATTCCAACCACCCACTTTGACGCAGGAGGAACGGGCGCAGACATTCTGCCACCCGTGATCCTGACCTCAAAGCGGAGGTTGGACCATGTTTCGATTTCGACCCGGGCCGGTTATCGCGACCCTGCTTCTGGTCAGCGCGCCGGGCTGCGTTACTCGTATCCCCGTGATGCCCGGTGATCCTCGCACGGCGCCCGTGTATGGATACACGCCGCTCGATCCGATCCCGGTCAACGTGACTGACGCCCAAAGCGATTCCGATCCACAGAGAGAAGCGTTGCTCAAGGCACTGGCGGATGAGACCATCCGAATTGCCATCGGCGAACTTTCCGCGGCCGGCCGTCTGGAGTTCGGCTCGGCGAAGATCGGCGTCAAAGGTCGCAGCTACGAGGTCGTACTGGACTACATCAAGTTTACGACCCAATCGTTTCCGGCTAACATCGCGACCGACGATGCGGGCATTCGGCGAGCCACTGTGGGCGATACCATGAAAACAAAGGTGTTTGACGCGTTCGTTCCGGTCTACGTCGGTGTTGGACTTCGGCTGACGGCATCGCTCACCGTACGCGAAGGGAACGTGGACCTGGGGAATCTGCTCGGCATTGGCGCCGCGGCTCAGGCGGGCCGCGTCACGGGCACGTTAGTGGTCCAGACGTTGGGCATCAGCGGCGAGAACATCACGACGTTGATACCCGTGCCTGGAAGGATTGATGACTCGACCATACAGAATGCCATGGTCGCATTGGGAGCCATCAAGTCGAAGCTGTATGAGGACGGAACGGAGATCGTGCCGCGTGTGGTGGGCGTGTACAACACGTTGGGCGGTGGAGAACAGACGATCAATGGATTCATCTCGTTGCTCTTTGAAAAACCCATCAGTCTCAATGTCAGTAGTAAGCGCCTTACCCGCGCACAATGAGTCCGCGACCGGCCGGTTGGCTTGATTGTTGCCCCCCGGCCGTGCGCGGCGTTGCAGCGCCGTTTGGGGGTCTGGCCGGCACCATCTTCGTGGCCTTCACTGGTGCCGTTGTACTGCTTTTCATGTTGCGCGTGATCCGCCGTGCGCAATGGGGGCCGTGACGCAAACCGTTCAGTCGCCGATGACGGGACGCTCGCGCACGGCCGGACCGGACAACGAGCTGGGCGCATTGAGGTTGGCGCCGTCATCCACACCAACGCCCAGGCGGTCGACCAGCTCGCCACCGAGCCAGCCCGTGACCATGCCGAGGCCGGCGCCGAGCAGCGAGACCCCAACCGCAAGAACGCCTGGCTCCGTTCGATGGTCCATGCGCAGGAGCAGGCTGGCGCCGAAGAGGATTACCACCAGCACGTTGCCCAGGCCATGCGTGATGCCGATGCGATAAGCGCGCGTTGCGGTGGGAATGGCCAGGAAGTCGATCACGCCGAAGATCGCAGCCAGCGCACCCCCTACCACACCCGCAAGTATCACAACGAACGATGATGTCGCCCAGTTGGCGTTGCCGGTGAGCAGATGGATCAGATCGAAGAGGGCACCCGTGGTCATGAGGCCTAGCGGGAACGGGATCAGCATCTGGTGGATGGAATGCCCGAACAACTTGGCTTTGCTCTCCATAGGCCCTCCTGCGGTGCGCTCCGGGTAGCTGGCCCGATGTTGCGGCATTCTCCATGCCGGCGCAGCAGTTGCAATCAGGTTCGAGCGCCTGAATGGGAGAACAACGGTGCAACCGGTGCCTGGCCGGCGACTGCTCAAATGGGCTCTACTGCTGGGAGCGTTTACCCATCCGGCGTGGGGTAGAGCGCAACAAGCGCTGGTGCTGAGTGGTGGCGGTGCGCGCGGGCTTGCGCACGTGGGCGTGGTCATGCAGCTCGAAGAGTTGGGCTACGACGCCGACCTGGTGGTGGGCACCAGTATGGGCGCAGTAGTAGGTGCTTTGTATGCCGCCGGCTACGAGCCCACGCAGATTCGCTTACGGATCCTAGGGACGCGCTGGAGCGAGATATTCGATCCCACACCCGTAGTGGTGGGGCCGGATCGTGCCATCCGCTTGCCGGCGTTCGTTTACGATCTTCAAATCGGGCGCTTGCGTGCGCGCCGTGGCCTGATCGGCCAGTGGCGAGTGAATCGCGCGCTTGCGCATTTGTTCTTCGATGCCAACGCGCGAAGTCGTGGCGATTTCGACCGGCTGGCCCGTCGCTATCGCGCCGTTGCCGCCGATCTCGAGGACGGGGCAATCGTCGTGCTGGACCAAGGCGATCTGGCGCGCGCGGTACGCGCCAGCATGGCCTACCCGGGGTTCTTTGCGCCCGTGTTGTGGCACGATCGCGTTCTGGTGGACGGTGGCATTGCGGCCAGCTTTCCCATCGGCATCGCGCGTCGGTTGGGCGCTACGCGCATCATCGGCGTCGACGTGAGCCGTCCCAGCGAGCGCATCCAGTCGCTCGCGCCCCTTTCGGTCATACAGCGCTCGCTGAGTCTCATGCTGCAGAATCTGCAGCGCGACACGGTTGCGCCCGACTTGCTGGTGCTGCCCAGCGCGGACGCGGCCTTTGCGGGACCGTTGTTCCCCCGTGACCCGGCCGCTTTGATCGAGGCCGGGCGGATTGCTGCCCGGCGCGATTTGCGTCCGTTGGCCCCAGCCAACCAGCGCAAACGGCGTGAGCTGCCGCCCGCACCGCAGACATTTTCGCGTGTTGATATCGAAGCGCCTGACTCTGCGCTGCGTGCGCTGGCGCAGCGTTTCTTCGGGCGCGTGGCCGGAGAACCGTACGATCCCGCGGTCGTGTTGGCGGCCCTGGATCGGCTGTTCACGACCGGATTGCTGGAGGGCGTGTGGCCGCACGTGAGCGTGAGCCGCGCTGACACGAGCCAGCCGGTACTGCACATTCGCATGGACGCAGCGCCCGTACAAGCGCTCGCGTTTGGCGCGCGCTACGACAACGATCTGGGCGGGCAGGGCTGGGCCACCATTGATCGGCATGGCGCGCTCGGTGGCCGCCCCGCGGTGTTCAGTATGGCGAGCAGCGCCGGAGGTTTGCAGCAGTGGGCGAGTCTGTCCGCGCGCATTCATTCACTGCGCGTGCGCGGTTGGACATGGAGCGTGGGCGCACACGTGCAAGAACGCGAAGTTCGGATTTTCGATGATGAACCGCGCGCTGATCTCGAAGTTGTGCGGGCTGGTGGCTGGATCGGAATCGAATCGCCCTTTCTTCTGCGACGTGGTCTGTTCTCGCTGCTGGGTCGTGCGGAACAGGTCGCTCCTGAAGATGCTGCCACGGGCAGCGCGATCGGTCCGCTGTTCCGTTTGGCGTCCGTGCCGCCCGCAGGTCAGGTCATCGGCTTACCCTTACTCGTGGAAGCGGAGCGGCGCTGGGGATCGCGCACGTACACGCGGGTAGCCTTGAGCGGCTCGCGCGGCACGCAGTGGAAAGCGCTCCAGGTCGCGGCCCTGATCGATGCCCGCGCGGTAAGCGCGCGTGCGCCCGTAGATGTGCTGCCTGCGCTCGGAGATGAGCATGCCATTCCAGGGTTGCGCTGGGGCGAACGGCGCGGTCGTGCGCGCATCGTGGCCGGTGCGGATGCTGCCTTGCCCATGTTGAACGGGCATGTCCGCCTTCGGCTGCGCGCGGGCGCGGTCAGCACTAATGTGGACGATTGGAACACATCAGATGGCATGGTGGGCGCCGAGTTGGGCGCCATCTGGTCGATTCCCATCGGTATGATCGAAGCCGGTTACGGCCTGGCATCGGATGGCCAGGGTCGTTTCAATCTTGCCATTGGCCGACGTTTTTGATGCCCGTTCCCGATTTCAATACCGCGTGTGACCGTGCCCTGCATTTGCAGTTGCATTGCCTGCCGCTAGTTTGCTCGCAGTTACCCTCCAGGGAGGAGCCATGCGCGCCGCCGCTCATACGCTTTCGGTTGTTCTGCTCGGTCTGTACTTCAGCCCGCCGGCACAGGGTCAGGAGAAACCGTCTGACACGCTGCTCACGGTTCAACATTACCTCGATTTCGAGCAGGTAGCAGGTCCACAAATCTCACCCGATGGCAAACAGGTCATCTACACGCGGCGCGCGGTCAACAAGCTGGAAGACCGCTGGGATGCAGCGCTCTGGATCATGAACATCGATGCCACGCACAACCGGATGTTGGCCAAAGGAGCCAGTCCCATCTGGTCACC